>NZ_DATCUY010000603.1:0-10277 GCF_036567245.1 Achromobacter sp. | reverse complement strand
GATTTCATTGTGCTTGTGACCGAAGTCACTATGCACTCGCATCAAGCGCCCACACTTATCGGTTGTTTAATTGTTAAAGAGCGGTACTGCTGAATTCGGTACTACTTACTGCCTGCCCACTTCGCTGCGCCGCTTTCGCTGGCGCTGCGTTGTTTGCAGCAGAGAAACGAGATTATGAAGAAGTTTTTATCGCTTGTCAAGTCAGCGTCACATCCTTCGTTTCGCTTTCCCGCCTGCGACCTCTTCAGGTCTGCCTCTCTTTAGCAGCTATCGAAATATCAGGGTTAACCCTAAGTTTTCGGCAACTGCCAAGCCTGAAACTATAACACGACTTTTGCAGATTATGCAACCGGCTCTTGCCTAATTTGCATCCTATCTTGCAACCCCGCAACCTTTGGCTTTCGCTTCTGGCGCAGCCCTGAAATCCAGGGGCCGGTTACTGCTCAGGTGGCTGGCGATATCAGGGTAAACCCTTTATTTGAATCACCAGCCAAGCCCAAGACTATAGCACGATTTTTGCGAATTGCGCAACTGGCCTCGGCCTGATTTGCTGCAATCTCTGCAATAACCACCGGGCTTTCATTTCTGATCCCCTGGCGGCAGGCCGGCTGGGTTACCCGTGCTGACCTGTTGCGCTTGCTTGGCTTCGCGTCTCGAAAACTGCCCGAATCGCGAAGGAGCGAGACTATAGCACGGAATTTTGCTTGCGCCAGGAAGGTGACACCTATTTTTCAAAGAGATGAAGATTTCGGGGGACGCATAGCGTAATCGAGCCACCATGCGCTCCACTGCCTACATATAGAGGGCCGGACCATACGGCGTTCAAGCCACCCTCACCTCACGTCCGCAAGAATCGTTCGGCATCGGAGAAGCCTCTATATATACAGGGAGCACTCCACAGGGAAAGACCTCTGCCAGCTAGAAGGCACCGGCCATCCCCCTTCCCGTCTCCCTATATAGAGTCGCGCGTCACTGGTTTGCCACATGCCCGACGACTAGAGTCTGAGCTCCGTCGTCTCCTTGATCTGCTGAAGCGCGAAGAACGAGCGCATGTCGACCACGGCAGGGTGGCGCATCAGCGTGTCCATGGCAAAGCGGGAGAAATGCGCCAAGTCGGCGACCTGTATGCGCAGCAGGTAGTCCATGTCGCCAGACATGGCGTAACACTCGACCACTTCCGGCCAGAGCTGCACATCCCGGGCGAAGTCGCTCATGGGCGCATGGCTGGATCCGCTGTGCTTGTTCAAGCGGATGTTGACGTAGGCAAGCAGACCCAAGCCTACCTTACCGGCGTCGATCAGAGCGACGTACTTCTTGATGAAACCCTTCTCTTCCAGGCGCCGCACCCTTCGCAGGCAGGGACTGGGCGATAGCGACACCCGGTCGGCCAGCTCCTGGTTGCTCAGACGCCCGTCCCGCTGCAATTCGGCCAGAATCCGTACATCTGTCCTATCTAGCTCAATGTCAGACATTTTCAGCCCTTAATGTTTTCCATACGGCAATATTATTGCTCAATCTACCTGCTTTCGCGACATGTTTGCAATTGTCTGCCCGTCGTTCCTTCCTACAATCTCCGTCTAGACTTGAAGAACAAGTCGTGCTGAAAAACGATGCAAGGGAGCAGACTTATGAGCAGCGCTTTCCAACCCTGGGACAACCCGATGGGTACCGCCGGGTTCGAGTTCATTGAATATGCCGCGCCGGACCCCGCCGCGCTGCGTAAGGTGTTCGAACTGCTGGGCTTCAAGGCCATCGCCAAACACCGCCATAAGGATGTGACCCTATACCGCCAAGGCGGCGTGAACTTCCTGATCAACGCCGAGCCGGATTCCTTCGCCCAGCGTTTCGCGCGCCTGCATGGCCCGTCGATCTGTGCGATCGGTTTTCGCGTGCAGGACGCCAACGCCGCCTACAAGCGCGCACTGGAACTGGGAGCTTGGGGTTTCGATTCCCACAGCGGCCCGATGGAACTGAATATCCCTGCGATCAAGGGCATCGGCGATTCGCTGATCTATCTGGTGGACCGCTGGAGCGGCAAGGACGGCCACGGCGGCATTGGTGACATCAGCATCTATGACGTGGACTTCGTGCCCGTGGATCCCCAGAACGCCCAGGCCGACCTGCATCACCGCGGCGCCGGCCTGACGCTGGTGGACCACCTGACGCACAACGTGCACAAGGGCCGCATGGCTGAGTGGGCGGAGTTCTACGAACGCCTCTTCAACTTCCGCGAAGTGCGTTACTTCGACATCGAAGGCAAGGTGACGGGCGTGAAGTCCAAGGCCATGACCTCGCCTTGCGGCAACATCCGCATTCCGATCAACGAGGAAGGCACCGAGGAGAAGGGCCAGATCCAGGAATACCTGGACCTGTACCGCGGCGAAGGCATCCAGCACATCGCCATGTCCACGGAAGACATCTACGGCACCATCGAAGCGTTGCGCCAGAACGGCGTGGTGTTCCTGGATACGCCGGAAACCTACTATGAACTGCTGGACCGCCGCCTGCCGAACCATGGCGAGGACGTGGCGCGCCTGCAGAAGAACCGCATCCTGCTGGACGGCGCCCCCGGCGGCGGCCTGCTGCTGCAGATCTTCACGGAAAACCAGATCGGCCCGATCTTCTTCGAGATCATCCAGCGCAAGGGCAACGATGGATTTGGCGAAGGCAATTTCAAGGCCCTGTTCGAATCGATCGAGTTGGACCAGATGCGCCGCGGCGTGGTGAAGACTGTCGAATAAAGACTTCCCCCGCCAGCGCCCGGTGCTCAGCATCGGCGCTGGCTTTGAAACCTCACCTCTGGTGAGGTTTTTTTTTGCCTGCTACTTCTGCAGCCTGTCCTGGAACTGTTTGCGGAATTTGGTGACCTTGGGTGCGATCACGAACTGGCAATAGCCTTGCTCGGGATGCAGGGCGAAGTAGTTGCTGTGGTAGTCCTCGGCCTGCCAGAACGTGGCCGGTGCCAACACACGGGTCACGATGGGCGCGTCATAGACTTTCTGCGCGTCGACCTCGGCGATGACGGCTTGCGCCTGCTCGCGCTGCGTTTCGTTCTGCCAGAAGATGGCGGATTCATATTGCGGACCGACGTCGTTGCCCTGGCGCCCAGGGGTGGTGGGATCGTGGGTCGCGAAGAACACGCGCAGCAAATCGCTGTAGGACAGTTCGGCGGGGTCGAACTCGATGCGGGCCACTTCGATGTGCCCGGTGTTCTTCCCGCAGACCTGTTCGTAGCTGGGGTTGTCCACATGGCCGCCGCTGTAGCCGGGCAGCACGCTCTTAACGCCGCGCAGCTCGGTGAACACCGCTTCGACGCACCAGAAGCAGCCACCGCCGAGTACGGCGACTTCGTTGCCCGGAGAGGGTTGTTCTGCCATGACGATTCCTTCCTGATAGACGGCCGCGGACTGCGGCCAAGCGCCCCCGGGCTTGCATGCGCGGGGCGCGAGAGAACTAGACTACTGCTTGGGTGGCGCCAACGACAAGATCCATTCGGCCAGCGCGCGGGCATCGTCCGGGCTGACCTGGGTTTGCGCGGGCATGGGCACGGCACCCCAGGCGCCGCGGCCGCCGCCGCGGATCTTGCCTGCCAGGTAGTCGACCATGGCGTCGCCCTGCCCCGCATAGCGTTCGGCCACGCTCTTGAGCGGCGGCCCCACGCGCTTGGCTTCGACCTGGTGGCAGGCCATACAGGCCTTGTTCTTGGCCAGGTCCAACCCGGTGGTTTGCGCTTGCGCCGCCCCCACGCCCAGGACGCAGGCGGCGGCCAACAACAGACTACTCTTCAAATGCATCGGTAACGGCCCCACGGCTCGCGGTGCTGGCGAGCTTGCCGAATTTGGCAAGCACACCGCGTGTATAACGTGGCCGGGGCTGCACCCAGGCCTGGCGACGAGCCGCCATTTCTTCGTCGCTGATATTGAGCTGCAACAGCAGCTTGTGGGCATCGATGGTAACCGAATCGCCCTCGCGGATCAGCGCGATGGGACCGCCCACGAATGCTTCCGGCGCGACATGGCCCACGACCATGCCCCAGGTGCCGCCGGAAAAGCGTCCATCGGTGATCAGCCCTACCGTTTCGCCCAGCCCCTGGCCAACCAGCGCGGAGGTAGGCGCGAGCATCTCGCGCATACCGGGACCGCCCTTCGGTCCTTCGTAGCGTATGACCACCACATCGCCATCGCGGATCTCACGCGCCATGATGGCGGCCATGGCGTCATCCTCGGAATCGAAGACGCGCGCCGGGCCCGTGATGACTGGGTTCTTCAGGCCGGTGATCTTGGCAACGCAGCCCTCGGGCGAGAGATTGCCTTTCAAGATGGCGAGATGGCCCTGCGGATACAGCGCGCGGTCCAACGGCATGATGACGTCCTGGTCCGCCCTGGGCGCATCGGGCACACCCGCCAGGGTCTCGGCGATGGTCTTGCCGGTGATGGTGATGCAGTCAGCATGCAGCAAGCCCGCATTGAGCAGCAGCTTCATGACTTGCGGGATGCCGCCGGCGCGATGCAGGTCGGTGGCGACATACTTGCCAGACGGTTTCAGGTCGCACAGCACCGGCACGCGCTTGCGGATGCGCTCAAAGTCGTCGATGGTCCACGGCACTTCCGCAGCATGCGCAATCGCCAGGAAGTGCAGCACGGCATTGGTGGAGCCGCCCGTGGCCATGATGACCGACACCGCATTTTCGATGGACTCGCGCGTGATGATGTCGCGCGGGCGCAGCCCTTTCCT
The DNA here is from genome assembly GCF_036567245.1 of Achromobacter sp. Lineage (GTDB taxonomy): Bacteria > Pseudomonadota > Gammaproteobacteria > Burkholderiales > Burkholderiaceae_B > Achromobacter. Next base: position 5,543 of record NZ_DATCUY010000603.1, on the reverse strand, counting down.
GACCGCCTCGACCAGCACGCGCGCCGACTCGGCCGCGGAGGCGACCTTTTCGTCGTCCTCGTTGGCCATGGTACTGGAGTACGGCAGGCTCATGCCCATGGCTTCGAACGCGGAGCTCATGGTGTTGGCGGTGTACATGCCGCCACAGGATCCCGACCCCGGAATCGCGCATTTCTCTATCTGCTTGAAGTCTTCTTCGGGCATGCGGCCCATGGTGTATTCGCCCACCGCCTCGAAGACGGAGACGATGGTGAGGTCGTTGCCCTTGTAGTGGCCCGGCTTGATGGTGCCGCCATAGACATAGATGCCGGGCACATTGGTACGCGCCAGCGCGATCATGCCGCCCGGCATGTTCTTGTCGCAACCGCCGATCACCACCACGCCGTCCATCCACTGCCCTTGCGCCGCGGTCTCGATGCAGTCGGCGATGACTTCGCGGGACACCAATGAATACTTCATGCCCTCGGTGCCCATGGACATGCCGTCCGAAATGGTGGGCGTGCCAAACACCTGGGGATTGGCGCGAGAGGCGCGGATGGCCTCGATGGCGGCGTCGGCCAGGCGCTGCAGGCCGCTATTGCATGGCGTGATCGTCGAATGGCCGTTGGCCACGCCGATCATGGGATTCTCGAAGTCGGCTTCCTGATAGCCCAGCGCGTAGTACATGGCGCGGTTGGGTGCGCGCGCGACACCGTGGGTGATGTGGCGGGAACGTTCATTGTGCGGCATGGTCTGTCTCCTGTCGGCCGCCGGGGCTCGGACATGACGACCGCCCCGGGGGAAGCTGGCTCGCTTGCGTGCGAATCTTCAATGCTCGCCGGTTATTATCATTCAACTTCATTGTGTCGGGCAGAACATGCTGCAATATCCCCAATTTGATCCCGTCGCCCTGCAGATCGGGCCGCTAGCCATCCATTGGTACGGACTGATGTACCTGGTGGGCTTTGCCCTGGTGTACCTGCTGGGACGCCGGCGCATCACCAGTGGCCACACCACATCGCTGAACGTGAAGGACCTGGAAGACCTGATCTTCTATAGCGTGCTGGGCGTGGTGGTGGGCGGACGGCTGGGCTATGTGCTGTTCTACAAGCCGTCCTATTACCTGTCCCATCCGCTGGAAGTGGCGTACCTGTGGCAGGGCGGCATGTCGTTCCATGGCGGCCTGATCGGGGTGATCGTGGTGATGCTGTTGTTCGCACGCAAGAAGAAGCTGCCGTTCTTCGCGGTCAGCGATTTCATCGCGCCGCTGATTCCGCTGGGGCTGGGCTTCGGCCGCCTGGGCAACTTCATCAATGGCGAGCTCTGGGGCCGGCCCACCGACGTGCCGTGGGCCATGGTGTTTCCGGGCAGCGGCGACGGCCTGGCGCGCCACCCCTCGCAGCTCTATGAGCTGGGCCTGGAAGGCATTGTGCTGTTTGCGCTGCTGTGGTGGTTTTCGAGCAAGCCGCGCCCGTTGGGACAGGTGAGCGGGCTCTTCCTGATGGGTTACGGAACGTTCCGCTTCCTGGTGGAATTCACCCGCGAGCCGGACAATTTCCTGGGCCTGCTCGCGGGCGGTTTGAGCATGGGACAGTGGCTGTCCGTGCCGATGGTCGCCCTGGGCGCCATCATGTTCAGCCTTACTGCAAAACGATCGTCCCGTTGACCGCGATGCTGACCGTGACGTTGCCCGATTGCAGCGGCACGTCCGAGCTGTAGCCACCCGAGGCGTCCTTGGACATGGCCGCGGCTCCCATCATGCGCGGCATCGGCACCGGGCCGCCGGAACCGCCCAGTTCCAGCTTGGACAGGCGGTAGCCCGAGAAACCGAAGGCGTTGGCCGCAGCCAGCGCGCGGTCCTTGAAGGCTTGCGCGGCTTCCTTGAGCAGCTTGCGCTCTTCGGCTTCGCGCACTTCGCGCGACAGCAGGAAGCCGATGTTGGAGATGGCGGTCTTGTCGGACAGCTTGGAAGCCAATGCGGCGGCGGCTTCGAAGTCCTTGGATTCGAGGATCACTTCGCCCTGGCCGCGCCAGGAACCGATCTTGCCTTTGCTGGAAGTGTTCGGCCAGACGTTGTAGCTGCCAGTGCGCACTTCCACGCCCTTGACGTCACGCGCGCGCTTGACCACGTCATCCAGAGCGGCGCTCAGCTTCTTGCCCGCGGTGGGCTGGTCGGGCGCCTCGACTTCGGCGGACAGGGAAATTCGGACCGTGTCCTGCTTGACCTCGGAAGACGCATTGGCCTGCAGAGTCAGCTCCGGCGCACGGCTGGCGGCCGCTTCGGTAGCGGCTGCGGGCGCCTGGGTCTGCGCATGCGCGATCGGCGCAGCGCTCAGGGCGGCCACGGTTGCGCACGCCGCGCCGAGTTTGGTCAGCGAGAAAACAGGGTGTTTGAACATGGACTGGTCCTAGGAGGGAGGACGAAGGGGGAGTGGTGAGGCGCCCGGGGCGGACCTGCTCTCATGGCAGGCCCGCTGGGATAGATGCCCCGCCTGTGCCGTCAAGGCCGGCATCTCGAACCCTGAGGTTCAAGGTGGTCGCGTTCCGAAGAGCGTCGGGTTCGTCTACGGGAGACGATCACTCCAGCTCTGCACTCCCGCAACCAATATGCCAAAAGACATAGGTTCAGAGAATGTATGGCCTAGTCACGGACACGGCAGGGACAAACTGAAAATACTTGAATACTGCTTTATGAACGGTTAGAGCAGTTTTTCCTGACCCGACAAGGCGTCATCGAGTACTGCGTTCATGTCCTCAATTCTACGCTTGAAGTCGCCGACCGCCAAACCGCCCAGGGGACCATCGGGCGCTTTCATGGCGAGCAGTTCGCCAGCGACCTGCAAAGCGGCCATCACGGCGATGCGTTCGTTGCTGGAGACCTTGCCCGTGCCCTGGATGCGCAGCATCAGTTGGTCCACATGACGCACGGCGGCCAGCAGCGTCGGCTTCTCTTCGGCGGAACACGCCAGGGAATAGTCGCGCCCCAGTATGGTGACATCTACGCGTTCCATCAGTGTTGCTCTCCAGACGGTGCGCCCGGCAGGCGGGCCAGCACGGCGTCAATGCGCTCGCGGGCCGATGCGGCGGCCACGCGCAAGCGCTGTAATTCGGTGTCGCGGGTCTGCAGGCTGCCTTGAAATTCGCTTTCACGGGCAGAGAAACGCGATTCGAGCGACTGGCGCTCGGAGGTTTCGCGGGCCAGTTGTTCACGCAGCGAGACTTCAGCCTGCTGGGCTTGCTCGAGCATGGCGGTGACCGCGCCGTCATGATCCTGAAGCTTGCTCTGCAGCGTGACGATCTCGGCTTCGCGCTCGGCGGCGCGTTGCTTGAGCACACGCTGCTCAGCTTCGGTGTCATTCAGGCGTTGGCGCAACGCGTCACGCTCTGCGTGGAGTTGGCGGGTGCGTTGCACCAGTTGCCCAATGCGGGCGGCGAGTTGGTCTAGATCTTGCAGCATGGGCGCTATCGTAAACCATCCTGGGTTGAAGGGGGTCTCTTCACGCAAGGTGAGAAACCCGGCAATATTCAGTAGGATTTATCCCGCACTCATTCAAAGGCCACGCATCCGGCCGATCCTGCTTTCGTCTTTCTTTCTATAAACTTTCACTTAGCTTTCAAAAAGCCCTCAAACTTCCTGGCCCGTTACAACTCGGGGTCGGGAGTTCCCGAATTTTAGGGAAAACCCCAGCCTTTCACCGACCTTACAGGGTTTGCAGCGTGGCGGGCGTCCATTACCATTCGCCCTTTCAAGAATCCCAGCCTTACCTTTCATAAGAACAAACGGCACCCCGAAGTGCCTTTTTTGTGCCTGTCACTCGCCTGTCGGCGGGATGGCCACAGACCTTTTTTATCTACATGCTGTAAACAGGAGCCAACCAATCATGCAGCTACGCAATCGACAGGACTTCTGGTCGGGGGTGATGTTCATCGCCCTTGGACTGGGATTCGCCTGGCAGGCCAGCAGCTACCAAATGGGTACTGCCGCCCGAATGGGCCCAGGGTATTTTCCTTTCTGGCTAGGCATTGTTCTCGCATTGCTGGGCGCCATCGTGCTGCTTGGCTCGATGTCCAAGAAGGCGCACGACACCCACGTCGACAAGTTCGACTGGCGCATCGTGTTCCTGGTGGTCGGATCGGTCGTGCTCTACGGCTTCATCCTCAAGCTGCTGGGCATCTACATTTCGGTATTCGTTCTGGTTGTCGTCAGCAGCCTGGCCAGCCACGAGTTCAGTCTGAAGGTCGCCGTCGCCAACGGTATCTTCCTGGTGCTGTTCTCGTATCTGGCGTTCGTCAAGGGGCTGGGGCTGATTTTCCCGCTGTGGCCGTCGTTTCTGGGCATGAACTAAGGAGCACCCGGTCATGGAATTGTTTGACAACCTGATGTTGGGCTTCTCGGTGGCGTTTACGCCCGAGAACCTGCTTTATGCACTGCTGGGCTGCATCCTGGGCACGCTGATCGGCGTGCTGCCGGGCATCGGCCCCGTCCCGACCATCGCAATGCTGCTGCCGATCACCTACGTGCTGCCCCCGGTGGCCGGCCTGATCATGCTGGCAGGCATCTACTACGGCGCCCAATACGGCGGTTCCACCACGGCAATTCTCGTGGCATTGCCGGGGGAGACATCCGCGGTGGTGACCGTGCTGGACGGCCACCAGATGGCCCGCAACGGCCGCGCTGGCGCCGCACTGGCAATCGCTGCGCTGGGTTCGTTCTTCGCAGGCTGCGTGGCCACGCTGCTGCTGGCCGCCTTCGCGCCTCCGCTGGCTGAAGTCGCGTTCAAGTTCGGCCCCGCCGAGTACTTCTCGCTGATGTGCCTGGGCCTGGTCGGCGCCGTGGTGCTGGCTTCGGGTTCGCTGCCCAAGGCCATCGCGATGATCCTGCTGGGCCTGCTGCTGGGCATGGTCGGCACCGACGTGAACTCGGGCGTTGCCCGCTTCGACTTCGGCATCCCCGAACTGCAGGACGGCATCGACTTCGCCATCGTGGCCATGGGCGTGTTCGGCTTCGCCGAAATCATGACCAACCTCGAGCAGAAGGAAAACCGCGTCGACATCACCGACAAGATCGGCTCGCTGTATCCCAACAAGCAGGAATTCAAGGAAGCCGCTCCCGCCGTGCTGCGCGGCACGGCCCTGGGTTCGGCCCTGGGCATCCTGCCGGGCGGTGGCGCCGTGTTGTCGTCGTTCGCTTCCTACACGCTGGAAAAGAAGATCTCGAAGAATCCGGAACGCTTCGGCAAGGGCCACCCGGCCGGCCTGGCTGGTCCGGAATCGGCGAACAACGCTGCGGCCCAGACCTCGTTCATCCCGCTGCTGACCCTGGGTATCCCGGGCAACGCCGTGATGGCGCTGATGGTCGGCGCGATGACCATCCACAACATCCAGCCCGGCCCGCAAGTCATGACGAGCCACCCGGAGCTGTTCTGGGGCCTGATCGCCTCGATGTGGATCGGCAACCTGATGCTGGTGGTGCTGAACCTGCCGCTGATCGGCCTGTGGGTCAAGCTGCTGAAGGTGCCCTACCGCATCCTGTTCCCGGCGATTCTGGTGTTCTGCACGATCGG
>NZ_DATCUY010000602.1:0-11068 GCF_036567245.1 Achromobacter sp. | reverse complement strand
GGCGCGTACCCGCGCCGTGCGCTCGGCCAGCGCCAGCACCAGCAGGCCGGCCAAGCCCGCCAAGGCGGCATCGACATAGAACTCGAACGGCCCGTACAGATAGGGCGCTTCCGGAATCATCCAGCCGTAGGCATCGGTCTTCAGCACCGACGTCAGACCAGCGCCAAAGACTGCCGCGGCCGCAGACAACAACAGGAAATCACAGACACGCAGCAGCAGTTTCGGCATCACGGAACAGGAAGGCGCCGCATGCAGCGGCGGGGTGCGGGCGCAAGGATGCCACATGACTGCGGCCGCCGCATCCGCTGCGCCAGGACAATTGCGTGGGAACCGGCATCTCCCTCCGTTCTCTGAGAGAATGGCCGCCTGTCTCACAGGCCCCATCGCTCAGACCACAAGCAGCACCCATGACGTTTCCGCAATCCAGGCTGTACCCCTTGCTGTTGTCAGGCGCGCTCGCGTTGGCGCAGGCCGCCTTTTCCGCGCAAGCCGCCGGCAGCGCATTCCCCAGAAAATCCGCCACCCACAGCACCCCCTCAGCGCCGCCCGAAGGCATACCCCAGTACGGCAAAGGCGGCCATGGACGCTATCTGATCCTGAGGCTGGACAACAGCCGCGGCAACGCGATCGCCCCCAATACGCCCTACCGTCTGTTCCTGACCGAAAAGGGCCAGTCCATCGAGGGCACACCCAGCCAGGACGGCATCGTGCATGGCGTCACCGACGCGCTGGGCCGCAGCGCCTGGATCTGGACCCGCGAGAAGCACGGTGCCGCTGACTACACGCTGATCCGGCGCATCGGCGACGGCGCCTGGGGCACCGTCTTCCAGCTGCAAACCAGCGGGGATAAAGATCCGCTTGGGGGCTGGCCCTACCTCACCACCATGCAGGTGCGTTGGGGTGAACAGTGGGCGGACCTGGGCTACAGCACCGCCCAGGGCAATACCGCGTACTTCAGCCACGACCGCCCCGCCGCCACCTTGTCGATATCGGTCGACGCCAGCGTGGCGGATAACCGGCAGTGCTTTGACGCATTGGACGCCATCAACCGCAAATTCAGCCAGAACGACACCGAAGGCGCGCTGCAATTGGTGGATGCCACGGACTGCGGCGCGCAACCTGGGCAACAGCTGGACATGGCCAATCTGCTGCTGATGGCCGGCCACGCCGATCTGGCGCGGCAGTGGCTGGACCGCGCCCGCGCCACGTCCTTGTCCAGATCCTCCACGCCCGTGGACCACGATGAGCTTCACGAGCGCTACAAGCTTGAGCGATTGCTGGGCCTGCCCGAGCTGGCATTGGAGGACGCGCTGGAACTGCAACGCCGGCAAGCGGAGCAGCCCCAGGCGGACGAACCCGACTGGGGCAATAGCATCGCCTACTACCTGGCGGATTTTCCCGAGCATCTGGCCGAAGCCGAAGCTCAGGCGCGCAGATCGATCGAGACCGTCGGACCCGGGCCGTACAACCAGGGCACCCTGGGCTGGATCCTGACCCTGCGGGGCGACGTCGACGGCGGGCTGGCGCTCATGAAGCGGTCCTACCGCGAGATTCCGCGCAATGAGGAAATCGTGGCCGACTATGGCCTGGCGCTGTGGCGCCACGGCCAGCCCGAACTCGCCGCGCGCCTCTGGGACCAGGCCCAGGCGCAATGCGTCTGGGGCCAGCGCATGCACGACGCGCTGCGCGAGGCCGGCCAGCAGCACCCCTACTTCCAGCCGGCGAATTCCAGCGCGGTGCAGGCCTACCAGCAGCGTTGCTCAGCGCCGCAGATCAAGCGCAAGACCAGGCAGGGCGAGCGCCGCAGCGCTGCCGCTGAAGCGTAAAATAAGTCCAGTAGACAAGCCGCGCGTTACACGCCCGCAGCAGCGGGCTCGCGCAGGAGACCATCATGAAATCCGCTCTGATCCGCCTGCTTACCCTCATGGCCACGGCCCTGGCCCTGGCCGGCTGCGCGCCGGGAAATGGCGGCCCGCCTCATCCGGGCGCGGTCAATCCCTACAGTCAGGGCGGCTTCCACGACGCCGGCCCCAGCTACCCCGACACTGGGCGCTGAAAGCCGCCGGTTTCAGGCTTCCCGCAACGCCCCTGACTTCAGCAGGGGCGCCAGGATGCCGGCGGTGTAGATCCGCGCGAGGTTCACCAGAAAATCGGTGAAGTCAGCCTTCGCGGCATGATCGGCCTGATCGGAGATCACGCGCAGTACCGCGAACGGTACGCCGAATTCATAGCAGACCTGTGCCATCGCCCCGCCCTCCATTTCCAGGCAGAGCGCGTCGGGCAGGCGCTGGCGCAGCTGGTGCGCATAATCATTGCTATTGACGAAGACATCGCCGGTGGCGATGAGCCCATGGTGCACCTGCGGCGGCTGCGCGCGCGGCCCCGCTGGCAAGCCGGCATGGCCGCGCGCGAAGTGTCCTGCGCTTTCCAACAGCAGTATGCTCAGGACCGGATCCGCGTCGAAGCGCTCCCGTCCCAGCAAGGGAATCTCGTGCTGTCCGAACAAAGGACGCGCATCCATGTCGTGCTGCATCAGGGCACTGGCCACGATGACGTCGCCGACCGCCACGTCCGGATGCAGGCCGCCCGCCAGGCCGGTGAAGATCACGCGCGAAACCTTGAACTCCTGGATCACGATGGACGCGGTCGCAGCCGCGGCCACCTTGCCGATCCGGCTCAGCGCAATCACGCAAGGGGTGCCCCACAAGATGCCGACATGGAAGTCGCGCATGGCGATGCGGTGAATGGTGGCGCCCGGATCCATCGCGGCAAGCAGGTCGGCGATTTCTTCGTGCAAGGCGCCAAGTATGGCTAAACGTCCCATGTACCTATTCTCTGTTCATGCGCGGCCCACGGCCGCTCAGTCCGCAACATACCCCAAGCCTGGGGCTGCCGCCAACGCGCCACGGCTCGCCGAGCGCAGGGTGCGGATTGCGACTTTTGATGTAGTGCGGATTTCCTGCTGCATGCGCTTCCGAGCGCAACGCCAGCAAGGACGTTGGATGGCTGCCGATTAGCTAGTCAAAAGTACGGTGTACATCCGATCAGCAGGGAAACCACGCTCCCGGAGCGCCCCGCGCCGCGTGCTAGCTTACGTCGCGCAGGACGCGGGCCATGCAACAAAGCAGATTCATCGCAGGACTCAATCCGTGGAGAACCATCATGGTGAAGAATCTAGCCGTATTCTTCGACGGGACCTGGAACGAACCCAACGACCGCACCAACGTCTACGAACTCTATAAGGCGGCGCCCGAGACCTCCACGCAGGAAACGCTCTACGTCGAAGGCGTGGGCACGCAGGGCCAGGGCCTGTGGGCCGCCATCGACAAGTTCGCCGGCGGCGCCTTTGGCGCGGGATTGTCAGCCAACATCCGCGCGGGCTACCGCTGGCTTTGCCAGCGCCATGCAGCGCGAGACCGCATTTTCCTGTTCGGATTCAGCCGCGGCGCCTACTCCGCCCGCAGCCTGGCGGGCATGGTGCGCAAATGCGGCCTGCTGAACGATCCCTCCGACAACAACGTGGCCGAAGCCTATGCGCTCTATCGCGACGACTGCGTCCCCACTTCGCTGGAGGCCTCGTCGTTCCGCGTGAACTTCTCGCGCGAGACCGACGTGCATTTCGTCGGCGTCTGGGACACGGTCGGCAGCCTGGGCATACCGGTGGGCGGCATACCCTTCCCCGGCTTTTCGAAGTTCTACAACTTCCACGACACCGAACTGAGCAACCACGTCCATCACGCCTATCACGCCATCGCCACCAACGAATTCCGCGAACCGTACTCGCCAACCCTGTGGACGCGCCTGGCCAATTCCGAGCCGCGGCCACCCGACAGGCCGGTCGAACAACGCTGGTTCATCGGCGCCCATTCCGACGTCGGCGGCGGCTACCGGGACGGCAGCCTGCAAACGCTGCCGGCCTCATGGCTGCAGGAGAAGGCCCGCCAGGCCGGCCTGGAAGCCGGGCTGGCGCAACGCGTCGCCACCGACTATGAACAATGCGAGCCGCACGACTCCTACCGCGAATTCACCGACAAGGTACTGATCCATGTGAAGAAGCGCCCCAGGCTGTGGGACGGCGCGACCGTGCTCAACCTGACAGTGGACGAACGATTGCTGAAGCGGTTCGGCCGCAGCCTGGAGTTCCTGAAGGAGTATCCCGACTTCAAGAATGCGCTGGAACAGTTGCCCGTCGCGCCGCCGTGACCCTCCCCCCGCTCATGACGGCGCAGGCGATGAAAGCACGCGCAACAGAGTGACTCAATGCGCTTGAAAATGAGACTTTGCGACTTAATGCGATACAAACTTCGGTCCGTCGGACTGTGCCGGGAAAACCATGCTGTCCGTGGCCCATTTCAAGTAACCTCCGGCCACCAGTCATTGTTCCGAGCCGATGTTTACGCATGTTCCGCAATGTCTTTGCTCTCAAATCCCTTGAAAGGTATTTCCTGACGCTGGCTGCAGGCGTGGCGCTGCCGGTCTCCATGCTGACCGTGATCGTGGTGCAGCAGAACTGGCGTTCCCTGACCGCCACCGACGATGCCATGCGCGGCTTCATCGTGGTCCGCACGACCCTGATGACGATGGAGGCGGTATCCGCCGAACGCGGCCCCATGAACTCGGCGTTGGGTTCCGACCTGCCGGTCCCCGAACATATCCTGCACGCACTGGACCAAGCGCGCCAGCGCACCAACGCACAGATCGCCGACCTGCTTGCCCTGTACCGCGCGCCGCTCAATCCCAACGGCGCCCGCGAATTCACCAACATCCAGCGCATCCGCGAATCCCTGTTGAATGCCCGCGCGAGCGCCGACGCGGCGATCGCCGCGCCCCGCGCAAACGTCTCCGGTTTCAATCTGTGGACGGTGGTCGGAGACATGGTCGCGCTGGTGCCCGAACTGCGCGCCGCGATGTCCGACGGCATAGGCCTGGTTGCCAGAAACCAGGGCGAGGACTTCGACCTGCTGTCCTTGGCGCTGCTTGCCGGCGAACTGCGCGAGCAGGCAGGGCTGGTGGGATCCACGTTCGCGCCGGCCCTGAGCAAGCGCCGCACGCTCACCGCCAGCGACCAGCTGAGGATCGAGCGCGTGATCGGCCGCATCGACGAACTGCGCGCGCTGATCGAGGCCAACATCGCCAGCATGCCAGGGCACGCCTCATCGCTCGCCTACCGCGAACTGCAGCAGCAGTATTTCGGCGGGGGCATGAGCTACCTCGACAGCGTGCGCGCCATTGCCGAGCGGGCCCCGGAAGATTCGCTCGTGTCGATGTACGAACTGGGCGCGAACTATGTGCCGCAGATGAAGTCGATCGTCCGGTTCCGCGACCTCATGCTCAACGACGTCGAGCAGCGCATCGGCGAAAACCGCCAGGCCGCGATCCGCGTCCTGCTGACCACCCTGGCGGCCGCGGCGATGCTCACCGCCGCCCTGATCCTGGGACTGGCCATGTTCCGCAAGCGCGTCATCCGGCCGTTCGTCCGCGCCACCAACATCATCGGCGCCATCGCCAAAGGCGGCGAGGTGCCGGCCATTCCCGCGGGCCAGTACCGCGGCGAAGTAAACAGCATGTTCAAGGCCTTGAATGTGCTCAACGACAACGCCGCCGCCGTGCGCAAGCTCGAGCTGGAGCGCGACCGCCTGATTCAAGACCTGGCCATCATGGCCGAAACGGATTTCCTCACCGGCCTGCTGAATCGCCGCGCCTTCGAGAAACGCCTGGAAGCCGCCCTGGACGACATGCGCCACGATAACGGCGACGGCCTGGCCTTCATCCTGTTCGACATCGACCACTTCAAGTCCATCAACGACACGCATGGCCACCCCACGGGCGACGAAGCGCTCAAGACCGTGGCCGAACTGTGCCGCAAGACCTTCAGGCAATCCGACGTGGTCGCGCGCGTGGGCGGCGAAGAGTTCGCGGTATTGTGCCGCAGCCGCCGCCCCGAACCCGTCCGGGACATCGCCGAACGCATGCGCCTGAACATAGCGCATGCTCAGATCATCGCCGGCGACACAACCCGCTTCAGCATGACCGCCAGCTTCGGCGTTGCCCATGCCCGCAGCGGCGACGCGCGAGACCTGGAGAACCTGTCCCGCCGCGCCGACGAACTGCTGTACAAGGCCAAGCTGAACGGCCGCAACCGCGTGCTGCTGGAGAACGCAGCGTGATGACGCGCATGCCTCAGGCCGCCAGCGTTTCCCGCGCCCGCCCCCGGTAGCGCTCCCACAGCTCGGATTGCTGCGAGCGCACCCGTTCGACGTTTTGTTCCTTGACGTGGCCATAGCCGCGGATCGTGTCCGGCAGCGCCGCCAGCTCCAGCGCCGCGCCGCGATTGGCCGAGTCCAGCGTGCGTGAGAACTCCTGCGCCAGCGCCAGGTACTCGGTGGCCAGTTGGCGTTCCATGCGGCGTTCGGCGGTCTGGCCGAATACGTCCAGCCAGGTTCCGCGCAGCCGCTTCATCGGCGCAAGCGCGCGGAACGCCAGCGCCATCCACGGGCCATATGTGCGCTTCTGCAACCGCCCGCGCGCATCGCGGCGCGCGAGCGCCGGCGGCGCCAGGTGATAGCGCAGGCGGTAGTCGCGGCCCGGCTCGCCTTCGAATTGCTCGCGCAACCTGGCCTTGAAGGCCGGGTCCATGTATAGGCGCGCCACCTCGTATTCATCCTTGTAGGTCATGAGCTTGGCGAGATTGCGCGCGACCGACTGCGTCACCTCGAAGCGCTGCGGATCCGGCAGCAAAGCCTCGCGCGCGCGCACCGCCGCCACCGCGTCCAGGAAGCGCGCGGCGTAGGTCTCGTCCTGGTAGGCGCGCACGTGCTGGGCCAGCCGCTGGATCTGGCCGTCCAGGGACTCCGGCATTGCGACCACCTGCGCCCGAGGCGCCGGTTTGAGCGCATCGACGCCGCGATGCGCGGCCTGCCGGCCCAGTTCGAAGGCCGCCAGGTTCTTCTCGACCGAGACGCCGTTCAGTTCGATCGCACGCCGCAGGCTGTCCAGCGACAGCGGCAGCCCGCCCTGCTGCCAGGCATAGCCCAGCAGCAGAGGATTGGCGTAGATGGTGTCGCCAAGCAGGGTCTCGGCCAGCGGCCCGGCTTCGATGAAATCGCAGTTGCCGCCCGTGCTGCGCGCCAGCGCGGCCTCGGCCTGCGCGCCGGGAAAGCGCCAGCTGGGTTGCGACAGAAACGCCGCCGTGGGCGCGGCGCTGCTGTTCACCACCGCGCGGCCATGGTCCGGCCGCAGGCGCGACAGCACCTCTGGTGACGCCGACACCAGCGCGTCGCAGCCGATGACCAGATCGGCCTCGCCCAGCGCCACACGCGTGGCGTGCAGGTCAGCGGGACGGTTGGCCAGTTGCACGTGGCTGAGCACGGCGCCGCCCTTCTGCGCCAGCCCGGCCATGTCCAGCACCGTCACGCCCTTGCCCTCGATATGCGCGGCCGCGCCCAGCAGCGCGCCTATGGTCACGACGCCGGTACCGCCCACGCCCGCGATCACCACGCGATAGGCCCCAAGCGGGCGGATTTCCGCCAGGGCGGGCTGTGGCGGTTCGGGCAGCGTCGGGGACGTCTTTTCCCCGCCCGGCTTGCGCAGGGTCGCACCTTCCGCCGTGACGAAGCTGGGGCAGAACCCCTCCACGCAGGAGAAATCCTTATTGCAGGACGATTGGTTGATGCGGCGCTTGGTGCCCAGCGGCGTGTCCAGCGGCTCCACCGACAGGCAGTTGGATTGCACCGAACAGTCGCCGCAGCCTTCGCAGACCGCCTCGTTGATGAAGGCGCGGCGCGGCGGATCGGGATATTCGCCGCGCTTGCGGCGACGGCGCTTCTCGGTGGCGCAGGTCTGGTCGTAGATCAGCACCGTCGTGCCTTCGATGTCGCGCAGCGCGCGCTGCACCTCGTCGAGCGCCTTGCGGTGGTGCACCTCCACGGCCTGAGGCAGGGCGGCGGCGCCGGCGTACTTCTCCGGTTCGTCAGTCACCACCACGGTCTTGGTCACGCCTTCCGCCAGCATCTGGGCGGCGATCTGCGGCACGGTCAGCACGCCGTCCACGGGCTGCCCGCCGGTCATCGCGACCGCGTCGTTGTAGAGGATCTTGTAGGTGATGCTGGCGCGCGCGGCCACCGCGGCGCGTATGGCCAGCAGCCCTGAATGGAAATAAGTGCCGTCGCCCAGGTTGGCGAAAATGTGGCGCTCGGACGTGAAGTCCTTCTGGCCCAGCCAGGCCACGCCCTCGCCGCCCATCTGGCTGAAGGTGTCGGTCTTGCGATCCATCCACATCGCCATGTAGTGGCAGCCTATGCCGGCCACCGCACGCGAGCCTTCCGGTACGCGGGTGGACGTGTTGTGCGGACAGCCCGAACAGAACCAGGGCTTGCGCTCCTCCACCAGCGTGGGCCGGGCGGCTTCGCGCTCCTTGGCATCGATGACCGCCAGCCGTGCTGCGATGCGCGCCCTCAGCGCGTCCGACAGGTCGGCCTTCTCCAGGCGCGCGGCAATGGCTCGGGCGATCAGCGCCGGCGACAGTTCGTGGCGCGCCGGCAGCAGCCAGCCGCCGCGCGGCGTGGACCACTCGCCGCCGCCGTTGTCGCGCTCGTCGAACTTGCCATAGACGCGGGGCCGCACGTCGTCGCGCCAGTTGTAGAGTTCTTCCTTGAGCGCGTACTCCAGGATCTGGCGCTTTTCCTCCACCACCAGGATCTCTTTCAAGCCAGTGGCGAACTCGCGCGCGTCCTGCGCGTCCAGCGGCCAGATGCAGCCCACCTTCAGCACGCGGATACCCGCCTCGCTACAGGCGGCCTCGTCCAGGCCCAGGTCGTTAAGCGCCTGGCGCACGTCCAGATAAGCCTTGCCGGCGGTCATGATGCCGAAGTGCGCCTGCGGCGAATCCAGCACCACGCGGTTGAGCTTGTTGGCGCGCACATAGGCCAGCGCCGCATACCACTTGTGGTCCAGCAGCCGCGCCTCCTGCGCCAGCGGCGTGTCGGGCCAGCGGATGTTCAAGCCGCCTGCGGGCAGGGCGTCCTCCGGCAGCACGATCTGCACGCGGTCCGGATCCACTTCCACCGATGCGCTGGACTCCACCACGTCGGTCACGCATTTCATGGCCACCCACAACCCGGTGTAGCGGCTCATGGCCCAGCCGTGCAGGCCGTAGTCCAGGTACTCCTGCACATTGGACGGATACAGCACCGGTATGCCGCTGGCGATCAGCACGTGCTCGGACTGATGCGCTACTGACGAGGACTTGGCGGCATGGTCGTCGCCCGCCAGCATCAGCACGCCGCCGTGCGCCGAACTGCCGGCGGAGTTGGCGTGCTTGAGCACGTCCACGGACCGGTCCACGCCCGGCCCCTTGCCGTACCACATGCCAAAGACCCCATCGCGCGCCGCGCCCGGGAACAGGTTCAACTGCTGCGAGCCCCACACTGCCGTGGCAGCCAGGTCCTCGTTCACGCCGGGCTGGAACACCACGTCGCTGGATTGCAGATGCCGCTTGGCCTTCCATAGCGCCTGGTCCAGGCCGCCCAGCGGCGAGCCGCGGTAGCCCGAGATGTAGCCGCCCGTGTTCAGGCCGGCCTGCAGGTCGCGCTGCTTCTGCAACAACGGCAGCCGCACCAGGGCCTGGGTGCCGCTCAGGTAGATGCGCCCTTGGGTGCGGGTGTACTTGTCGTCCAGCGTCAGGCCATGGGTATCGGCCGCGCCTGCGGGTTGTGGGGCGTTCACGCTTGTCTCCTGCGTTGCGGTTTTTGGTGTTTTGCCGCAGTGTAGGAAGCAGGCTGGTTATCGTATATTCATATATTCAGGTATCAGGTATTGGATTAACTCATGGCTAATGACGTCACCCTGCGCCAGCTGCGGTACTTTGCCGCAGCCGCCCGGACCGGCCGGTTTTCCATGGCCGCCGCCGACGAGCATGTCTCGCAGTCCGCGGTCACCAACGCCGTCCTGGCGCTGGAGGCGCAGTTGGGCGTGCGGCTGTTCGACCGCCATCCCCACGGCGTCACCCTGACGCCGGAAGGGCACAACTTCCATCAGCGCGCGCGCGAAGTGCTCGACTCCCTGGACGACGCCCTGCGCGAGCCCGGCTTCCAGCGCTACGCATTGCGCGGCGCGGTGCGGATCGCGGCGTCCTACACGGTGCTGGGCTACTTCCTGCCCGACCTGCTGGCGCGCTTCCGGCGGCGCTACCCCGACGTGGAGCTGGACCTGGTCGACCTGGACCGGCCCGAGATCGAAGCCGCCGTAGCCAGCGGCGAGGTCGAGCTGGGCGTGGCGCTGCTGTCCAACGTCGAGAAGCGCGAGCGCTTCGGACACCAAGTGCTGGTGCGCTCGCGGCGGCAGCTATGGACCGCGTCCGGCCACCCGCTCACGCAGGCCTCGGCGCCGTCGCTGGCCGACATTGCCGGCTATCCCTACATCCTGCTGGAGATGGACGAAGGCGAACGCTCCGCGCTGGCCTATTGGCGCGCCCACGGCCTGCAGCCCGACATTGCGTTCCGCACCCGCTCGATGGAGGCGCTACGCGGGCTGGTCGCGCACGGCTTTGGCGTCACCATGCTGTCGGACATGGTCTACCGCCCCTGGTCGCTGGAAGGCCGCAAGATCGAGGCCGTGCCCATCACTGACGCCGTCCCGCCCATGGAGGCCGGGCTTCTATGGCATCCGCAAGCGCGGCTGGCCAAGCCCGCCGAGGCGTTCCGCCAGTTCATGATCTACGCCTGCGGCGTCTGAGGCCCCGCTACACCAGGATCGCGCCCTTGCGGCGCGTGAACTGCACCAATGAACGCAAGGCCAGCGCGTGCATGGCCGCCACCGACGGCAGCAGCGTCTCTTCCTTGCGGGTCAGCACGCCGACGATGCGCTCCACCGTGGGTTCGGCCAGCGGCACGAAGGCCAGGCCGGTCGCGGCGGCCGGCCGCGCCAGCACCGGCAGCACGGTCACGCCCAGGCCGCTGACCACGCTGGCCAGCAGCGATGCCCGGTTCGACACCACCATGAAGGGATCCTCGATGGCGCCGCCCAACTGCTGGTTCCTCAGCGTGTCGAAGGTGGCGTTGCCTATCAGGCG
>NZ_DATCUY010000601.1:0-16057 GCF_036567245.1 Achromobacter sp. | reverse complement strand
AGGCCGCGGCCGGCTTGCAAGATGCCATCAGCGCACTGCGCGGCGCCCTGGAAAGCCGCATGGACGGGCTGCTCTGGGGCGGCCGCCAGGGGCCGGGCCGGGAGCCCTCAGGCGCGGCTTTGTTCCGCAGCTTGCTGGACGCGGGCTTCAGCACCAAGCTGGTGCGTACCCTGGTCGAGCGCCTGCCCGAGGGCATGACGCCGGAAGCGGCGCTGAGCTGGGCCCGCAACGAACTGGTCACGCACTTGCCGGTGCTACGTTCCGAAGACGAGTTCCTGGCTGGCGGCGTGTATGCCCTGGTCGGGCCGACCGGCGTCGGCAAGACCACCACGCTGGCCAAGCTGGCCGCGCGCTGCGTGGCCCGCGAGGGTCGCGAGCAGGTTGCGATGCTGACCACCGACAATTTCCGGATCGGCGCGCTGGAACAGTTGCAGATCTATGGACGCCTGATGGGCGTGCCTGCCCATTCGGTGCGTGATGCGGGCGAACTGCGCCGCATCCTGACCGAACTGGGCAGCCGCAAGATCGTCCTGATCGATACCACTGGCATCAGCCAGCGCGACCGCCTGGTGGCGGAACAAGCGGCAATGCTGTGCAACGCCGGCAAGCCGGTGCGCCGGCTGCTGGTGCTCAACGCGGCCAGCCAGGGCGACACCCTGGACGAAGTGGCGCATGCCTATCGCAATGGCGTGGGCGAGGACGTGGCGGGCTGCATCATCACCAAGCTGGACGAGGCCACCCGCCTGGGCGCGGCGCTGGACACGGCCATCCGTCATCGCTTGCCGATCCACTACATGTCGGTTGGACAGAAAGTGCCCGAGCACATGGAACTGGCCCGGGCCGACGTGCTGATAGACCGCGCCTTCTCCATGGTCGAACGCGCCCGCGCGCTGTACACCCCGAGCGAGGCCGACCTTGCGACGCTGGTATCCGCGTCGCGGGAATCCGAAAGCGTGGACCCCGCCCGCAAGCGGCAGTTGCTGGCTTCCGCCATCTTGCGTCCGCAAGGCGGCACCGGCTCCATCGAGGCTGCGCAAAACCTGGACGACGCCATCGCCTGGCTGGAAAGCGATCCGGCCTGCGTGCAGGCCCGCGCATCCTGGCGCGGCTATGTCGGGGATGGTTCCGGCGCCAGCCTGGCCGCGCTGGGCGACGAGCCCTTGGCGATGGCACGCCGTGAATTTTCCTCGGTCTGCGGACGGCATCTGCTTGCCGTGCATGGCAAGGCCCCCTTGAAGGGTGAGGGTTTGCCGGGAGGGACATTGCTGGGCACGCTGCTGATGAGCGATCGCGGCACGGCCCTGGCAGCGCCCGCGCAGCAACTGGTTCTGCCGCACGGCATGCTGTCTTCGTTCGCGCCGGCGGCGCCGGCCCAGCCGGACGTAGCCCTGGCGTTGCAGGCTCGCGTGCACTGGTTGGCGGAAAAACTGGCGCGCGTGCCGGTCGTGCACATGCTGGAAGCCGGCACCTCCGCCTTGTGGCCGGCCTTGAGTGAACAAGGCGTTGCCTGGGTGGCGCGCAGCGCCGGCGGCCAGCGTGTCATCCAGGATGACTGCCCGACCAATCTGAATGCGGTGGGCAAGAGCGTGGGTTATCTGCCCGTCGGCCAGCCCGGTGACATGCCCGGGCTGCACAGCGTCCAGGGCAGCAAGCGTGTGGCCCTGGCGTTGTGGGCCTCCGGCACGGAAGTGACGTTGCCGGGCCGCAGCGGCGGCGAATCCGTTCGGCTGGTCTGCGCCCGCCTGATCGACACGGGCAGCGGAGAGGTGGCAGGGCAGCTGTTCGGCATGACCAACCTGCCCGCGTCCCAGGCGGACGCCGCCACCGTCGCGCGCTGGCTGGTGCTGCAGGACGAGGCCAAGGCGGGGTTCCGCTACATGGCGAACGCGTGGCAGGCTCTGCCGGCCGTGGACGGCGCCCATGCGTTGGCACGCCAATCGCTGATGGCCGGCCTGATGGGTGCGGCATGCTGGCAGCTGGCGCACACGCCGGCGGCAGAAGTGCTGCGCGGGCCCCTGTCGGGCATCATGGGAACGGACCGCAAGCTGTCCGCGCGCATGTTGCCGGTGGCCTTGTTGAAGATGTACGCGATGCTGGAGATGACGGCGGCGTGATGGCCGCCGTTCAATCGGAGCTGACCCGGCCCGTGCTGCAGCTCAGCCGGCCACGATAGGCTTGCGGCCAGGGGTGCCTCGGGCGCCGCGGCCACGGGCATCATACGTGGAGGGTGCCCCACCAGCCGCGCCTACATTGCGCAAGGCGTCCAGTGATTGCTGCGTGTAGCGTAGATGCACGTCGATGAGGGCACCGTTGCGCAGGTTGATTTCGTTGGCGGATGCCGATTTGCTCAGCAGGGACTGCCAGACGCCCGACAGCTGCGGGTGCAGAACGGCGGCTTGCTCGGTGCCGGCGTGTCCCGAAGGCAGGCCGATTTCCGCGAGCAGGGAGTCACGGACCTGACTCAGATCTACGAGTCTGCGGGCGAGATCTCCCTTGCGTTCCGTGATTTCCTGGAGCACACCGACGCTTCCCAGCCCCACCAGCACTTCAGTCTCTTCTTCCAGAATGGACGAGAACTCGGTGATCAGGGTGTCTTCCTGCTGCATGCAGGATTGCAGGGCGTCGACGGTGCTCATGGTCATGCTGCTCGGGTCGGAAGGTTGCAGGGTTACTTCAACAGATCGCGGGCGCTGGCGATCAAACTGTCCGCGATGCGGCCCGTGTCAACTTTGAGCTGACCCGAGGCGATGGCGGCGCGGATGGCAGCTACGCGTTCAACGTTGATGTCATTTGAGCCGTCCTGCAGCGCCAACAGCTTGCGCGATGCCGAACTCAGCGCCACCTGCGAGCTGCTGGAGCCGCTGGCGCTGCCGGCGCCATAAGCCTGGGCAACCGCCGAGTCGGCGCGAGGCGCGACGGCGTCAGCCGATAGGGGGCGGTTGGTGGTGGAATTGATCTTCAAAATTATCTCCGCAGGGCGTCCTGGGTCGGTTGTGCGACGGATTCGCCTACTTATGCCTCAGTAACGGCAGGTCCGGGCGGAACTTTAGGGGAGAGCGGTGGCGTGGTGCGATGCGACATGTAACAACAATTACAGTTGTATTTCCACCAGGCCGGCGTTGCGCACCACGCCGCTGACGACCTGGCCGCCCGCGGTGCGCACCTGCACGGTGGCGCCGGGCGCCGCGTTGTCCAGCGCCTGGCCTTCGCTGCTGACCACGAAACCCTTGCCGCGCGCGTTGATGCGGACATTGGCGCCGCGCAGCACCGTTTGCGCGTTGCGCAACCCGGAACCCCGCACCGCTTGCCCCGCATTGATCCGGTGCACGGCTGTCATTCCCACCACGGCTTGCGGGTCGGTGATCGCGCCCGGAGGCAGGGCGACCAGGTCGCCGTCCCGCGGAGCGAGGTCGTCCGGCGTCAGGGCCTGTCCCGCGGCAATCAGCCGCGCGGCGACGTAATAGTGGCCGGGCACGCTTACCGTCGCCTGGACGTAAGCGGTCCAAGGCTTGGGCGCGTTGCAGCGTACCCCAACCGTCATGCGCGAGCGCAGCTTCATGCCTGAAGGCATAAACGGGGACATGGCGTCGCAGGGCGCTAGCCGTTCGGCGCGCGGCGGATCGATCACGACCGAAGGTTGTCCGGGCAGGCCAGCCAGCTGATCCAGCAGATAGGTCTGCGCCGCAAGGGCGATAGCTTCAGGTGCCTGGGTCGCCGCTTCCTGCCCGTGCGCGGCTGCCAGGGGCAGCAGCAGGGCGGCCAGGCTTGCACGCGCGCGGAGTCGGGTTGCGGATATTTTCATGATGGATGAATTGTAGAAGTCCGCGGCATTCGGCAATACGCGAATTGGATGAGAAATGACGGGTTATTTGGCTGATTGTGCCGAGCGTCTGGCCCCTATGATGCCGTCATCCAATGGGATAACGGTCTGTCCGGGGTCCCTCGTTTTATCCGAATTGCAACGCACCAAGGCGCTCCGATGCTAGACCGGCTTAATGAAGATTTCCGCTTCTACCAGCAGTCCCTGGGACTGCGCGCGCAGCGCCAGGAAGTGCTGTCGTCGAACATCGCCAACGCCGATACCCCCAACTACAAGGCGCGTGATTTCGACTTCAAGACGGCAATGGCCAACGCCATGGAAGGCACCAAGCGCTTGCCCGATACCTCGCTCACGCTGACGTCCGCGCGCCATATTCCGGCCAAGGCCGTATCCCAGGGGCCTACCGAACTCCTGTATCGCTTGCCTTACCAGCCCAGCATGGACGGCAACACGGTGGACATGGACATCGAGCGTGTGCAATTCGCGGATAACACCCTGCATTACCAAAGCACGATGCAGATGCTGTCTGGCCGTATCCGGACCATGATGGCCGCAATTCAGGACTGATTTTTTAAACGGAGCGGCAGGCAATGTCCTTGTTGAGCATTTTCGATATCGCCGGTTCGGCGCTCAGCGCGCAATCGCAGCGCATGAACGTGGCGGCCAGCAACATGGCCAACGCCGATAGCGTGGTCGGGCCCGACGGCAAACCGTATCGCGCCCGCCAGGTCGTGTTCCAGGTGAACCCCCCGGCCGGCCAGGCATTGGGCCAGGAGATCGGCGGCGTGCGCGTGGCTGGCGTGATCGAGGATCAATCCCCCTTGAAGCAGGTTTACGACCCGCAGCACCCATTGGCCGACGCCCAGGGCTACGTCAGCATGCCCAATGTCGACCCGGTGGCCGAAACCGTGAACATGATCGCGGCCTCGCGCTCATATCAGGCGAACGTGGAAGTGCTCAATACCGCCAAGGCCCTGATGCAGAAGACGCTGACCATCGGCCAGTCCTAATTTCCGGAACCAGTGTATCCATGACCACTATCGACCAATCGACGAGCAAGACCGGCCTGGGCCTGGCGCAAACCGGCGCCAACGGCAGCAGCACGGCGCAAGGCCTGCAGGACCAGTTCCTGAAGCTGCTGGTCACCCAGCTGCAGAACCAGGACCCCCTGAACCCGATGCAGAACGCCGAACTGACCAGCCAGCTGGCGCAGATCTCCACGGTGGAAGGCATCACCAACCTGAAGAACACGATGCTCGCG
The DNA here is from genome assembly GCF_036567245.1 of Achromobacter sp. GTDB lineage: Bacteria > Pseudomonadota > Gammaproteobacteria > Burkholderiales > Burkholderiaceae_B > Achromobacter. The sequence goes on along the minus strand of NZ_DATCUY010000601.1, from coordinate 10,976 downwards.
ATCAGCGGGCAGATCGATGTGTCGCAGTCGATGAATGCGGTGGCGATGATAGGGAAGGGGGTGTTGATTCCTGGTTCCAAGATCAAATCTGGCGTGGATGCGGCGAATCCCGAGGCTCGCGTCGTGACTCCCTATGGTTTGGACCTGCAGGGCGACGCCCAGAAGGTGCAGATCCGGATTTCCGACGCCAACGGCGCGGTGGTGCGCACGATCGAAACGGTGGACCAGAAGCCCGGCGTGTACACGCTGTCTTGGGATGGCAAGAACGACAGCGGCATTGTGCTGGAACCGGGCGCGTACACCGTGTCCGTCATGGCGACGGATGCCGACGGCAAGAAGGTGAATGCGGAAGTGCTGAGCTACGGCCAGGTCAAGAGCGTGGCGTATTCCACTGAAGGCCTGCGTCTGGATCTGGGCCTGGACGGCCAGACCAGCATGCTGGACGTGCGCAAGGTAATCGGCGCCTGAAGCGGCCGCAATGTATCGGTGCCGGCGCATGGGCGGCGGCTTCCCCTAGTTAAAGATTAGCGAGAAAAAACATGGGTTTCGGACAAGGATTGAGCGGCTTGAACGCCGCAGCGCAGAACCTGGACGTCATTGGCAACAACATCGCCAACTCGGGCACCGTCGGCTTCAAGTCGTCGACCGCGTCGTTCGCGGACGTCTACGCCAGCTCGCGCGTCGGCCTGGGTGTGAAGGTGGCGGGGATCGCCCAGCGCTTCACGGTGGGCGCGGTGAACGGCGGTGGCGGTGAGTACGACATCGCGATCGACGGCGCCAAGGGCATGTTCCGCGTCACCGACCAGAGCGGCGCGGTGATGTACACCCGCAATGGCGAGTTCATGGTGGACAAGAACAACTTCATCGTGAACGCGCAGGGCTATCGCATGACAGGCTACCCGGCGGGTGCGATTGGCGCGAATCCGGTGGAACTGCAGCTGCCGACGGCCAACGTGGCGCCCAAGGCGACGTCGACGGGCACTACTGTGGCGAACCTGGATGCCAACGCGAAGGTGATCTACACAGTCGATACTGAGACTGCGGCGGCTGTGCCGGGTACTGTAACCATTGCTGGTACCCCATATACGTTCACCAAGGACACAGCGGGTACGCTGACCTGGTTGCCCGGCAATCCTCCTGACGGTGTTTATGGCACACCGCCCAACACCGTGACCCTCGCGGCGGGGCAAATATCCGTAGCAACTGGCACGGGTTCGCTGGCCAGTATTCCCGGTCTTGTGGATTTCAAGGCGGCTGTTGTTGAGCTGGGCAAACCGTTCGACCCAAAGCTGAGTTCGACCTACACCAACGCATCGCCGATGACGGTGTTCGATTCTCTGGGTAACTCCCACCAGGTCATGCAGTACTTCGTGAAGCGTCCGGCAGACGCCGCTGGCAACAGCAGCTACGACGTTTATTACACGATGGATGGCCAGGCCATGGCGCCGACCACCGAAGCCGCGGGTGTCTGGGGCAATCCGCAGGAGTTCACGTTCAACAAGGCGGGCGTGATGACCAGCGCACCCGTGGTGAACCTGTCTTTCGCCACCCCCGGCGGTGGCGCCACGCCGGCCGACCCCATCAACATCGCGATGAACTACGCAGGCACCACCCAGTACGGCAGCGCCTACAAGCTGGTGGCCAAGCCTGATGGCTATACCTCGGGCGAGTTCAGCGGCATCAACATCGGCGGCGACGGCAGCCTGGTAGCCAGCTACACCAACGGCGAAACCCAGGTCGTCGGCACCATCGTGCTGGCCGACTTCTCCAACCTGCAAGGTTTGCAGCCCGTGGGTAACAACGCCTGGACGGAAACGGCCGCCTCCGGCCAGCCCATCCTGGGCCAGCCCGGCACCAATGGCCTGTCCAAGGTGGTGGGTCAGGCGACGGAAGCGTCCAACGTCGACATGAGCAAGGAGCTGGTCAACATGATCATCGCCCAGCGCACCTACCAGGCCAACTCGCAAACCATCAAGACGCAGGACGAAATCATGCAAGTCCTGATGAATCTGAAGTAAGACCGGCAGGCACGCGACGACACCGACGGAATAGGCAATGGACCGTATCATCTACACCGCCATGAATGGCGCGGCGCGCATCACCGAGCATCAGGCCGCCCTTTCAAACAATATGGCCAACGTCAACACGGCGGGTTTCCGCGAGCAGATCGCGCTGTACCGCTCGGTGCCGGTCACGGACGGAACCAGTCTGCCCACGCGTGTTTCGACGGTGGCGTCCACGCCGCGCAACAGCTTCCAGATGGGCAATATGCAGACCACGGGCCGCGACCTGGACGTGGCGTTGTCCAGCGAGCGCGGCTGGATCGCCGTGCAGACTCCGCAAGGCGAGGCCTATACCCGCGCGGGCAGCCTGCAGGTCGGCATAAACGGTCTGCTGCAGACCTCGTTGGGCCAGCCCGTGCTGTCGGACCAGGGTGGTCCCATTGACGTACCCGACCAGGCTGCGCTGACGATCACCGCCGATGGCACCATTACTGCCATCGGCGCTGGCGACGCGCCGAACAACATCCTGAATCTGGGCCGGGTCAAACTGGTCAATCCGCAGAACGAGCAACTGGTGCATGGCGACGATGGCGTGTTCCGCATGGCGCCGGTCAATGGCCAGCCCGCGCCTCCGGTGCCCGCCGATCCCAGCCTGCGGCTGTTGTCGGGCGTGCTGGAAGGCAGCAACACCAATCCCATGGCGGCGATGGTCGGAATGATCGCCAACGCGCGCCGTTTCGAGCAGCAGATGCAGGTGATCCAGCAGTCGGACCGCAACGCCGAACGCGCCAACGGCATTCTGTCGATCAGCGCCTGATACGGCAACTGAACTAAAAACAATTTTCGCGCGCGGCCGGGCCGCGGCACCAGGAGTACTTCATCATGATGCGTTCGCTGTGGATCGCCAAGACGGGCCTGGAGGGTCAGCAGACCTCCATGGACGTGATTTCGAACAACTTGGCCAACGTCTCGACCAACGGTTTCAAGCGCGGCCGGGCCGTGTTTCAGGACCTGATGTACCAGACGCTGCGCCAGCCCGGCGCCCAGGTCGGCGATGCTACCCAACTGCCGTCCGGCCTGCAGCTGGGCACCGGCGCGCGCGTGGCCGCGACCGAGCGCATCCACTCCGCGGGCAATCTGAACAACACCGGCAGCGAGATGGACATCGCCATCAACGGCCGCGGCTTTCTGCAGATCGAACTGCCGGACGGCACCCAGGCCTATACCCGCGATGGGGCGCTGCAGCGCGACCAGAACGGTCAGCTGACCACCGTCAGCGGCTACGTGATCCAGCCGCCCATGAACATTCCCGACAACGCGCTGTCGATCTCGATCGGCAATGACGGCATCGTCTCGGTGACGCAACCCGGCGCTGCCGGCATCAACGTGCAGATTGGCCAATTGCAAATCGCAACGTTCATCAACCCCACCGGCCTGCAGAGCATAGGCGAGAACCTGTACCTCGAAACCGACGCTTCGGGTCCCGCCAACCTGCTGCAGCCGGGTGTGGACGGCGCGGGCTCCATCATGCAGAAGTACGTCGAAACTTCCAACGTCAACGTCGCTGAAGAATTGGTCAACATGATCACCACGCAGCGCGCCTACGAAATGAACAGCAAGGCCGTCAAAACCTCGGACGAAATGCTGGCCCGCCTGACTCAACTGTGATGTCCATGTCTGTCCTGCGCCTGGTATCGAGTGCGGCACTGGCTATGCTGGTGGCCGGTTGCGCCATGATTCCGCCCGAGCCTATCGTGACCGGGCCGACCACGGCGGCGCCGCCGCCTCCGGCCGCGCCGATGGCGCAGCCCACGGGCTCCATCTACCAGCCGACGACCTACGGCAACTATCCCTTGTTCGAGGACCGCCGGCCGCGCAATGTGGGGGACATCGTCACCATCGTCCTGAACGAGAAGACGAACGCCTCGAAGAACGTCGCTACCAACACCAACCGCAGCGGCAGCGCAACCCTGGGCATCGCCGCCGCGCCGTCCTTCATGGATGGTTGGGCCAATGCCAACCTGAACACCGACGCCAAGGGCGGCAACGTGTCGCAGGGCAAGGGCGACAGTACTGCCAACAACGCCTTTACCGGCACCATCACCACGACGGTGGTGGGGGTGATGTCCAACGGCAATTTGCAGGTCGCGGGCGAAAAGCAGATCGCCATCAACCGGGGCAGCGAATTCGTGCGCTTCTCCGGCGTGGTCGATCCTCGCTCCATTACCGGCACGAATACCGTGTCGTCCACACAGGTGGCCGACGCCCGCATCGAATACCGCAGCAAGGGCGTCATGGACGAAGTCCAGACCATGGGCTGGCTGCAACGCTTCTTCCTGATCGCTTCGCCGTTCTGAACATGAAACAACCGAATCCGATATCCGCCTTGTTGTCCTTGTTGGCGCGCGTCTGCGTTTCGGTCGGCTTGGCGGCCGGGGCAGGCGCGGCTCATGCCGAGCGGCTCAAGGACCTGGCCTCGATCCAGGGCGTGCGGGGCAACCAGCTGATCGGCTACGGCCTGGTCGTGGGCCTGGACGGTAGCGGCGACCAGGTGCGCCAGACGCCGTTCACCCAGCAAAGCCTGACCAACATGCTGTCCCAGCTAGGCATCACGGTGCCGGCAGGCAGCAATATGCAGCTGAAGAACGTGGCTGCCGTCATGGTCACGACCACGCTGCCCGCGTTCGCCCGGCCGGGCCAGACGCTGGACGTGGTGGTTTCGTCCATGGGCAATGCCAAGAGCCTGCGCGGCGGCACGCTGCTGATGACCCCGCTCAAAGGCGCCGACAGCCAGGTCTACGCAATCGCCCAGGGCAACATCCTGGTGGGCGGCGCAGGCGCCTCCGCCGGCGGTTCCAGCGTGCAGATCAACCAGCTGAACGGCGGCCGCATCAGCGCCGGCGCCATCGTCGAGCGGGGCGTGCCCACCACGTTCTCGCGTGATGGCTACATTCATGTGGAATTGAACAATACCGATTTCGGCACGGCACAGAATGTGGCCATGGCGCTGAACCGCAAGTTCGGTCAAGGTACCGCGACCGCGTTGGACGGCCGGGTGGTGCAAGTGCGCACCCCGATGGAGCAGGCCTCGCAGGCCCGCTTCCTGTCGCAGGTCGAAGACCTGCAGGTGGCGCGCGCGCCCACCGTGGCCAAGGTCATCATCAATGCCCGCACCGGGTCGGTCGTCATGAACCGTACGGTCATGATCGAAGAAGCCGCCGTGGCGCACGGCAACCTGTCGGTCATCATCAATCGCCAGAACCAGGTTTCCCAGCCCGACACGCCGTTCACGGAAGGGCAGACGGTGGTGGTGCCCAACACCCAGATCGAGGTGCGCCAGGACAACGGTTCCTTGCAACGGGTGAGCACCAGCGCCAATCTGGCGGACGTGGTCAAGGGGCTGAACGCCCTGGGCGCCACGCCGCAGGATCTGCTGGCGATCCTGCAGGCCATGAAGACCGCGGGCGCCTTGCGCGCCGAACTGGAAATCATCTGACGGCCATGGCGTACACCAATGATGCGGCGCGCGGCGCCAGCCGGCAGGATTCGGTCTTTGACATGGGACGCTTGTCGGACCTGAAGCGAGACGTCAAGAAGGACCCTGAAGGCACGGATCAGCAGAAGCAGGTAGCCAAGCAGTTCGAGGCGCTATTCCTGCAGATGATGGTCAAGCGCATGCGCGAAGCCACGCCCAAGGAAGGGCTGTTCGACTCCCAGCAGACGCAGATGCTGCAATCGATGGCGGACGAACAATTGGCGTTGCATCTGGCGTCGCCTGGTATTGGCCTCTCGGGCGCCATTCTGGCGCAGATGCAGCAAGGCAAGCCAGGCGAGCTGGGCGCGGATGCGGTCAAGCGCCTGGGGGAGGGCGGGGATCTCGATTTCCGTGCGTCCGGCTCCCGCGAAGTGTCGGCGCTGCTGAACGTGATGCGCAACAACAGCGCACAGAACCGCGCCCTGGCCGCCGCAGAGGGGGCTCCCGAGCACGTGGTCAGCTTTGTGTCGAAGATGTCGCGCGCGGCCAACCTGGCGTCGCAGCAAAGCGGCGTGCCTGCGCGCCTGATCATGGGCCAGGCGGCGTTGGAATCGGGTTGGGGCAAGCGTGAAATCAAGCACCAGGACGGCAGCACCAGCTACAACCTGTTCGGCATCAAGGCGGGCTCCAGCTGGAAGGGCCAGGTCGTCAATGTGCTCACCACCGAATACGAAGACGGTGTGGCGAAAAAGGTGACGCAACCGTTCCGCGCCTACGCGTCCTATGAGGAATCGTTCGCGGATTACGCCCGTCTGATCGGCAATAGCCCACGCTACGAGGGCGTTACGCAGGCGCGCAACGAGGTTGAGGCTGCGCGCCGGATCCAGGACGCAGGCTATGCGACGGATCCGCAGTACGCGCAAAAGCTGATCGGCGTCATGAGCCAGCTGCGAGGCGCGGCCTCCAAGGTGGAAATTTCTCGCCAGATGATGGAAGGACTCTAAATTCGGATCACCTCCTGCCGTTAATGGAGTATCCAGGTATATCAGTTGCGGTTAAATACGGGGCATTGTCAGCATGAATATGTATAAATTGGCGCTGGGCGGGCTGAACGCTGCCCAGGCTGGCCTGGCCACCACCAGCCACAATATCAACAATGCCACCACGCCCGGGTACAACCGCCAGCGCGTCATGGTTTCGACCGCTGGCGCCCAGGCCACCAGCAACGGATACATAGGCCGCGGCGTTCAGGTCGACACGGTCGTGCGCAGCTACGACAGCTTCCTGTACAAGCAGCTGGTCGGCGCGCAGGGCAGCGGCGCCCAGCTCCAGACGCAATTCGACCAGGTCTCGCAGATCAACAACCTGTTCGCCGACCGCACCGTGGGCATCGCTCCGGGCCTGACCAATTTCTTCACCAGCATGAACACGGTCGCCAGCAAGCCGGCCGACCCTGCGGCGCGCCAGGATTTGCTGGGCAAGGCAAACAGCCTGGCCACCCAGATCCGCTCGGCCTACAACGAAATGCAGAACCAGCGCATGGGCCTCAATGCGCAGATCACGACCACGGTAGACCAGGTCAACAGCTATCTGTCGCGTATCGACGACTTGAATCAGCAGATCTCGCTGGCGACGGGCAAGGCTGGCGGCAGCCCCCCGAACGACCTCCTGGACCAGCGCGACCAGGCCGTGATGGAACTGAACCAACTGGTGGGCGTCACCACCTACGAACAAGGCGACAAGATCAGCATTTCGCTGGCCAATGGCGGCCAGGCGCTGCTGTCGGGCAACACGATCTACCCCTTGCAGGCGGTGTCTTCTGCCCAGGATACGGGCCGCACGGTTGTCGCCTACACCTTGCCGGCCGGCGCCGGCAAGACGGTCGCGGTGGAAATGAATGATGCGGAAGTGACCGGCGGCAAGCTTGGCGGCCTGCTTCAGTTCCGGGCATCGTCCCTGGACGTCATGCAGAGCCAACTGGGCCAGATGGCCGTGGGCTTGGCGCTGTCCTTCAACGAGCAGCATAAGCAGGGTCTCGACCAAAGCGGCAAGCCCGGCACGGATTTCTTCGGCATCAGCAGCCCGCAGGGCATACCGAATGCCAACAACAAGAGCAATGCGCAGATTTCCGGCCAGTTCACCGACCTGAACAACATCAACGCCAAAGACTACGAAATTTCCTTCGACGGTAGCTCTTACCGGGTGTTGCGCCTGCCGGAAGGCACGCAAGTCTATAACGGCCCGGCCACCGGCACCCCGCCTTCGGCGACGCTGGATCTGCGGTCCGAAATGGGCGTGACTCTGACGATCGATGCGCCGCCCCAGGCAGGTGACAAGTGGTCCCTGTCGCCCACGCGCGACGCGGCCCGCGACCTGCAAGTGCTGATCACGGATCCCGACAAGATCGCAGCGGCTGACGCCGCTGGCGGCGACAGCAACGGCAAGAACGCGCTGAAGCTGGCTCAATTGCAAACCGCCAAGGTGCTGGGCCACGGCACGATGAACATTACCGAAATGTTCTCCCAGGTGGTCAACACCGTTGGCGTGCAGACCGCGCAGATCAAGACAGCCGCCATCGCGCAGGGGAACCTGATCACGCAGAAGACCGCGGCGCAGCAGGCAGTGTCCGGCGTCAACCTCAATGAAGAGTACGTCAGCCTGTCGCTGTACCAGGAACAGTATCAAGCCAGCGCCCGCATCATTGATGTGGCCAGCACCATGTTCGACACGCTGCTGGGTCTGCGCGGCTGATCGAATCGTTGAATCGTGACCAATACAGATAAATCCGGAGCTTCACCATGCGCCTGAGCACCTCGATGATGTACTCGAATGGCCTGAAGGGCGTTCTCTCTCAGGAATCCGACATGAACCGCCTGGTCGAACAGGTGGGCAGCGGGCGCAAGTTCCTGAGCCCGGCGGATGATCCGCTGTCGGCGTCGCTGGCGATCAACGTCGCCCAGACGCAGGCGATGAATTCCACCTACCAGCTGAACCGCAATACCGCCAAGACCAACCTGTCCCAGGAAAGCAACATCCTGGATTCGGTCACGACCGCGCTGACCGACGTGCGCACCCGCGTGATCAATGCAGGCAACGGCACTTTTGCGGACAGCGACCGCCAATCCCTGGCGACCGCCCTGAAGAGCGCGCGGGACGCCTTGCTGGGCCTGGCGAACAGTACGGACGGCAACGGCCAGTATCTGTTTTCGGGCTATCAGGGTGGCCAGATTCCGTATGCGCAAGACGCCACGGGCAAGATTGTGTACAGCGGTGCGACCGGCGAACGCAGCGTGCAGATCGACCAGTCGCGCCAGGTGTCCTCCAGCGACATAGGCAGCGATGTGTTCAACCGTGCCAATCCCGGTTCGCAAGCCTACGTCAGCACCGCCGCGGGCTCGAACACGGGCACGGCCCAGTTCGGCACCGTATCGGTGACGCCTGGCAGCGCCAATATCGGCAAGAATTTCAGCCTGCAGTTTGAATCCGACCCCGCTACCGGCAGCATGGGCTATCGGGTGACGACGACGGATCCGAACGCGAATCCGCCGGTTCCGCCCGTGATCACGCCGACGCCGCCTGCGCCTCCCACGGCCTATGCCGCGGGCTCCGCCATTGATTTCGGCGGAATTTCGGTGGTGGTCAAAGGGACTCCGCAGAATGGCGACGTGATCAACGTGGAGAGCATCCAGTCGGCCGACGTCGATCTGTTCAATACGCTTGACAGCCTGATCAAGGTGCTCGATTCCCCGATCGCCGGCGACGAGGTGGCCCTGGCGAAGCTGAACAACGAACTGGCGACCGCCAACAAGAAGCTGGCAAGCAATTTCGACAACGTGCAGACCGTGGCGGCGTCGGTTGGCGCCCGCGTGAATGAGATTGAAGCGCTGGACGCGACCGGCACCAACAAGGGCCTGTCCTACAGCAAGTCGCTGTCCGATCTCGAAGACCTGGATTACTACGCCGGCGCCAGCCAGCTTGCGCTGCGCCAGGTGGCGTTGCAGGCAGCTTCGGCGGCGTTCATGACCATCCAGGGCTCGAGCCTGTTCAGCCGCAAGTAGTAATGCGGTAGGTTCAAAAGCGCGCCATCGGGTGCGTAGAGTTGCGCCTTTGCGGACGCTACTGGCCAGGGGCCGGGGCGTCCGTGTCTGCGTGCAGAGTAGGAAATAGTCGTTTCACATTGCTTAACGCTCGGATATTCCATGCTTGTTAACTTGAAAGTCCGCACCTGTCTCGTTCTGGTGTTGCTGCTCTTCACGGGCGCCATGTTCATATCCAATGGCGTCGCGTGGATGGGGCTGAACTCGAGCAATGAGAAGCTGGAGCGGGTCAACGACGCCTACTCTACGCAGGCCTCCCAACTGAACCGGGCTTACATCCTGTTCCTGCGGGGCCGCTTGCTGCTGGCGACCTCCCTGATGGATCTGCAGCAAGGAAAAACCGAGCAGGCGACCTCGCAGGTCAAGCGCGCGGAAGGCCTGATGCAGGAAGGCGTCAAGGCGCTGGATGCATACCGCAAGGCGCCGCGCCTGGAAGGCTCGGAGGCCGTGAATCAAAAGCTGGAGAGCGCCTATCGGCAATTCGACGGCGTGGTCAGGCGTCAGGTGGCCGCCTTGTCGACCATGGCCGTGCAGGACTACCTGGACTTGAACGACGCCGGCAGCGCCGCGAACACGGTACTGAGAGAGGCGGTGGGAGAGGTGCTGGCGCATATCGACTCCAGCACGGACGAACTGGTCGCGCAGGCCGGAACGGCCCACGGCGTTTCGCGCACGGTCACGATCGTGATGCTGGCAATTTCTCTGGCCCTGGCATTGGGATGCTGGCTGTTCATCAGCCGCACCGTGCTGCGGCCGCTGCGTGAAGCGGGCGATCATTTTGAAAAGATCTCCGGCGGCGATTTCACTGGCCGCATCGATGTACGCAGCACCAACGAGATCGGACAGTTGTTCGGCGCGATCAAGCGCATGCAGGAAAGCCTGACCCGTACGGTGGCGCTGGTTCGCCGCGGTGTGGACGAGATCAATGTGGGCTCGCGCGAGATTTCGGCGGGCAATACGGATCTGTCCAGCCGCACCGAGCAGCAGGCTGCCTCGTTGGAAGAGACCGCGGCCTCGATGGAACAGCTGGCCTCGACCGTGAAGCAGAACGCCGACAACGCGCGCCAGGCCAATCAGCTGGCGGCCAGCGCTTCGGACGTGGCCGAGCGCGGCGGTTCGGCGGTGTCGGAAGTGGTCGGCACGATGCAAGGCATTTCGGCCAGCTCGCGCAAGATTTCCGAGATCGTGTCGGTGATTGACGGTATTGCCTTCCAGACCAACATCCTGGCGCTGAACGCCGCGGTGGAAGCGGCGCGCGCGGGGGAGCAGGGCAAGGGCTTTGCGGTGGTGGCGGGCGAAGTCCGTTCGCTGGCGCAGCGCAGCGCCCAGGCGGCCAAGGAAATCAAGGGCCTGATCGAGGACTCGGTGACCAAGGTTGGCGCAGGCTCGCAGCAGGTGGAG
>NZ_DATCUY010000600.1:0-8877 GCF_036567245.1 Achromobacter sp. | reverse complement strand
TTGTCATCGCCGATACTGGTCGGCGATGACAAGCCGCAAGCAAAGCGCCCGGCACGCAAGCGGCCGGACGCCGCAGGATCAAGCCTTAGGGAAAACCGGCTCGCCCAGGTTCAGCATCAGGCGATTCGCCCAGGCGAAGATCGCATCCGAATGCAGCAGATCCAGGATCTCGCCTTCGTTCAATCCCGCATCCTTCAGGGCCTGGATGCTATCCGCATTCACCGCAGCAGGCGCTTCAGTGATCTGGATCGAGAACTTGCCGATGGCGAGTTCGCGCGCCGTGGTGCCGGCAGTCGCGGGATCCTCGAACACCTGCGCGATGACTTCATTGCGCTTGGCTAGCTGCTCGAAGCGCTGGGCATGCACGGACGCGCAGTACACGCAGCCGTTGATACGCGACACGTAGGTCGAACCCAGTTCACGCTCCGCACGCGACAGCCCACCCGGCGCATACATGATGGCGTTGAACGCCGTAGAGCGCTGGCGCAGGATTTCCGGCTGATGTACCAGGAACAGGTAGTAGTCCGAGACCTTGGCCTTGGGGTGGCTTTCTTCCAGGACGGCGACCTGTTCGGGCGTGGCGGTTTCGACGTTGACGACGTCGAGCCAGGCCTTCCATTCCAGCGATTCGTTGGTGAAGCCGTGGGCCTTGATCACTGCGCCGGGCGCGGTGGCGGCGGTGTTGGCGGGGAAGGGCGCGGGCGGGGTGCCTGCGGCGCGTTCGGGCTGGCCTTCCAGGGCCTTCATGGCTTCCAGGCCGGCGACGAGGCGGACCTGGTAGGACAGGAAGGCGACGAGCTGGGATAGCGTGACCACGGCGGGCGTGGAGACGCCGGCGGCGGGCAGGGTCTTGAGCGCGGCTTCGTCGCCTTCGACGGGTTTTTCGATCAGCTTGCGCGTGAATTCCAGGATGGCGGCCAGGCGCGGGGTGGCGGCGTCGGACGGCTTGCCGGATTCGGCGACCGCGATGTCGGCCGGCGTGGCGCCAGCGTCGGCCAGGCGCTTGCGGTAGTGCGCGGCCAGCAGCGGCGACGGGGTGATGCGGGTGGCGTACAGCGCGACCAGCAGGCGCTCGGCCAGGGACAGGCCGGGCAGCGCGGGGTCGAAGAGGGCGTCGTAGCTGCCTTGGGTGGCGGCGGCGACCTTCTCGCGGAAGTGGCGCACTTCGTAGGTCTTGGCGCCCGGGGCCAGGCCGATCAGGCGGTCGACGAGGTCGTCCGTGACGTTGTAGACGATGGGTTCAGCCATGCGGTTCTCCTTGATGCTTTACTTGGCGGCGCGCGCTGCGACAGCGGCGTCCAGGAACTGCTTCACGCCTTCCCAGGATTCCTGGTCGGCGCGGGCGTTGTCCTTGGGGTTGCCGCCGCTGGTGCTGATCTTGCCGGACACGGGGTGGGCGTAGACGAGCTGGGTGGTGGGCACGTAGGGGAACAGGATGGAGTGCCCGCCGTTCTCGTAGTCCAGCCACTTGACCGGGTAGGGGTGGTTTACCTGGGCCAGCTTGTCCTGCACCATCTTGGAATAGATGCTGGACGGCCAGGAGCCGTCGTCGGTGCCGGACAGCAGCATGACGGGGCCCTGGATGTCTTCGACCTTGATGCGGGCGCGGGCCACGGCGTCGGGGTCTTGCAGGGCGGTGAGGATGGCTTTCTCGTGGCGGTGGGGCGAGGGGCCTTCGTCGAAGGGCGCCCAGGTGGCGGTGCGGTTGTTTTCCCAGACGTGGGGGATGGGCTTGCCGCCCAGCAGCCACGTGGGACCTTCGCGGCCGATCTTGGGATCGCAGGCGTTCTGGCCGCTGTGGACCACGGCGCCGGGCACGTAGGCGACCACGGCCGAGACTTCCTCGGGGAAGGTGGCGCCCAGCAGCAACACCAGTTCGCCGCCGCGCGACTGGCCGCTGATGGCGACGAAGTCGTGCTTGGGGTTTACCTTCTTGCGCAGCCAGCGCAGCCCGGTCTGGAAGTACTCCAACGGGGTGTTGGAGATGTAGTCGGACAGGCCCGGCGCCTTGAAGTAGGCCAGCGCGAAGGCGGCGTAGCCGCGGGACGCGTACAGCGCCGCGCGCGGTTCGTTGATGCCGCCGCCGGAGCCGTTCAGGATCATGACGGCCGGGAACGGGCCGGGGCCGGGCGGCAGGTACAGCGTGCCGACCAGGCCTTCTTCGCGCACGTCCTGGCGCGTCACGCCATCGGACGCCAGGCGCTGGGTGAAGCTGGCCTGGGCCTGCGCGCCGGCGGCGCGCGCCACCACGTCGGTGACCAGGGCGTCGGTCACCGGGTGGTTGAAGTGTTCGCGGCTGGACGAGTCCACGGGGGACTGCGACCAGACCAGGCCCATGGGCGCCACGCCGGCGTAGTCGCCGGACACGGGCGCGTCGCGGCCCAGGTCGACCGTGCCGTCCGCACCCGCAACAAAGGCGGCCTGGCTTTGCCAGAGCACGCCGTTGCGGCGGGTCAGGGCGGTGATCTCCACCGTCTGGCCGGGCGCGACGTGCTCGACCCGGATCTGGCGCGGCACGTCGATCAGGTCGACGGCCGGGGTGATGGTGAGGGTGGGCGTCATGGCTTACTTGCCCGATTCTTTCGTCACCATCATGGCGGCCGTGCGGTCGCTGGTCATGGGGGTGACCTTCAGGCCCTTCTTGGTGGCCCAGATGTTCTTGTAGTGGAACAGCGGGATGATGCCGACGTCGTCGTACACGATCTTGACGGAGTCGCGCAGGACGGCTTCACGCTTGGCCACGTCGAATTCCGAGGTGGATTGCTCCAACGCGGCGTCGACCTTGGGGTTGCTGTAGCGGCCCCAGTTGGACGCGCCCAGGCCCTTCTTGGCGTCGGCGGTGGCCAGGATGTTGACCAGCGCGTAGCTGCCTTCGCCGGTGCCGTTGCCCCAGGCCAGCATGCTGACCGCGAATTCGTTCTTGTTGGCGCGGCCCGAGTACACGGCCCACGGCACGACTTCCACCTGGGTCTTCACGCCGATGCGGGTCCAGAACTGCGCCACGGCCTGGGCGGTTTCCGGGCCTTGCGGGTAGCGGTCGTTGGGCACGTGCATGGTCAGCTTGAAGCCGTCAGGGAAGCCGGCTTCGGCCAGCAGCTTCTTGGCCTGGGCGACGTCGTTGGGGATGTCCTTGACGTCGGGGTTGTAGCCGATGGTGCCCTTGGGCATCCACTGATTGGCTTCGGTGGCGGCGCCTTGCAGGATGCGGTCGGCGATGGCCTTGCGGTTGATGGCCAGGTTCAGCGCCTGGCGCACGCGCACGTCCAGCAGCGGGTTCTTGTCCAGCGGCTTGCCGTTGTTGTCGGTGATGTACTGGTTGGGCGCGGGGTTGAAGCTGGGCTGCAGCAGCATGACGCGCAGGCCGTCGTAGGGGTAGACCGACACGTTGGCGGCCTTTTGCAGCTTGGCCAGGTCGGACACCGAGACCTTGTCGATCACGTCCACGTCGCCCGCCAGCAGCGCGGCGGTGCGGGCGGCGGCGTTGTTGATGTAGCGGTAGTTGACCTTGTCCCAGATCTGCTTGTCGCCCCAGTAGCCGTCGTTGCGTTCCATGATGACGCGGTCGCCGGGGGTGTAGGACACGAACTTGTAGGGGCCGGTGCCGACCATGGCCTTGCCCGAGTTGTAGTCTTCGGTGGTGGACTTTTCACCGACGTGCTTGCTGACCACGTGCACGGAAGCCAGGTTCAGCGGCAGGTCGGGGTTGGGGGCTTTGGTCTTGACGATGAGCGTCAGCGGATCCTTGGCGGTCATTGTGTCGATGGTGCGCAGATAGCCGGCATAGGTGGCCACGCTGCCCGGCACGGCGCGCGCGCGGGTGTAGGAATAGATCAGATCGTCGGCGGTGAAGGGCGTGCCGTCCTGCCACTTGACGCCTTCGCGCAGCTTGAATTCCCAGGTCTTGTCGTCCAGCGGCTTCCAGCTGACGGCCAGGCCGGGTTGCAGCTTGTTCCACTTGTTCTCGATCAGCAGGTCCCAGAAGTGCAGGGCCACCGAGCGGTCGCCGGCGTGGTTGTTCAGCTGCGGGTCCAGGGACGACAGCGGGTCGGCGAAGCCGATGGACAGGTCGTCGGCGGACGCGGCGGCGGAAGCGCCGAGGATGGCGGCGGTCAGGGTGGTGAGAATCAGGCGTTTCATGTTCGGAGTCCTTGGTATAGGGGGAACTAGCGGTTAATCCGGGAGCCGCGGCGCGGCGGCCGTGGTCACGCCATGTCGTTCAGGTGACAGGCGCTCAGGTGGTTGATGGCGATTCCCTTCAAGGTGGGAACCTCGGTCTTGCAGCGCGGCATCGCATGCGGGCAGCGCGGATGGAAATGGCAGCCGCCGGGCGGATTCAGCGGGCTGGGGATCTCGCCCTTGATCGCGGTAAAGATCTTGTGGCGCGACTTCAGGGTGGGGATCTCGGCCAGCAGGGCTTGCGTGTACGGGTGGTTGGGGTGGCGGAAGACTTCTTCCACCGTGGCCGTTTCCACGACGCGGCCCAGGTACATGATCACGACGCGGTCGGACAGGTGCTCGACCACGCCCAGGTCATGGCTGATGAAGAGATAGGTCAGCCCCAGGTCTTCGCGCAGGTCCATGAAAAGGTTCAGGATCTGCGCCTGGATCGACACGTCCAGCGCGGCCACGGCTTCGTCGCACACCAGCATGGTGGGCTGCACGGCCAGCGCGCGGGCGATACCGATGCGCTGGCGCTGGCCGCCGCTGAACTGGTGCGGATAGCGCTGGCGCAGGGCCGGGTCCAGGCCGGCGCGTTCCAGCTGGGCGCTGACGTAGTCGTCGAAGTCGCCGTTGCCGACCAGGCCGTGGATGCGGGCCGCTTCGCCCACGATCTCGTCCACGCGCAGGCGCGGGTTGAGGCTGGCGTAGGGGTCCTGGAAGATCATCTGCACCTGCAGGCGCGCGGCATGGGCCTGGGCCGAGTTCATGTCGGCCGGGCGCACGCCGTTGATGCGGATCTCGCCTCCGGAGGGCGTGAGCAGGCCGGCCGCGATGCGGCCCAGCGTGGACTTGCCGCAGCCGGACTCGCCGACCAGGCCGACCACTTCGCCGGGGTTGACGATCAGGTCCACGTTGTCGACGGCGCGGGTCACGGCGGGCGGCTTGGACAGGCCCAGGCGCTGCATGGCGCGCGTGGCGGGGCCGGTGGGGCGTTCGCCGAAACGCTTGCTGACTTGGCTGAGATCAATCAGCGGGGTAGGGGCGGTCGTGCTCATGCCATCGCCTCGCTGGTCTGGATCGTGGGGTGGAAGCAGCGCACTTTGTGTTCGGGCAAGGCCTGGGTGATGCCGGGCTGCTGGCCGCAGGCGGCGGTGGCGCGCGAGCAGCGCGCCGCGAAGGCACAGCCCGCGGGCAGGGTGAGCAGGTTGGGCGTCATGCCGGGAATCTGGCGCAGGCGCTGGCCGCGCCGGTTGTTGCTGGGCAGGCTGTCGATCAGGCCCACGGTGTAGGGGTGCTGCGGACGGTCCAGCACGTCGTCGACGGTGCCGTGTTCGACGATGCGGCCGGCGTACATCACCGCCACGTCGTCGGCCAGGCCAGCCACCACCGACAGGTCGTGGGTGATCCAGATCAGGCTGGTGCCGTGCTGCTGCGCGAGCTTCTGCACTTCGGACAGGATCTGCGCCTGGATGGTGACGTCCAGCGCGGTGGTCGGTTCGTCGGCGATGATCAGGTCGGGCCGGTGCAGCATGGCAATCGCGATGGCCACGCGCTGGCGCATGCCGCCGGACAGCTGATGCGGGTAGGCCAGCAGCCGTTCTTCGGGGCTGGGAATGCCCATCATGCCCAGCGTGTCGCGCGACAAGGCGCGGGCCTGGGCCACGCTCATCTTGTTGTGGGCGCGCACGGTCTCGATCATTTGCGCGTCCACCCGCAGCACGGGGTTCAGCGTCATCATCGGATCCTGGAAGATCATGGCGATGCGGTTGCCCTGCAGCTTGCGCAGCTCGCGCGGCGCCAGCTTGGTCAGGTCGCGGCCCTGGAACAGCACCTCGCCGCCGACGATGCGGCCCGGCGCGTCGACCAGGCCCATGATGGAGAAGCCCGTGACGGACTTGCCCGAGCCGGACTCGCCGACCAGGCCCAGGATCTTGCCGCGCTCCAGCGTGAAGGAAACGTCGTCCACAGCGGGCAGCACGCCCGCGCGGGTATGGAAGTGGGTGCGCAGGTTGCGCACCTCCAGCGTCGGCGCGCCGGCAGTATGGCGGTCGGCGCTCATTTGTGGGTCCTCGGGTTCAACACGTCGCGCAGGCGGTCGCCCACCAGGTTGATCGCCACGATGGTGATCAGGAGCGCGATGCCGGGATAGAAGCTGATCCAGTACTCGCCGGACAGCATGGTCTGGAAGCCGTTGGAGATCAGCAGCCCCAGCGACGGTTCGGTCACGGGTACGCCCAGGCCCAGGAAGCTCAGCGTGGCTTCCAGCGTGATGGCGCGTGCGATCTGCAAAGTGCCGATGACGATCAGCGGTGGCAGGCAGTTGGGCAGGATGTGCTTCAACATGATGCGCCAGTTGGGGATGTCCAGGCAGCGGGCCGCTTCCACGTATTCGCGGCGGCGCTCGACCAGGGCCTGGCCGCGCGCGGTGCGGGCGTAGTAGGCCCATTCCAGGATCACCAGCGTCAGCACCACGTTGCCCACGCCCTTGCCCAGGTAGGCCAGGATCATCATGGCCACCAGGATGGACGGGAACGACAGGATCAGGTCGACCAGGCGCATGATGATCGCGTCGGTCTTGCCGCCGGCGTAGGCGGCAAGCAGACCCAGCAGCGTGCCGACGATGCCGGCAATGACGGCCGAGCCCACGCCCACGATCAGGCTGATGCGCAGGCCGTACAGGATGCCGGACAGCAGGTCGCGGCCCTGGCCGTCGGTGCCCAGCCAGTAGTGGAAGGTGTCCAGCCCGTTCATGGTGCCCGGCGGCAGGCGTGCGTCCAGCACGTCGATCTGCAGCAGGTCATACGGATTCTGCGGCGCGATCCAGGGCGCCAGGACGGCGGCCAGGATCAGCAAGGTGGCGACGGCCAAGCCCAGCACCGCCGTCTTCGACGACATGAACTCGGCCAGGTTGCGCCGCCACGGCGATTCGCGGCGCAGCGCGGGAGTGGGAGTAGGGGTAGATACGGCGCTCATGCCGAGGCCTCCAGCCGCACCCGCGGGTCCAGCACTTTATAAAGAATGTCCACGATCAGGTTCAGGGTCACGAACAGGCACACCACCACGATCAGATAGGCCACGATGACGGGGCGGTCCAGCGCGTTCAAACTGTCCAGGATCAGCTTGCCGGCGCCGGGCCAGGCGAAGATGCTTTCCGTGACCACGGCGAAGGCGATGGTGGAGCCCAGCTCCAGGCCCAGCACCGTCACCAGCGGAATCATGGTGTTGCGCAGCACGTGCACACAGACCACGCGCATGGGCGACAGGCCCTTGGCACGGGCGAACTTCACGAAGTCCAGCGGCAGCACGTCGCGCACGCCGGCGCGGGTCAGGCGGATCACCAGGGATATCTTGAACAGCGACAGGTTGAACGCCGGCAGGATCAGGTGGCGCCAGCCGTCGGCCGTCAGCCAGGACCATTGGAAGCCCAGGAACTCCACGGTTTCGCCACGGCCGCTGGCCGGCAGCCAGCCCAGCGACACGCTGAACGTCATGATCAGCATCAGCGCGATCCAGAACGTCGGCAGCGAGAAGCCGACGATGCTGCCCGCCATGATCATCTTGGAGACGCGGCTGTCCGGATACAGGCCCGCGTACAGGCCCAGCGGCAGGCCGACTACCACGGCCAGCATCATCGCGGCGATGGCTAGTTCGAAGGTGGCCGGCAGGCGCTGGATCACCAGTTCCACGGCGGGAATGTTGTAGACGAAGCTATTGCCCAGATTGCCGTGCAGGGCGCCGTTCAGGAACGCCAGGTATTGCTCCCATAGCGGCTTGTCCAGGCCCAGTTCGGCGATGATGCGGGCGCGGTCCACCTGGTCCACGTCCTGGCCGATCAGGATGTCCACCGGATTGCCGATGGCGTGCAGGCCGACGAAGACGATCAGCGTCATCAACAGGACCACTACCGCGGCTTGCGCGATGCGGCGCAGCAACCAACCCGTCATTGCGCGGTCTCCGCTTGTGGAGCCGGGGCCGGCACCCATTCGTCGCCGAACACTTCAGGTTCAGAGAACGCTTCCATATTGGCGTAGTGCGCCTCCACGTCCTCGCGGTAGAACAGGCCGGCGATGCCTTGCGCCAGGCGCTTGGCGCCTTCGCTGATGGCCGGGATGTCGCCCGAGATCGTGCCCTGCGTCAGCGCCGCGGGGTAGGAGAAGCAATGCACGCGGTCCAGCCCGGGACAGGCGCCCGGGGTCTTTTCCTGAAGTTCGAACACCGCGCCCAGGTCGGGCGAATCATGCAGTTCCTGGTCCTCTTCGCCGGCCGGCGGCACGTAGCGGTCGCCCCAGGCGCGCACATGCGGCGCCAGCGCGGCGAATTCCGGGCGCACGGTCCAGTCGATGCGGAAGCCGGTGGAGAAGATCAGGAAGTCCAGCACGAACACGCCCTTGGGCGTGGTGACGTGGATCTCGTCGCCCACCAGCACCAGATCCTGCACGCCCGCGCCCAGGTTGAAGCGGGCGTTGGGGTGGCGCGAGACGCGCAGCGTGCTGCCGCGCGGCGGCGGCACCTGGGCCGCGTTGATGTAGTGGCGGATCTTCCACTTCCATTCGTCGGGCAGGGTCAGGTGACCATGGGTCAGGCCGGGGTTGCCCGCGCCCTTGCCCTTGTTGATGCGGGGGATGTCGTTGCGGCGGATCAGCAGGTCCACGCTGGCGGCGCCGGCTTCCAGCGCGGTGCCGGCGCTGTCCATGGCCGAGGCGCCCGCGCCCACCA
>NZ_DATCUY010000599.1:0-2639 GCF_036567245.1 Achromobacter sp. | reverse complement strand
GCCGCGCCGCAGGCGGCCACGTCGGCCAGCTTGCGCCCGTCTATCGGGCTGGTGGCGGGGAAGGTGGCGCCATCGGCCGCGCCGCAGTAGGCGCCGTCGATATAGGCCTGGCCGTTGAAGGCAAGCGCGGCGGCGCGGGCGCGCCAGTAAGCGGCATCCTGGTTCATGAGCGGACCCCCTGGGCGTTGGCGCGCGCCACCATGGCGTCCAGCAGCACGTTGCAGCCAGCTTCCAGGTCGGCGGGCTTGGCGTCCTCGATCTCGTTGTGGCTGACGCCGTCCTTGCAGGGCACGAAGATCATGGCGGTGGGCGTGACGGCAGCCATGTAGACCGCGTCGTGGCCGGCGCCGGTGACGATGTCCATGGCGGCCAGCCCGCGGCGGGCGGCGCCGTCGCGAACCTTGCCCACCAGGTCCAGGTCGAACGGCGTGGGCGGGAAGTACTGCACGTGCTTCACGTCCACGTCCACGTTGTGGCGTTGCGCGATTTCCGCGCAGATTTCATGCCAGCGCTGGTCCATGCGGGTAAGCGTGGCTTCGTCTTCGTGACGCAGGTCCACCGTGAAGCGCACCTGGCCCGGGATGACGTTGCGCGAGCCGGGATGCGCGTGGATCTCGCCGACGGTGCCGCGGCCGTGCGGCTGGTTGTCGTTGGCGATCTCGACGACCGCCTGCAGCAGGTAGCTGGCGGCGTAGAGCGCGTCGCGCCGGATCGGCATCGGGGTGGGGCCGGCATGCATTTCCATGCCGGTCACGGTCACGTCATACCAGCGCAGGCCGAGCGATCCGGTCACCACGCCGACCATTTTTTCTTCGTGCTCCAGGATCGGGCCCTGTTCGATGTGGGCCTCGAAGTAGGCGCCTACCGGGCGGCCGCCCACGGGATCCGCGCCGGCGTAGCCGATGGCGGCCAGCTCGTCGGCCACCGACTTGCCGTCGCGGTCGGTGGCGGACAGCGCCACTTCCAGCGGGAATTTACCGGCGAACACGCCGGAACCCATCATCACGGGCACGAAGCGCGAGCCTTCCTCGTTGGTCCAGATGGCCACTTCCAGCGGCGCCTCCGTGACCACGCCATGATCATTCAGGCTGCGCATGACTTCCAGGCCCGCCAGCACGCCGTAGCAGCCGTCGAACTTGCCGCCGGTGGGCTGGGTGTCGATATGGCTGCCGGTCATGACCGGCGGCAGCTCATTGTTGCGACCGGCGCGGCGGGCGAAGATGTTGCCCACCTGGTCCACGCGCAGCGTCAGGCCGGCATCGCGCATCCAGCCGGTGACCAGGTCGCGGCCCTGGCCGTCCAGCGCGGTCAGGGCCAGGCGGCAGTTGCCGCCCTTGGGGGTGGCGCCGATCCGGGCCAGGTCCATCAGCGACTGCCACAGCCGCTGTCCGTTGATCGAGATAGTCGTCGTCATGTTGGAGTCCCTCTGTGTCAGTGGCTGGCGGCGGCACTGCGGGCCAGCGCGGCCTCGCGTATGCCCATCAGGGTTTCGCCCGGCGAAATGCCATTGGCGTCGTAACGGATTTCCAGCAGGGCCGGCAGGTTCTCGCGCTCGGCAAAGGCCAGCGCGCGCTCGAAAGCAGGGCCGAAGCTGGCGGTGTCTTCCACGGCTTCGCCATAGCCGCCGTAGCCGCGGATGATCTGGGTGAAGTCCGGGTTCTCGAAGGACAGGGCGATGGTGCGGGCCGGGAATTCGCGTTCCTGGTGGGCGCGGATGGTGCCCCAGATGCCGTTGTTGAACACCAGCACCACCACGCCCAGGCGGTATTGCAGCGCCACGCCCAGCTCCTGCATATTCATCTGGAAGCAACCGTCGCCGGCGTAGCAGACAACCGTGCGCTTGCGGTCTTCCAGCTTGGCCGAGATGGCCGCCGGCAGGCCGTAGCCCATGGAGCCCACGGTGGGCGTCAGGCTGGTGCCCGGCCCGGCGTAGCGGCGGTAGCGGTGGGGATACAGCGCATAGTTGCCCGCGCCCACGGTGATGCAGGCGTCTGCCGGCACATGCGCGTCGACGTAGGCGGCGGCCTGGTCCAGACTCATGGGGCCGGGCGAGGCCAGCGGTTCCAGGCTGTCGACCAGTTCCTGGTGGGCTGCGCGCACGGCGGCGGCGCGTGCCGTCTTGTGGCCGGGGATCAGTTGGGCCACGCTGGCGGCGAAGCTGGCCACATCCGCCACGATGGCCTGGGTCGGCGAGAACACGCGGCCCAGCTCGGCGGCGTCGGGATACACATGGATGAGTTGCTGGCGCGGCAGCGGGCTCTCGATGACGGTATAGCCTTCGGTGGTGGCCTCGCCCATGCGCGTGCCCACGGCAAGCACCAGGTCGGCGTCGCGCAGGCGCTGGCGCAGTTCCGGCGTCATGGCCCAGCCGACGTGGCCGGCGGCGTTGGGGTGGCGCTGGTCGAAGCACTCCAGGCGGCGCCAGGCGGTCCCCACCGGCAGCTCGAAGCGCTCGGCAAAGCCGGCGATCTGGTCGATCGCGGTCTGGTGCCAGCCGTTGCCGCCCAGCAGCAGGAAGGGGCGTTCGGCAGCGTCCAGCAATTGGGTCATGTGGGCCAGGTCGGCTGCGCCCGGATGGCTGTGCACGCGCGGGTAGCGCGGCAGGTCGGCGACGCGGGCGCGGCCCCACAGCGTGTCTT
>NZ_DATCUY010000598.1:0-5447 GCF_036567245.1 Achromobacter sp. | reverse complement strand
GTGCGCGTGGCCATCGTGGCGCGCCGCCAGGCGCAGCTGGACGAGGTGGCCGCCGAGATCACCAAGGCCACGGGCGTGGAAGTGCTGGGCGTGGCCGCCGACGTGTCGGACACGGCCCAGGTCAACGCCATGATGCAGCGCGTGGCCGAACACTTCGGCCGTATCGACATCCTGGTCAACGGCGCCGCCCATCCCGGCGGCCTGGTGCGCAGCGAGATCGAGGAGGCCGATCCCGAGGGTCTGCTGGAAGACATCAACATCAAGGTGGTGGGCTATATGCGCTGCGCCAAGGCCGCGGCGCCGCACATGCGCCAGGGCGGTTTCGGCCGCATCGTCAACATCGGCGGCTTGACCGGGCGCGGCAGCAAGCAGCTGTCGGGCATGCGCAATGTGGCCATCTGCCACATGACCAAGACCCTGTCGGACCAGCTCGGCCCGCACGGCATCACGGTCAACGTGATCCATCCGGGCGTGGTCGAAACGCCCCACATCCATGAACTGTACGAAAAGGAAGCCGCCAAGCAGGGGCTGACCGCCGCCCAGGTCGAGGCCAACTACGCCCGCGCTACGCCCATACGCCGGGTGCTGCAGCCGGCGGAGATCGCCGACGCGGTGCTGTTCCTGGCGTCGCCGCGCGCGGGAGCCATTACCGGCGAATCGCTGGGGGTGGACGGCGGCATCACGCGCGGCATCTTTCTTTGAACCGCTAACCCTTGTTTGGGGAGTCTGGATATGCAAGGCACGATACTGGTCGGCACGGCCGGCCAAGGAATATTGCGCAGCGTGGATGACGGCGCCTCCTGGCACCGCCTGGGCCTGAAGGAAGCCATCGAGTTCGACGGCACGGTCCGCGCCCTGGCCGTGGACCCGGCCGATCCGCGCCGCGTGTTCGCCGGCGCAGACGCCGGCATGTGCGTCAGCACCGATGGCGGCGCGCATTTCACCCGGGTGGACAGCCCCATGAACGGCATGACCGTCTGGGCCATCGCCGTCGACGCCAAGGATCCGCGGCGCATGTACGCGGGCACCGGCGCGCCGTCGCGCGCGGCCATGTTCCGTTCGGTGGACGGCGGCGCCAGCTGGCAGCGGCTGTCGCCGGAACTGCCCGAGTTCTGCCGCGGCGTGAACCGCCCGCGCATCCTGTCGGTCTGCGTCGACCCGGACGACGGCCGCGAGGTCTGGTTCGGGGTCGAGGAAGGAGGGCTCTGGCACAGCCGCGATGGCGGCGACAGCTGGTCGCGCCAGGATGAAGAAGGCAATGCCGATGCCATCGCCAATCCCGACATCCATTGCGTGGCGGTGCTACCGGCCACGGCCAGCGCGCCCAAGACCGCCATGGTGCTGACCGTGAACTCCGTCTACCTCAGCGGGGACGGCCGGCGCTGGGACGGCGTGGCGTCCAAATCGCGCTTCGACGGCATGTACTACACCCGTACCGTGCAGGCGCTGCCGGACGATCCCGACGCGCTGCTGCTGGCCATCGGCGACGGCACGCCCGGCACGCGCAGCAAGATCTACCGCTCATCCGACCGGGGCTGCAACTGGCAGCCGGCATTGCTGCACACCGCGCCCAATTCCACCTTCTGGGCCTTCGGCGTGCACGCCGCCGATCCGCGGCTGGCCTTTGCCGGCACCAAGTACGGCCATCTGTTCCGCTCTACCGACGGCGGCCGCAGCTGGTTCAAGGAATGGCGCGATTTCAGCGAAATCACTGCCGTGGCCTGGACGCCGTACGCCGCGCCCGTAGCCGCGCATCCCCAGTCCATCAACTGATACCAGTCCGAGACCGCCATGTCCACTACCACCACGCTTGCGCCGGCAGACCGCCGGCCGCGCATCGCGCGCACCCACCTGGCCCTATTCGTGCGGGACCCCTTCGCTTCGGCACCCTGGTACGAATCCGTGCTGGGCATGCAGGAGACCGCGCGCGGCGAGCAATGGGTGTTCCTGTCCTTCGGGCGCAAGCACCACGACATTGCCCTGATCCGCGCGGCGGACGGCGAACCGGCCCGCGGCCCGGTCAACATGCAGCACTACGGCCTGGAGATCGAGGGCGACGTGGACGAGCTGCGCCGCCTGTACGGCATGTTGCTGGCCAAGGGCGTGGAGGTGGTGAAGATCACCGACCACAAGGTGGGCTACGGCCTGTATTTCACCGATCCCGACGGCCACCGCTTCGAATTCTTCTGCGAAACCGTGCACGGCGACGAGGAGGGCAAGCGGGTGCTGCACGACCACAACGCGCCCAGCGTCCCGATGACGCTGGATCCTCTTTGATCGCCCGCGCGGCGCATCCATTCCCGACCCGACATTTTCTGGAGCATCCATGAGCAACACCAACTTCGGCCCTTACCGCATCCGCAAATGGTATTTGCAGATCGAAGACACCCTGGCCACCGAGACCGGCGAACCGGCTGATGGCGAGCCGTTGCGCAAGATCGTCATCGCGGCGGCGCTGCACAACCCCTATGCGGGCCGCTTCGAGCGCGACCTGTCGGCCTACGTCGAACCCTCGGGCATGCTGGGCGAGGAATTCGGCCGGCGCATCATCGAAGCTGCCGGCGGCCAGCCGCTGGAAAGCTACGGCAAGGCCTGCGTGGTGGGCGCCGACGGCGAGTACGAACACGGCAACGCGCTCTTGACCACCATCTTCGCCGAACCCATTCGCGCCGCCCTGGGCGGCGGCAAGGCCTGGGTGCCTTCGACCGGCAAGCGCGGCGGCCCCGGCACGGTCATCGACATTCCGCTGGCGCACAAGGATGCGCTCTATGTCCGCTCGCACTATGACAGCGTGAGTGCGCTGTTCGGCGACGCGCCCAACCGCGACGAAGTGCTGATTGCGTTTGCCTTCGCCACCCGCGGCCGCCTGCACGCGCGCCTGGGCGGCATCGCCGCCAGCGAAATCCAGGGTAAAGACGGGCTCTGCTGAAGGAATCCACCATGCAACGCCGCGACACCGATATCGCCGTCAATGGCATGACCCTGCATCTGACCGAATGGGGCCCGCAGGACGGGCGGCCGCTATTCATGCTGCATGGCATCCGCGGCTACGCCGAGACCTTTGCCGGCATCGCGCAGGCGTTGCAGCCGGACTTCCGCGTGCTGGCGTATGACCAGCGCGGCCGGGGCGCCAGCAGCTGGGATCCGCGGCGCAACTACTACACCGACGCCTATGTGGACGACCTGGCGGGCGTGGCCGACGCCCTGGGCCTGGACAGTTTTGACCTGCTGGGCCATTCGATGGGCGGCATCGCCGCCATCGTCTTTGTCGCCTGTTATCCGCAGCGCGTGCGGCGCCTGATCGTCGAGGACGCCGGACCCGCCGCATTTGAAGGCAGCGCGGGCGCGGCGCGGATCCAGCGCGAACTGCGCGAGACGCCCGAGTCTTTTCCCGACATCGGCGCGGCCCGCGAGTACCTGCGCGCCTTGCGGCCCAGCGTGACCGAGGCCGCCCGCGAGGAACGGCTGCGCCACATGCTGAAGGAGGACGGCTCGGGTGGCTGGACCTGGCGCCATGACCACGCCGGCATCGCTGCCACCCGGCTGGATCCCGACTCGGCGCGCGTGGTGGACCTGTGGCCCCAGGTCGAGGCGCTGGCCTGTCCGACGCTGGTGGTGCGCGGCGGGCGTTCGGACTACCTGCAGGCTCAGACCGCCCAAGACATGGCGGCGCGCAACCCGAACGTGGAGTGGATCGAGATCGCCGGCGCCGGCCATTACATCCACGACGACCAGCCCGAGGTCTTCAATCAGGCCGTGGGCGGGTTCCTGCGGCGCGCCTGACCCGCCGCCCGCAAGGCCAACAACAAGAATCCAAGGGAGAGCCAATATGGCGCATATCGTAGAAGTGCCGGTGCTGGTGGTGGGCGCCGGGCCGGTCGGCGTGACGCTGGCCAACCTGCTGGGCAGCTATGGCGTGGAAACGCTGGTGCTGGAGCGCAACCAGGATGTGCTGGACTATCCGCGCGCGGTGGGCCTGGACGACGAGGCCATGCGCACCTTCCAGAGCGCGGGCCTGGCCGACGAGATGCTGCGCGACATGATCCAGAACGTGCCCATGCGCATGTACACGCGGACCAAGCGCTGCTTCGCCGAGATCCTGCCGGCCACGCGCGAGTTCGGCTGGTATCGGCGCAACCTGTTTTCGCAGCCGCTGGGCGAGCGCACCTTGCGCGCCGGGCTGGGGCGCTTTCCGCATGTGACGCTGGAACTGGGCAGCGAGCTGCTGTCATTGGAGCAGGATGAGCGCGGCGTCACGGTACGGGTGCGCCAGGCCGACGGCGCCGAGCGCGAGATCCGCGCGCAGTATCTGCTGGCCGCCGACGGCGGGCGCAGCACGGTGCGCGAACGGCTCTTGCAACTGCCCTTCGACGGCAATACGCATCCGCGAAAGTGGGTGGTGATCGAATGCGACCAGGATCCGCTGGACGCGCCTTACACGGCCCTGCATTGCGAGCCGCGCCGTCCCTATGTGTGCCTGCGCCTGCCTTACGGCCTGCGGCGCTGGGAGTTCATGCTGTTTCCCGGCGAGGACGGCGAGCAGATGCTGCAGCCGGAAAAAGTGCAGGAACTGCTGCGCCACCACGTGGCTGATCCGGGCAGGCTCAATGTGATCCGCGCCCGCGTCTATACCCACAATTCCCGCGTGGCGCGCAGCTTCGTCTCGGGCCGGGTCTGCCTGGCGGGCGACGCCGCGCACCTGACCCCGCCCTGGATCGGACAGGGCCTGAACGCCGGCCTGCGCGACGCCTTCAACCTGGCCTGGAAGGTGGCCTGGATCGTGCAGGGCCGGCTGGACCCGGCCGCCTTGCAGAGCTACCACGACGAACGCCACAGCCACGCTCGCGCCATGATCTCGCTGGCCGACATGTTCGGCGCCATGCTGTCTCAGACCAACCCCGTGCTGGCGGCGCTGCGCGACACGTTCTTCCTGTCGATCCGGAATATTCCGAAGATCCGCGACTATGTGCTGCAGATGAAATTCAAGCCCATGCCGCGCTATAGCCGCGGCGTGGTGGGCGATAGCGCGGACCGTGCGCAACGCGAGTGCATCGGCCGCATGTTCATCCAGCCGCTGGTGGAATGCGAGGACGGCATCACGCTGCGCCTGGACGAGGCGCTGGGCGCGGGATTCGCCCTGATAGGCTGGCGCCGGGATCCGCGCGCCGGGCTGCCGCCAGCCCTGCGGGCGCAGCTGGACAAGCTGGGCTGCCGCTATGTGGCGGCACAGCGCGCGCGCAGCGGCTGCGCCCCCGACGAGTTGCAGGCCGGAGCCTTGCCGGTGTTGCAGGACACGGAAAACGCGTTGCATTTCTGGTTCCAGCGCACCCGCTCGGACTGGGTGCTGGTGCGTCCCGACCGCTACGTGGCGGCGCTGGGACGGCGCGAGGATGCGGTCGACGCCCTGGGCCGCTTTGCCGCCCGCTTTGTGCCGGGCGCAGCGCTGG
>NZ_DATCUY010000597.1:0-5625 GCF_036567245.1 Achromobacter sp. | reverse complement strand
GACCAGCGCCCGTGCCCGCAGGCTGCGGCCGTCGGCCAAGGTCAGCGTCCAGACGCCGTCCGCGTGCGCGGCCGACACGACTTCGGCTTGGTTGTGCAGCACCGCGCCCTGGCGCGTCATGCCGCGCAGAAAACCCTGGTGCAGGGCGTGCACGTCGATGTCGCGGGCGTCGGGCTCCTCGATGGCGCCGCAGATCTGCTCGCCGCGCAGACAGGGCACGCGTTCGACGGCCTGTGCGGCGTCGATCAGCGCCACATTGGGCGATTGGCTGCGGAAGTCGTCGTATACCTCGTGCAGCAGGTCCTGCTGTTCGGGCGTGGCGATGTACAGCACGCCGCGCGGGCTCAGCAGCGGATGCTCGCTGAAGCCTTGCGGCGGATTTTCGTAGAAGGCGCGGCTGGCGCGCGTGAGCGCCTTGATCTGGGCCGTGCCATAGGTTTCCATGAACATGGCCGCGGACCGGCCGGTGGAGTGGTAGCCCGGCTGCGCCTCGCGCTCCAACACGGCGACCGAGGCCGTGGCGCTCAGGCGGTAGGCCACGGAAGCGCCGGCGATGCCGGCGCCGATCACGGCGTAATCGTATAGGGGTTCTGCTGTCATTTTGTCGGAAGCGAGAATTCTCTTATTTGATAATTCTCGTATACGATAGTTTTTTGACGGCAGACAAGTAATAGGGGAAAGCCCCGATGGAGGAACTCAGGGGGGCAGGTCAATCGGTATCGTCAGCTTGAGCGCGGGCGGCGCGCTCCGGGGAAAGGCCTGCGCCGATTGAATCGTGCCGACGCGGATATCGACCTTGAGGAAATCGTCGAAGCCGATGTCCGCGGCGGCCGGGCTGACGGCCTTGAATTGGGCTGCCCCTTGTCTGGAACCGAGCCGATTTGGTTCATGAGCAGAACAGTTTGTTCTGCTTGATAGGGTTATTTTTTGGCTCTGGTACGTATTCGGGACAATCGCGGGTCGTTAGAATTCGTCATGCATTTTCCCCTATCTACTCGTCGGAAGGCCATATCGCCATGAGCAACGCTTATCTGGACGCCCTCAAGCAGCGTCGCACGCAGTACTCGCTGGGCCGCAACCTGTCGATCTCCAAGGAGGAACTGACCTCCCTGATCCAGGACGCGATCAAGCACAGCCCCTCGTCGTTCAATTCGCAAAGCTCGCGCGCCGTGATCCTGTTCGGCGCCGAGAGCGAAAAGCTCTGGAACATCGCCATCGAAGAAGTGCGCAAGGTCGCGCCGGCCGAGAGCTTTGCCCAGACCGAAGCCAAGCTCAAGAGCTTCGCCGCGGGCGTGGGTACCGTGCTGTTCTATGAAGACCAGGGCGTTGTGCAGGGCCTGCAGGAAAAGTTCGCGCTGTACGCGGATAACTTCCCGGTCTGGTCCGAGCAGGCGGGCGGCATGGCCCAACTGTCAGTCTGGAGCACCCTGGCCAATGCCGGCGTGGGCGCCAGCCTGCAGCACTACAACCCGCTGATCGACGCCCCGGTCGCGCGTGAATGGAACGTTCCGGCCTACTGGAAGCTGCGCGCGCAGATGCCGTTCGGCTCCAACGAGAACGGCTTTGGCGAAAAGGCATTCATGGATGACGCCGAGCGCTTCCGCGTGATCGGCTGAGGTAAAGGGGCGCCTTGGCGCTCCAGGCCCGAGAAAGCCCGCAGTCCCTGGAGGAATGCGGGCTTTCATACGTCTGGCGCCGAAATCTTCAATCGGTCTTCCAGCCCCACTTCTTGAAGATCGCCCGGCCTTCCGGTGCGGTCAGGAAGTCGACAAAGGCCTGCGCCTGCGGATTGTTTTTCCCTTGCTTGGTGACAACGGCGCCCGCGTCCCGATAGATGCGGTAGGGCTCTTCCACCTCGACCACGCTGGCCAGGTCCGGGTTCGATACCTGCCAGATGTTCCAGATCAGCCAGGCGTCTATGGTCTTGTCTTCGGTCCATTGGCTGCGGGCCTGGGCGCTGTTGCCAGCTTCCGGCAGCACCAGGTTGGCGCGGAAGGCGCGCACGGTTTCGATGTCGCCGAGGCGGCCCGCCACGTCTTCCCACAGGCCGGTCTGGCCCGCGCCCGATACCGCCATGACCTTGATGCCCGGCTTGAGCAGATCCTTGAAGCCCTTGATGGCCCTGGGATTGCCCGGGCGCACCAGGATGGCCGAGGGCCGCAGGTATAGCGTGCGGGCCTCGCGCAGTTCGAACACGCCCGGAAGCGCCGATGCGAAGCCGCTCATCATGTTCTCGGCGCCGCTATAGATCACGTCGGCGTCCTGTTTGGCCTTGTCGGCCCAGGCGGGGGTCGGACCCGCGGTGACGGCGACGTCGATGCCATGCAGCTTGCCGAACGCCGAGGCGGCTTCCTTCATGGCGGGCGCAGGGCCGCCGGGGCCGTACACGTTCAGGCTGGGAGCAGCCCAGGCGCTGCCGGCCGCGGTGCAGGCCAGCGCTATGCCGCAGGCAAACGATCTGATCGACTTCATATCAAGACTTCCATTTCTGCGCTGACCGACGCTGGGTGTCCGGCGCGATCGGCTGGTTGATCCGTAGCGAGCCGCGTCGTCTCTTACGCGGCTTGCCACTGAGTAGACGAGCTGGGGAAGGGAAATATTCCAACGGCGGTTCCTTCGCCGTCGCGTTGCAGAGCGTTGAACTCTGTTGCCAGTCTGTTAAAAAGTCCCGTGCAAAATTGCAGCCTTGCTGCCGCCTCCCGATGGCAGACCGCATGGTCTGAATGCATCGAGACGCTGTGCGGCGCATTCTCAAAGAGAAACGTCACATGAAATCTGGAATCTCCGCGGGTCGTTTGTTGTGCGTGGCCAGCCTCTGCGCGCTTGCCGCGCCCGCCTACGCGATCGATTGCGCCAAGGCCGGCAGCGCCGTGGAAAAGCTGATCTGCTCGGACCGGAGCACGGTGTCGGCGGACGCCGAACTGAACCGCGCCTATGCCGCGATCCTGAAGCAGGCGCCCGATGGCGATATACGCGCCATGCTGGCGCACAACCAGAGGCGCTGGCTCGCGGCGCGCGACGCGGCGCTCGCGAACCTGATCGAGGATCCGGGCTCGGTTCCCGAGGGCAAGACGGCCGCCGCAGTCGCCCGTGAGCTGATCCGCGACCGCACGGCCGAACTCAAGGCCACGCGCAAGGGCGCTTCGTTGCCGGAGCTGATCAGCCGCGCGCTAAGCCAGAAGCAGTTCCAGGCGCAATTCACCGGCGGCGCTTACGCCGGCTACTCGACGTCATGCGACTTCTTGCCGGGCGAACATGCCTACTATGGCTGCTTCGCGACGCGGCATTACCAGAACAAGGACCGCATCTGCACCATAGATGAGTACTGGGCCACGGGCAGTGTCTACACCAAACGCTATGTCGCCAACGTGGTGGACGGCAAGCCCCGGCTCGCGGCGTCGTGCTCCTTCAGCAACTCGGACGAGGCATGCTCCGATACCTCGGGCGAGACGAAATGGAACATGAAGCCGAAACAGCCGGACTTTTCCTATTCCGCCCAGCCGCTGCCCAAGATCGATGGAGAAATCATTGCCGACGACGATTACGAATGGGCCCGCGCGTGCCTGACCAGTGCGGCGTATCCGCCGGCCAACTAAACCCGGATATGCCTCGCAAGCGGGCAGCAGGGCGTCGGCGAGGTTTTCATGGTGGTTTCCGCGCATTGCCGGCAGGAAGGGTGGCTGTTGGCAATACTTGCAGTATTTTGCGGGTAATGTTTCGTATTGTAAGTTTTGGGTGAGGACTGGGGACACCCGCCTGCCGGCCGCGGCCGCGTATGTTGCAGGAGAGGGAATCGGTCCTGCGAGCGTCCGCCATCGCGCTTTTCAGGCCGGATCTGCGGCAAGATTTTGAAACCGACTGAACGGCGCCGAGTCCAAAACGTCCATTCTGCGAACGTAGAATCCCGCTTTTCATCAGTGCCATCCGGCTGACAGGAACGAATCATGAAGAAAACCATCCTCCTTGCGTCCGTATGCGCCGCGCTGCTGCAAGCTTGCGCTCCGACCTCCTCTCCCCGTGAAGGATCGTCTTCCATGCCCACTACCGCCACCTCGCCCGCCAGCCCCGAAGTGAGCCTGCCCGCCTACTACTGGCGCCTGGCTTCCGCCACCGATGCCGCAGGCAAGCCCATCGCGGCGCTGCAGGCCGGCGTCGAACACCAGCTGCGCCTGTCGTTCTCGCAGGACGCCCTGAACATCCGCGGAGGCTGCAATGCGCAGTTCGGCGGCTACACCTACAAGAACGGCGTGCTGCAGGTGGCGAATCTCGCCTCCACGATGAAGGCTTGCGAGCAAAGCCTGATGCGCCTGGACGCCGAAATCGGCCAGCGCATGAAGGGCGAGCTGCGCGCCACGCTCAGCGGACACGCCTCCGAACCCGGATTGGAACTGGTCGCGCAGGACGGCAGCGTCCTGAAGTTCGTCGGTGAACCCACGCCCGAGACCCTGTACGGCAGCGTCGGCGAAACCATGTTCCTGGAAGTCGCCGCGAAGAAGACCGAGTGCAGCCATCCGCTGATTCCCAACTATCAGTGCCTGATGGTGCGCGAGCGCCGCTACAACGAAGCCGGCATGCAACAGCCGACCAAGGACAAGTGGCATCCGCTGTATCAGTCCATCGAAGGCTTCCAGCACCAGGACGGCGTGCGCACCGTGCTGCGCGTGAAGCGCTACGACTGGAAGAACCCGCCGGCGGACGCGCCCAAGCAGGTGTACGTGCTGGACATGGTGGTGGAGCAGGACGCGTCGAAGAAGTAAGACGCCAGCTTCCCCCTGGATTTCCCCATTGCGCCCGGCCCCTGGAGACAGCGGCCGGGCGCAGTCATTTCACCAAGCGTGAGCACAATATTGTAAATTATAGTTATTCTCATTTATAACCGTGCGTCTTCATGGCCGCCTCCGATCCCTCTCCGCGGCACCCCCTGCACACGCTGTACCAGGAACATCAAGGCTGGCTGCAGGGCTGGCTGCGTAAAAAGTTGGGATGCGCGTTCGACGCCGCCGACTTGGTGCACGACACCTACCTGCGTGTGCTGGCCCGCCGTGAACCTGGCGACATCCGCGAGCCGCGCTCCTATCTGGCGACCATCGCGCACGGTCTCATGGTCAACCACCTGCGGCGCAGGGATCTCGAACGCGCCTATCTGGAAACGCTGGCACACCTGCCCGAAGTGCAGTCGCCGTCGCCCGAGTCGCGCGCCTTGGCGCTGGAAGCCTTGTGCGAGATCGATGCCATGCTGGACGGCTTGCCCGTCGCGGTGCGGCGCGCATTCCTGCTTTGCCAGCTTGAAGGCCTGACGCACGCGGACATCGCCAAGACCTTGGGCGTGTCGGTCGGCTCGGTGCGGCTGTACATTGCCCGCGCCTTGCGGCAGTGCCTGGAATTCGTGCCATGAGCGCTGGCGAGGCAGGGCGCATCGACCCGCAAGCGCTGGACGGCGCGGTGGAGTGGTTTCTGCGGTTGACCTCCGGCGCCGTCAGCCAGGCGGACCGGGAAGCATGGCAGGCCTGGCGCCAGGCCGATCCCGAACACGAGCGCGCCTGGCAGCGCACCGAAGCCCTGACGCGCCGTTTCGAGGCGCTGCCCAAGGGCATGCTGCCGGTGCTGGGGCGGCCGCGCTCATCC
>NZ_DATCUY010000596.1:0-9461 GCF_036567245.1 Achromobacter sp. | reverse complement strand
GGCCGCTTCCGGCTCGACGGCAGCCTCGGTGGAGACCTCAGTGGGCGCGGGCGCGGTTTCAATCGCGGCGGCAGGCACCGAGGGCACCGGGGTGGAGACATCATTGGGCGGCGCAGTGTCGATCACCGGCGCGGGCCGGACCGCGGGCGTGGACAGTTCCACCGGGGTCAGGCCGGCTGCGCGCGCGGCTTCCAGGTTGGCGCCTTCGGCAACCACGCCGATGGGAGGCAGGTTATGGCCGCGCAATGCCGCCACCAGGGCGGTCCAATCGATTTTTTCCTCGACGCGGCTGGCGTCGACGACCACGGGTTCGTTTTCGAAGAAGCTGCCGGCATCGGCCATGCGCTTGGCCAGGGCGGCGTTCAGGCGTTCAGGGTCGGCGCTGTGCAGGACCACCCGGATGGCATAAAGGGTGGCGCTTTTGAAGTCCAGGGCTAGGGATTCAGTGTTCATCTTGATTGTGGCTGGCGGTCTTGGGGCCGGGAAACGGCGGGCTCGACCGGCTGCGGGGTTCGGGGGATGATAACCCGCCCAGGGGCGGCATGCGCAGGAGGCGGATCCAAAGAAAAAGGCGCCTTTCGACGCCTTTTCCCTGCAATGCGCGCGCCAGGCGCGTCAGCCTTGCACCCAGGAATCGCGCAGGGTCACGATGCGGTTGAGCACAGGCGCTTCGGCAGTGGATTCCTTCAGGTCGGCGGTGAAGTAGCCCAGGCGCTCGAACTGCCAGGTGGCACCCGGCGTGGCGACGGTGCCCGGCTCCAGCCAGCCCGTGACGGTCAGCTTGGAATTCGGGTTCAGGCAGGCCAGGAAGTCTTTGTCGCCACCGTCGGGACGCGCGTCGGCGAACAGGCGGTCGTACAGGTGGATCTGGGCAGGCACCGCGTGGGCCGCGCTGACCCAGGTGATATTGCCCTTGACCTTGACGCTGTCGGCGCCCGGCGTGCCGCTCCTGGTTTCGGGCAGGTACTCGGCCTGGACCTCGACGACCTCGCCGGCCTCGTTCTTGGTGAAGCCGGTGCAGCGCACCACGTAGCCGTACTTCAGGCGCACGGTGTTGCCGGGGAACAGGCGGAAGTACTTCTTGGGCGCCTCTTCGCGGAAGTCGTCGCGCTCGATCCAGAGCTCGCGCGATAGCGGGAACTCGCGCACGCCGGCTTCGGGATCGTGCGGGTTGCGCGGCGCGGTGCAGATCTCGGTCTGGCCTTCCGGGTAGTTGGTGATGACCAGCTTGATCGGATCCAGCACGGCCACCGAGCGCGGCGCGATCGGGTCCAGGTCGTCGCGCACCGCCTGCTCGAGCAGGCTGTAGTCGATGCGGGAATCGGACTTGGACACGGCGGTGCGGTCGCAGAACAGGCGGATCGACGCAGGCGTGTAGCCGCGCCGGCGCAGGCCGAAGAGGGTCGGCATGCGGGGGTCGTCCCAGCCGTCCACGTGGCCTTCGCGCACCAGTTGCAGCAGCTTGCGCTTGCTGGTGACGACATAGCTCACGTTCAGGCGGGCGAATTCGTATTGGTGCGGCAGCGGCTGCGCCAGTTTGCCGAGTTCGGCCAGGCGCGCCAGGATCCAGTCGTAGAAGGGGCGCTGGTCTTCGAACTCCAGCGTGCAAACGCTGTGCGTGATGCCTTCGAG
Organism: Achromobacter sp.; assembly: GCF_036567245.1. Classification (GTDB taxonomy): domain Bacteria; phylum Pseudomonadota; class Gammaproteobacteria; order Burkholderiales; family Burkholderiaceae_B; genus Achromobacter. The sequence goes on along the minus strand of NZ_DATCUY010000596.1, from coordinate 7,829 downwards.
CGCGTCTTCGACCGGGTGCGCCCAGCTGTACATCGGGTAGATGCACCACTGGTCGCCGGTGCGGTGATGGTGGGCGTGGCGCACGCGGTACATGACCGGGTCGCGCAGGTTGATGTTGGGCGAAGCCATGTTGATCTTCGCGCGCAGCACCAGGCTGCCGTCCGGATGCTTGCCGTCGCGCATTTCGCGCAGCAGCGTCAGCGACTCGGCGGCCGGGCGGTTGCGCCAGGGCGAGTCGGTGCCGGGTTCGGTCAGCGTGCCGCGGTTGGCGCGGATCTCTTCGGGGCTTTGCTCGTCCACGTAGGCGTGGCCGGCCTCGACCAGCGCCTCGGCGAACTCGTACATGTAGCCGAAATAGTCGCTGGCGAAGTACAGGTTGTCATTGCCATCGGCCTTCCAGTCGAAGCCCAGCCAGTGCACGGCCTCGATGATGGCGTCGACGTATTCCTGGTCTTCTTTTTCCGGATTGGTGTCGTCGAAGCGCAGGTGGCAGACGCCGCCGAAGTCGCGGGCCAGCCCGAAGTTCACGCAGATGCTCTTGGCGTGGCCCAGGTGCAGGTAGCCATTGGGCTCCGGCGGGAAGCGCGTGCGGATGCGGGCCGGATCCATTCCGCCCTGCTGTTGCAAGGCCGCCGGGCCAGGCTTGCCCGCCCAACGCTTGCCTGCGAAGCGCTGGGCTTCGAGGTCGTCTTGAACGATGTTGAGCAGGAAATTTGATGCGGCAGGGGTCGGCGTCGTGGCGGAGGTCATTCTTGAAAGAATAGGAAAAAGCAGCGACAAAGAGTCAATTTTGCCACGTTCCGCAGGAGAGGCCTTTTCGCGGCCGGTGCAACCGGTTTCAAACTGTCCCCACAGTGATGTAACTGGCTCTACACTACGGGCCATCATGGACATATCCACGTTATCCCTGGCCCGCGCGCAGTTCGTGGCCAGCCTGAGCTTCCTGGCGTTTTTCCTGGCCTTCTCCCTGGCGCTCGCCTGGGTGTTGCTGTTTTTCAAGATCAGGGCGCGCTGGTCCGGCCATGGCGGGTGGACCGCCGCGTATCGCTTCTGGGTGCGGATCTTCGCGCTCGCCTTCGTGCTGACACTGGCGGCCAGCGTGCCGGTGCTGATCCAGCTGGGCAGCCTGTGGGCGGGCCTGATGGACAAGATCGGCAACGTGGCCGGTCCCTTGCTGGGCTACGGCATTCTCTCGGTTTTCATCCTCAAGTCCTGTTTCCTGGGTGTCATGCTGTTCGGCCAGCGCCGCGTGTCGGATGGCGCCCATACGCTGGCCGTGCTGATGGTGGCGGTGGGCCAACTGGTGGCGGTGTTCTGGGTGCTGGCGCTGCAATCCTGGATGCAGACGCCGGACGGCGCGCTGCTGGTCGACGGCCGCTACCAGGTCTACGACTGGATGGCCGTGGTGCTGAATCCGTCCGTGGGCTGGCGCATGGCGGTGGTGATGGTGGGCGCGGCCCTGGCTGCCTCGTTCCTGATGATGGGGGTGACTGCGCTGCAGGCCTTGCGGCGCCCGTTGGGCGACGGCGAGCGCAATACGTTCAAGACCGCCCTGGTGGTCGCCGTGGTGGCAGCCTTCATGCAGCTGCCGGTCGCGACCGGCGCCGGACAGATGATCGCCAAGCTGCAGCCGGCCAAGGCCGCCGCTGCTGCAGGCTACTGGGAAAGCGGGGCGGAGCCTCAGCTGGTGCTGTTTGCCTGGCCCGACGCGCGAGCCCATGAGAACGTGGCCGACCTGACCCTGCGCAACACAGGCGGGATGTGGCTGCACCGCAACCAGGACGGCACTTACCGCGGCCTGGACAAGTATTCGGGCATGCTGCCGCCGGTCGCGCTGACCTTCTGGTCGCTGCGCGTGGCGGCCGGACTGGGCCTGCTGATGCTGGCCGTGGCCTGCGTGACCTTCCTGTGGACGTTCCGGCGCGGGCTGGATCCGTCCACGCTGCCGCAGTGGTGGCAGCGGGTCCTGTGCGGCATGATGTTCTCCGGCGCCATTGCCGTCGTGGCCGGATGGTGGGTATCCATCCTGGGTCTGCAGCCGTTCGCGGTGAACGGCACCATCACGCAATCCGAAGTGCTGGGCATTGTGGCCTCCAGCACTGTGCTCTATGGCTTGATCGGCTATGGCGTGCTGTACCTGCTGCTGCTCGCGGCGTTTGTCGGCATGCTGTTCCACGCGGCGCGCTACGGCGTCGTGCCTGTGCGCAAACTGGGCGGGGGTACGCCATGATCGCCATGCTGGCCGCCTCCCAAGGCCTGAACCCCGATGATCCCTCGTTCTGGATGCCGCTGGCCTTCATGGCCCTGCTGTTCGTGGTGATCGCCGCGGGCATGGTGCTGGACGGCTTCGACCTGGGCGTGGGCATCCTGCTGCAACTGGCGCCGGAGCACGAGCGCGGCCGCATGATGAGCCTGCTCAGCCCATGGCGCGACGCCAACGAATTCTGGCTGCTGCTGGGCATGGGCCTGTTCGCGGCGGCGTTCCCGTTCGCCTGGGGCGCGGTGCTGGGCAAGCTCTACGGGCCGCTCACCTGCATGGTGCTGGGCGTGCTGCTGCGCAGCGTTTCGTTCGAATTCCGCATCCGCGCGCGCAACGACATGAAGCCGCGCTGGATCTTCGGCTTCTGGGCGGGGTCGCTGATCGCCGCCTTCGGCCAGGGCATGCTGCTGGGCCGCATCGCGACCGGCTACCAGTCCGATGCCGGCTACGGCTGGTTCTCCATGTTCGTGGGCTTGTGCGCGGTAGCGGCCTACGTGCTGCTGGGCGCGTCCTGGCTGGTCATGCGGGTGGACGGCGACTTGCAGCGCCGCGCCGCCAACTGGGCCCGCCATGCCATCCGCTGGACGGCGGTGGGCATGGTGGCGATCGCGGTCACGCTGGGCCTGGCCAACGCCGGCATCTTTTACAAGTGGAGCAACATCGCCCACCTCAGCCTGGCGGCGACGGTCTGGGTGCTGATGCTGGCGGGCTTCGTGGCTGCCGAAATGGTGCTGGCGCGGCTGCCCGGGAAGGCCGACCGCTTCAGCTGGCTGCCGTTCGTGCTGTGCGTGGCCCTGTTCCTGCTGATGCTCAGCGGCCTGGCCTACAGCCTGTTTCCCTACCTGATCCTGGACGACATGACGCTGTGGGACGGTGCGGGCGCGCTGGGCTCGATGCGCCTGGTGCTGGCCGGTGCGGTGGTGGGCATTCCGGTGGTGCTGGTATTCAACATCCTGGCCTACCGCTCGGTGTTCGGCAAGGAGCGCGCGCCGGTGCCGCTGTTGCCACCGCCAGGCTGATCCGGCCAGGCAACCTGGCCGGGGCCGGCATCACAAGACCGGCCTGGCCACGCGCTGCAGGATTTCTTCGCCGTAGGCTTCCAGCTTGCGGGCGCCGACGCCGCTGATGTGGCTCAGGTCGTCCATCGATTCGGGCTGGGCCAGCGCGATTTCCCGCAGCGTGGCGTCGTGGAAGATGACGTAGGCCGGCACGCCGTGGCTCTTGGCCACTTCGCCGCGCCAGGCGCGCAAGGCCTCGAATACGGGCTGCAGTTCGGTCGGCAGGTCGATGGCCGCCGCCTTGGGGCGGCCGCTGCCGGTCTTGCCCGAACGCGGTTTCTTTTCGGATTCCCGGCGCAGCATCAACTGCCGTTCGCCCTTGAGCACGGCCCGGCTGCCTTCGGTCAGGGCCAGGGTGCCATAGCCTTCGTGGTCCACCGTCAGCAGGCCTTGCGCCAGCAATTGGCGCAGCACGCCGCGCCAGGCGGTGTCGCTCAGGTCCGCACCCACGCCGAACACGCTCAGCGTTTCGTGGCCGTGCTGCTTGGTGCGGTCGGTGACCTTGCCGCGCAGGATGTCGATGATGTGCCCGGCGCCATAGCGCTGGCCGCGTTCTTTCCACAGGCGGTAGACGGCGGACAGCACCTTCTGTGCGGCCACGGTGCCGTCCCAGGCCTGGGGCGGTTCCAGGCAGACGTCGCAATTGCCGCAGGCCGTGATCTGCTGGCCGAAGTAGGCCAGCAGGCGCACGCGCCGGCATTCCACCGTTTCGCACAGTCCCAGCATGGCGTCCAGCTGCTGGCCCAGGCGCCTGCGGTAGGACTCGTCGCCGGGCGACTCGTCGATCATGCGGCGCTGCTGCACCACGTCTTGCAAACCATAGGCCAGCCAGGCCGTGGCGGGCAGGCCGTCGCGGCCGGCGCGGCCGGTTTCCTGGTAATAGCCTTCCACGGACTTGGGCAGGTCGATGTGCGCCACGAAGCGTACGTCGGGCTTGTCGATGCCCATGCCGAAGGCGATGGTGGCCACCATGACCACGGCGTCCTCGCGCAGGAAGCGCGACTGGTTGGCGGCGCGCACCTGAGCGCTGAGGCCCGCGTGATAGGGCATCGCGTCGATGCCCTGGTTGCACAGGAACTCAGCGGTTTCTTCGACGCGGGCCCGCGACAGGCAGTAGACCACGCCGGATTCGCCCTCGTGATCGGTCTGGATCATGTCCAGCAACTGCTTGCGCACCTCGTTCTTTTCGATGATGCGGTAGCGGATGTTGGGGCGGTCGAAGCTGGAAACGAAGTGGCGCGCGTCGTCCAGCGACAGGCGCTGGGCGATCTCGCTGCGCGTGTCGGCGGTGGCGGTGGCGGTGAGCGCGATGCGCGGCACGTCGGGCCAGCGCTCGTGCAGCATCGACAGGCCCAGGTATTCGGGACGGAAGTCGTGACCCCATTGGGACACGCAGTGGGCCTCGTCGATGGCGAACAGCGCGATGCGGCCGCGTTCCAGCAGTTGCAGGCAGCGGTCGGTCAGCAGGCGTTCGGGCGCCACGTACAGCAGGTCCAGCTCGCCGGCCAGGAAGGCCTGTTCGACGTCGCGGGCGACCCGCCATTCCTGGGTGGAGTTCAGGAAGGCCGCGCGCACGCCCAGTTCGGTCAGGGCGTCGACCTGATCCTGCATCAGCGCGATCAGCGGCGACACGACGATGCCGGTGCCTTCGCGGACCAGCGAGGGGATCTGGTAACAGAGCGACTTGCCGCCGCCGGTAGGCATGAGGACCAGCGCGTCGCCGCCGTCGATCACTTGTTCGACAATGGCTTGCTGGTCGCCGCGGAAGGATTCGTAACCGAAAACGCGCTGCAACACGCCGAGGGCGCGCGCGTCAGACATGGGGGTAGGCCGGGAGCATCATGGCAGGGATTTTAAGCCGCAATTCCGGCGGACCCTTTCCAGAGGGAGATTTCTGTCTCTGCCGCGGCCTGCCTACCAGCTCAGCCAGGTGCCGCGCATGAAGGTGTCCACCGGCATGCTCAGGTTGGCGCGCCATTCGTAGTTGCCGGAAATAATGTCGCGGTCCGCGCCCACCGCCAGCTTGACCTTGGGCGCCACGAACATGCTGTGGGACAGGCCCACGCGCTGCTCGGCCAGCTCGGAGCCCTCGCGCAGGCCCGAATAGGTGCCGCTGAGCACGCCCCAGCCGGTGATGGGGACGCCCGCCGACACGGTGTTGCGGGTGTGCGCCGCCGAGGCTGCGCCGCCAGCGTAGCTGGACAGGTCGCCATAGCCCGCGCCGACCTGCTCATTGGTATAGCCCAGGTTCACGCTATCGGCCACGGCCACGTTGTAGTCGAAGCGGTAGCGCCAGGCGTTGGCCGCGTCGAACGAGCTTTGCGTGGCCCCCGCGCGGAAGGTGCCGTACTCGCCCGCCGCGTAGGTGGTGCCCATGCCGCGCGTCGTGAGCGAGGGCGCGCTCTGCATCTGCCCCTCCACGGTCAGCGCGGGCGTGAGCCCGTAGCGCACGCTGCCGCTGCCTACCGTGTCGCCGTAGTCCACCGCGCCGGAATTGGCTGCCGGGTCCATGCGGTTGAGCCGGCCCAGCGACGACGAATAGCCGAAGCTGCCTTCCGGAACCGTGGCGCCGGACCCGGCCCAGTTGCCTATCTGCAGTCCGCCCACCGGCGCGCTGCTGCCCCAGGCGGGCGCTCTGGCGTCGATGTTGCCGACCGCGACGGACGGACCCGAGGCGTTGCGGTAGACCCAATTGCGGTTGCCGCCGTAGCGCAGGCCATCCTGGCTGCTGGCGGAGGCGAACCACGGGCGGGAAGCGCGCGACACGCCGGAAATCATGACCACGGGCACGCGCGGCAGATCTCCATCCTGAAGGACGAAGGAGTAGTCCGGCGTGGGTTCCTCGGGCGTGGCGAGTACGCCGCAATCCAGGGGAACCGGGGCAGGTTGGGCGTCTCCGCTCAGCCCCAGACCGGTGCCCGGAATCAGGTCCGCGTCGGCCGCGCCGCGCACGCTGGTGTCCAGGGCCGGTTCCATGGTTTGCATGTCGCAAGGGGACGGATCGAGCGGCACCGCGCGCGACTCCATGGACGCGGCGGGGCGCACGGGGATGGGCTGAACCGTGGACAGTACCCCTATGCCGCGCGCCGAAGGCGGGGGCGGCATATAAGGGGAGGCAGCCAGCGGATCGCCCAGGGCCGGGGCGAGCGGGCAGGCCAATGCCGCCGCCAGCGCGGCGCGCAACAGCCGGTTTCGCCAGATGAATGCAGGGGCGATCATAGAGACAGTGTAAAAAGGGGGCACCGCCTTGCCTGTAAACGTTTTTTAGCAAAGCGGACAGAAGGCAGGCCGGATTCCATTTTAGGTCCAGTCCGAACCGGCGCGGCGTCATGGCGGGAAAGCGCTGGAAAACATGCCCAACATCGTGCAACAGGTATATTTCAGTTGATTTCCCGCCTCTTGCGGCGGGACGCGCCGGGCCGCACTATGGCATCCATGGACAATCCCCACACCAAGTTGCTGGTCGTCGACGACGATCCGGCCTTACGGCAATTGCTGGCCGATTACCTGAACCGGCACGGCTACGACACCCTGCTGGCGCCGGACGCCACCGACCTGTCGTCGCGCATCACCCGCTACGCGCCCGATCTGCTGGTGCTGGACCGCATGCTGCCCGGCGGCGATGGCGCGGACGCCTGCCGCCGCCTGCGCGAGCAGGGCGAGGACATCCCCGTCATCCTGCTGACCGCGCGCGACGAGGCGGTGGACCGCATCATCGGCCTGGAGGCCGGCGCCGACGACTACGTCGGCAAGCCCTTCGACCCGCGCGAACTGCTGGCCCGCATCGAGGCCGTGCTGCGCCGCAAGCGCGGCCCGTCGGCGCTGACCAAGGACGCGCCGGTTTCATTCGGCCCCTTCGTGTTCGACCCCTCCACCCGCCAGCTCGCGCGCGAGGGTACGGTGGTCAAGCTGACCGGCGGCGAGATCAATCTGCTGGAAGCGCTGGTGCGCAACGCCGGCAAGCCGCTGTCGCGCGAACGCCTGCTGGCGCTGGCGCGCGACGACGACGCCGGCGAGCGCAATGACCGCGCCATCGACATCGCCATCCTGCGGCTGCGCCGGGTCATCGAAGAAGATCCCAAGCAGCCGCGCTGGATCCAGACCGTCTGGGGCATCGGTTACCGGTTCTCGCCCTGATGCGCTTTTCCCCTGGTTTCCTGGTGCCGCGGTCGCTGCGGGCAAGGCTGATCCTGCTGATCCTGGGTTCGGTCCTGCTGACGCAGGCGGCCACGCTGGTGACGGTGTCGTACTTCCGGCACAAGTTCATGGAAGACGTGGCCATCGGCTACATCGTCACCACCATCCGCACCTTGCGTGCCGCCGTGTCGCAGGTGCCGGCGGAGGAGCGCGCCGACTTCGTGCGCACGGCCTCGCAGAACCAGTGGCGCCTGTGGTCGCGGGTACTGCCCGCCGAGGCCAAGCTGCAGCGCTTCAATGGCCGCCGTCCCCCGCCGAAGACCGCTCCAAAGCCGCCGCCGCGCCCGCCCGCGGACATGCAGATACACGGCCCG
>NZ_DATCUY010000595.1:0-8760 GCF_036567245.1 Achromobacter sp. | reverse complement strand
CGGCAAGCGTCGGCGCCGCTGGTCATCCTGACGGCCGAGCCCGTCGAGGCCCAGCGCCTGGCCGAGGAAATCCAGCTGTTCGCCCCGGACCTGCGCGTGCGCCAGCTGCCCGACTGGGAAACGCTGCCCTACGACGCCTTCTCGCCGCACCAGGACCTGATTTCGGAACGCCTGCACACGCTGCACTCGCTGATGACCAAGTCGGTGGACGTGCTGACGGTGCCGGTCACGACCGCGCTGTACCGGCTGGCGCCGCCCTCGTTCCTGGCGGCCTACACCTTTTCCTTCAAGCAGAAGGACAAGCTCAACGAAGCGGCCCTGCGCGCCCAGCTGACGCTGGCCAACTACAACCATGTCACCCAAGTCACGGCGCCGGGCGAGTTCTGCCTGCGCGGCGGCCTGATCGACCTGTTCCCCATGGGTTCGGTGGTGCCCTACCGCCTGGACCTGTTCGACGACGAAATCGAAACCATCCGCAGCTTCGACGTGGATACGCAGCGCAGCCTGTATCCGGTGCGCGAAGTGCAGCTCCTGCCCGGCCGCGAATTCCCGATGGACGAGGACGCGCGCAACCGCTTCCGGGCGCGCTTCCGTGAAGTCTTCGAGGGCGATCCCTCGCGCGCGCTGCCTTACAAGGACATCGGCAACGGCATTCCGTTCGCGGGCGTCGAGTACTACCTGCCGCTCTTCTTCGAGGAAACGGCGACACTGTTCGACTACCTGACGGAAGGCACGGTCACCGTCACCGTCGGCGACATCGACGATGCCATCCAGCGCTTCAATCAGGACACTTCCAGCCGCTACGGCTTCCTCAAGAGCGACCGCGAACGGCCGGTGCTGCCGCCGTCCGAACTGTTCCTGGACAACGAGGCCCTCTATTCCAGGCTGAAGGAATTCCGCCGGCTGTCGCTCACTGCCGGCCAGCCGCACCCCGACTTCCGCGTGGCGCCCGACGTGAGCGTGGCGCGGCGCTCCGAGGATCCCATCGCCAAGCTGCGCGCGCTGGTGCAGGGCGGCCAGACGCGCGTGCTGCTGTGCGCCGACTCCGCCGGCCGGCGCGAGACCCTGGTGCAGATGCTGAACGAGTTCGGCGTCACCCCCGACGCTCAGCCCGACAGCATCGAAGCCTTCCTGGCGTCGGACGCCCATTTCGGCATCGTCGCCGCGCCGCTGTCCACCGGCTTCGGGCTGCCCCAGGCCAATCTGGCCTTCCTCACCGAAAACGACCTGTACCCAGGCCTGGCCACCACCGGCCGTCGCGGCAAGCGCGACCAGGAACGCGCCAGCAACGTCGAAGCCATGGTGCGCGACCTGTCCGAGCTGCGCGCGGGCGATCCCGTGGTCCATGCGCAGCACGGCATCGGCCGCTACCACGGCCTGGTCAACATGGACATGGGCGAAGGCGGGATGGAATTCCTCCATCTCGAATACGCCAACGGCAGCACCCTGTACGTGCCGGTGTCGCAGCTGCACGTGATCGCCCGCTACAGCGGCGCCGATCCGGAGGCCGCGCCCCTGCACCAGCTGGGCTCCGGCCAGTGGGACAAGGCGCGCCGCAAGGCCGCCCGCCAGGTCCGCGACACCGCCGCCGAACTGCTGGCCCTGTATGCCCAGCGCGCCGCGCGCGAGGGCTATGCCTTCAACCTGCCGCTCAACGACTACCAGGCCTTCGCCGAAGGCTTTGGCTTTGAAGAAACGGTCGACCAGGCCGCCGCCATCGAAGCCGTCATCGCCGACATGACCTCCGGCCGCCCCATGGACCGCCTGGTCTGCGGCGACGTGGGCTTCGGCAAGACCGAGGTCGCCCTGCGCGCCGCCTTCCTGGCCGTGGCCAACGGCAAGCAGGTCGCCCTGCTCTGCCCCACCACGCTGCTGGCCGAGCAGCACGCGCAGACCTTCTCCGACCGCTTCGCCGACTGGCCCGTGAAGGTGGTGGAGCTGTCCCGCTTCCGCTCGGCCAAGGAAGTGTCCGCCGCCGTCGAAGGCATCAACGACGGCCGCGTCGACATCGTCATCGGCACCCACAAGATCCTGTCCAAGGACGTGAAATTCAAGCGCCTGGGCCTGGTCATCATCGACGAGGAACACCGCTTCGGCGTGCGCCAGAAGGAAGCGCTGAAGGCGCTGCGCGCCGAGGTCGACGTGCTGACGCTGACCGCTACGCCCATTCCGCGCACGCTGGGCATGTCGCTGGAGGGCATACGCGACTTCTCCGTCATCGCCACCGCGCCGCAGAAGCGCCTGGCCATCAAGACCTTCGTGCGGCGCGAGGACGGCAGCACCCTGCGCGAAGCGCTCCTGCGCGAGCTCAAGCGCGGCGGCCAGTGCTACTTCCTGCACAACGAAGTCGAGACCATCCACAACCGCCGCGCCCGCCTGGAAGAACTGGTGCCCGAGGCCCGCATCGCCGTGGCCCATGGCCAGATGCCCGAGCGCGAGCTGGAACAGGTGATGAAGGGCTTCTACCAGCAGCGCTACAACGTGCTGTTGTGCACCACCATCATCGAAACCGGCATCGACGTGCCCAGCGCCAACACCATCGTGATCCACCGGGCCGACCGCTTCGGGCTGGCCCAGCTGCATCAGCTGCGCGGCCGCGTCGGGCGCTCCCACCACCAGGCCTATGCCTACCTGCTGACGCCGGGCGAAGACGCCATCACCAACAATGCCAAGAAGCGCCTGGAAGCCATCCAGGCCATGGAAGAGCTGGGCTCCGGCTTCTACCTGGCCATGCATGACCTGGAAATCCGCGGCACGGGCGAGGTGCTGGGCGATTCGCAGTCGGGCAACATCCAGGAAGTGGGCTTCTCGATGTACAACGAGATGCTCAACGAAGCCGTCCGCGCGCTGCGCGCCGGCGAAGAGCCCGACCTGGATGCCCCCTTCAACCTGGCCTGCGAAGTCAACCTGCACGCCCCGGCGCTGCTGCCTTCCGACTATTGCGCCGACGTCCACGCCCGCCTGGGCATCTACAAGCGCCTGGCACACGCCGCGGACGAAGACGACCTGATCCACATCCAGGAAGAACTGATCGACCGCTTCGGCAAGCTGCCCGAGGCCGCGCAGACACTGCTGGCCACGCACCGCCTGCGCCTGGCCGCGCAGCCGCTGGGCATCGTCAAGATCGATGCCAGCGAAACCCAGGCGCTGCTGCAATTCGGACCCAAGACCTCGGTCGATCCGGCCAAGATCATCGAACTGGTACAGCGCCAGCGCCACATCAAACTGGCGGGACAGGATAAATTGCGGGTTGAGATCAAGGCTGCGCAGATCCCGGCCCGCGCCGACGCCGTCCGCGCCGTGCTGCGCGCCCTGAAGTAACCGTCCAACCATACTGATTTTTTATGACTACCCATCACCTTGTCGTCCAATCCCCCGGCCTCACCGTGGAACACGCGGAACAGCTGGCGGCCCTGGCCCAGGCACAGGGCGTGGCGCGCATCAGCGCCACCGCCGCCCGCCTGCTCGACGTGCAGCACGACGACTCGACTCGCGCCGAAGTGGTGGGCTGGGCCGAGCGGCACGGCGTCGACGCCGCCTTCCTGCCCGCGGGCCTGAAGCTGTCGTCCTGCAAGGTGCTGGCCATGGACATGGACTCCACGCTGATCAACATCGAGTGCATCGACGAGATCGCCGGCGTGGCCGGCCTGAAGGACAAGGTATCCGAGATCACCGAGGCTGCCATGCGCGGCGAGATCAAGGACTTCGCCGAAAGCCTGCGCCGCCGCGTCGCCCTGCTCGAAGGCGTGCCTGCCGATGCCCTGGAGCAGGTCTATGCGGACAAGCTGCGCCTGAATCCCGGCGCCGAACGCCTGATCACCACGGCCCAGGCCGCCGGCATCAAGGTGCTGCTGGTCTCCGGCGGCTTCACCTTCTTCACCGAGCGCCTGCGCCAACGCCTGAACCTGGACAGCGCGCACGCCAACACCCTGGAAATCGCCAACGGCGTGCTGACCGGTAAGGTCTTGGGCGACATCCTGGACGCCGACGCCAAGGAAGCCCATCTGCGCGAGTTCGCGCGCCAGCACGGCGCCACCCAGGAACAGATCATCGCCATGGGCGACGGCGCCAATGACCTGAAGATGCTGGGCATCGCCGGCTTCCCGGTCGCCTACCACGCCAAGCCGCTGGTGCGTCAGCAGACGCGCTACGCGCTCAACGTGTCGGGGCTGGATGGCGTGCTGAACTGGTTCGAGAGCTGATCTCGCCACATCGGGCGCTAGCGCCAGCGTCCGGGAATGAAAAAAGCCACCTCGCGGTGGCTTTCTTCATTGCAGCGACTGATCAGTACCGCACGCGCAGCGAGAGCAGCGCAGCCCGGCCGGTACCCAGCGCCGCATAGTGCGCCGCATAGGCCTTGGTGTAGTACGTTTCGTCGAAAATGTTCAGCACGTTCAGCTGCGCCGACATGTGGTCGTTGAATTCGTACGCCGCCATGGCGTCGAAGCGCCAGTAGGAAGGCACCCAGCGCGCCTTGGGCGTGCCATCGGCGTTCTTGGTCGCGTCCGAGTTGCCGTATACCTTGTCCACGTAATACGCGCCGCCGCCGACCGTCAGCTTGGGCAGCACCTTGTAGGTGGTCCACAGGCTGAAGGCATTGCGCGGGGTATTGGGCAGATCCTGGCCCACGGCGCCGCTGTTGAACGCGCCCTTGGTCATTTCGCTGTTCATGAAGGTGTAGCCGCCGAACACGTTCCACTTGGGCGTGATGCTGCCCGAGAAGCCCAATTCGATGCCGCGCACCTTGGCTTCGCCAACCTGCGAGGTTTCGGTCGCCGACACTGCGACGCTGGTGTTCTTGCGGATGTCCTGGAAGGCCGCCGCCGACAGCGTCAGGCGGTCGTCGAACACCTGCCACTTCGTGCCCAGTTCCACCGTGCGGCTCTTTTCCGGCTCGAGCGACTGGCTCGTGACCGACGCAGCGTCGCTGATCGCGCTGGAAGCGATGGCGGACGGCGTGGACGAGGTGCCGTAGGTGGCATAGATGGTGCCATTGGGCGCCGGTTTGTAGGCCAAGCCAACCTGGTAGTTAAAGAGGTTGTCCTCGCGGCTGGTGCTGTAGAACGCCGGCGTGCTGGCCGGGTCGTTGCGGCCCTTGGCGATATTGCTGCCGCTGGTGCGGTAATTGTCCCAGCGCAAGCCCAGGCTGGCCTGCCATTGCTCGTTGAACTTGATCGTATCGAAGCCGTAGAGCGCGACCGTATCCGTGTTGTAGCGCGCCGGGTTGTTGTTACGTTGCAGATGGCCGGGGTAGTTGGTACCCGGATCCGGATCCCACAACGAGGCGCAGAGCGCCGGGTTGGCATAGGTATTCCTGCCGTTCGCCGTGCCGGTCACGCAGCCGCTCGTCCCGGCGGGAACGCCCGACTCGGTGTAGCTGTCCTTGTCCTGCTTGATGTTGCTGTACTCGAAGCCCAGGTCGAACGAGTGCTTCAGGCTGCCGGTATCGAATTCGCCGGTCAGGTTGGTCTGGTTGGCGAAGCTCTTGGTGACGTAGTAGCCCGACTTGAGCGCCCGGTACACCAGGCCATTCGGGACGTTGCCCTTGCTGTCGTCAGGGTTGGTGGCGGCGAAGTCGGTCGTGCCGCGGCCATAACGGGTCACGTTGCGCAGCTGCAGCTTGTCCGAGAAGTCGTGCTGGAAATCCACGGTCGCGACGTCATCGCGCGTCTTCATGAAATCGCGGCCGGTCAGCCCGTAGAAGCTCTTGCGGCTCACGCCCATGGTCTCCGTCACCGGCTGGCCCGTCTTCGGGTCATACGGGATGGAGTAATCCGGCATGCTGTCGTCTTGGTAGTGGTAGTAGCTCAGCGTAATGCGCGTCGGCGTGCCCACCCCAAGCGTCAGCGAGGGCGCCACGCCCCAGCGCTCGAAGTCCACCGCGTTGTCGCGGCCGGGCGCGTCGCCCTTGTTGCCCATGACGTTCAGGCGGAACGCGGCCTTGTCGGCCAGACGCCAGTTGCTGTCGATCGTCGCGCGGTAGTTGTTGTCAGTGCCGATCTGCGCCGTGGCTTCGGTGAAGTCGGTGGCCTTGGGCGTCTTGCTGACCATGTTGATGCTGCCGCCCGCGCCGCCGCGGCCCGAATAGACCGAGTCCGGCCCCTTGATCACTTCGACCTGTTCCAGGTTGAAGGTATCGCGCACCTGCGTGCTGGAATCGCGGATGCCGTCCAGGAAGATGCTGCCAGCCGAGTTCTGGCCGCGAATGATGGGCAGGTCGCCGCCCGGGCGGCCGCCTTCACCGGCGCCGAACGTGATGCCGGGGGAATTGCGCAGCACATCCTGCAGCGTGGATGCGGCCTGATCCTGGATCACTTGCTTGGGCACGACCTGGACGGTGCGCGGAGTGTCCAGCAAAGGCGCCGTGAACTTGGGCGACTGCGCCGTGGAGGTCTGGTACGACGACCCCTCACCCTCCACGCGCACCGGCGCAAGTTGCGTCACGCCGGAATCGGCGGATTGGGCGGCGGCGTAAGGGCTGACGAACAGCGCGGGGACCGCGATAGCGGCGGCCAGGGAGGTCGTGAGCGTATTCAACGAATACGTATCTTGGGGCTTCAAACCAGCTTCTCCGAATGTGAATAGCAACGATTCTTGTTTTTTTAACGTTTGCGATTCTGAACTCAGGGCCTGAATGAAACCTGAATGAAAGACCCTAAATCATCTAAAAGATGAAAAAACAACACCATAGGCGGGTTATCCCCAGGACGCCGCCACGCTTGCGTCCTCGGACAAACTCTCTGAATGGCAGTGCTGGAGCCCCCCCCTCGGATGCCCGAGCAAGGGCCAGAAGGCCCATCAGGGGGCTTCGAATGCGCGAGCAAGCACCATGCCGTATGCCGGCAAAAAAAACGCCCCAAAGGGGCGTTCTTCAAGTTTCCTGGCGGCCTTCAGGTGCGTAGCCGGGGATGCCGCTTGAACAGATAACGGTACACGAACCCCGGATAAGCCAGCACCAGGTACAGGCTCAAGGTGATCGCGTAGAACTCCCAGGTTTGGGAAAAACGGTTGCCCAGCGTCGATTCGAATGCGAATCCCAATGCGCCGACGATGGCGTAGAACACCAGCACTTCGATCAGACGCATCCAGAACGGCTTGACCGCCGCCACCCCGCCCTGCTTCCAGGGCATGACGGCGAAGACCCGCTCCGTCAGGAACGGGAGATTCGCGCTGACCAGGGCCAGCGCGATCAGCAGCCATACCGCCAGAGTCTGGTTCATGGCCCCGTTTTCCGTTTACAGGCTGAGCGAGCTGCGGATGGCCTGCACGCACAGGGCCATCAGGCCGCCGGGCAGGATGCCCAGGATCAGGATCAACGCGCCGTTGACCGACAGCACGCCGCGCTGGCCGCAGGTGGCGACCATCGGGGCGGCATCGGCGGCCGGTTCGTCGAAGTACACGACCTTGACCACGCGCAAGTAGTAGAACGCGCCGATCAGCGAGAACATCACCGCGATCACGGCCAGGGTCACGTGGCCGGCGCTGATCAGCGCCTGCAGCACGGCCAGCTTGGCGTAGAAGCCCACCAGCGGCGGAATGCCGGCCAGCGAGAACATCAGCAGCAGCACGATGGCGGCATGCCACGGGCTGCGGCGGTTCAGGCCCTTCAGGTCATCGATGTGCTCGCACTCGAAGCCTTGGCGCGACAGCAGCAGCACGATGCCGAAGCTCGCCAGCGTGGTCAGCACGTAGGTCAGCATGTAGAACAGCGAGGCGCCGTAGGCGGCGGACGACAGTTCCGGTTTGCCCGCGACCGAACCCGACATCAGGCCCAGCAGCACGAAGCCCATGTGCGAGATGGTCGAGTAGGCCAGCATGCGCTTGAAGTTGGTCTGCGCGATGGCGGTCAGGTTACCGATGGCCAGCGACAGCACCGCCAGGATCATCAGCATCGGCTGCCAGTCGGCGGCCAGGCCATGCAGGCCGTCGACCAGCAGGCGCAGCGTGATGGCGAAGGCGGCCAGCTTGGGCGCGCCGCCCAGGATCAGCGTCACGGCGGTGGGCGAACCCTGGTAGACGTCCGGCACCCACATGTGGAACGGCACGGCACCAAGCTTGAACGCCAGGCCCGACACCAGGAACACGATGCCGAACACCAGGGCCAGCTTCTCGGCCTTGCCTGCCGCGATGACCTTGGACACTTCAGCCAGATCCAGGTGGCCGGTGGCGCCATAGACCATGGACATGCCGTACAGCAGGAAGCCCGAGGCCAGCGCGCCCAGCACGAAGTACTTCATGGCGGCTTCGGTGGCGACGACGTTGTCGCGGCGCAGCGCGATCAGCGCGTACAGCGCCAGCGACATCAGCTCCAGGCCCAGGTAGATGGAGATCAGGTTCCCGGAGGAGATCATGACCATCTGGCCCAGCAGGGCGAACAACGTCAGGACGTAAAGTTCACCGCCACGCATCATGTCGCGCAGCTGCGCGTAGACGCGGCCATAGACCAGGGTCACGGCCACGGCGATGTAGGACGCGATCTTGAGCAGATGCGACAGTTCGTCGGTGACGTACAGGCCGTTGAAGGTCGAACCAACAACGCCGTTCTTCCATTGCAGGGCCGACACGACGGTCAGCACGCCCAACGCAAGCATGGTCAGCAGAAACGTAGGCTTGCGCTCGGGGTGATTGCTGACCGCGTCGACGAGCAGGATAGCCAGGCCGAAAACCAGCAGGAGGATTTCCGGTGTCGCCAGGGCGAAATCGATTTGGGATTGCATCATTGTCTTGTCTTACAGTTTCGAGACGGCAACGTGTTGCAGC
>NZ_DATCUY010000594.1:0-5532 GCF_036567245.1 Achromobacter sp. | reverse complement strand
TTCCACCTGTCGATCGAATTCACCGGCGGCACGGTCATGGAAGTCAACTACGCCCAGACGGCGCAGCTTGAAAACGTGCGCGGCGTGGTCTCCAAGCTGGGCTACACCGACTTCCAGGTGCAGAACTTCGGCACCTCGCACGACGTGATGATCCGTCTGCCGCTGCAGGAAGGCCAGACCTCGGCCACCCAGAGCGAAACCGTCATGGCCGCGCTGAAGA
The DNA here is from genome assembly GCF_036567245.1 of Achromobacter sp. Taxonomy (GTDB): domain Bacteria; phylum Pseudomonadota; class Gammaproteobacteria; order Burkholderiales; family Burkholderiaceae_B; genus Achromobacter. The sequence goes on along the minus strand of NZ_DATCUY010000594.1, from coordinate 5,312 downwards.
CCGCCGATTCCGGCGTCGAGCTGCGCCGCGTCGAATTCGTGGGCCCGCAGGTGGGCCAGGAGCTGCTGCACAACGGCCTGATGGCCCTGCTGGTGGTGGTCATCGGCATCATGGTGTACCTGGGCTTCCGGTTCGAATGGAAGTTCGCCGTCGCCGGCGTGATCGCCAACCTGCACGACGTGGTGATCATCCTGGGCTTCTTCGCCTTCTTCCAGTGGGAATTCTCGCTGTCGGTGCTGGCGGGCGTGCTGGCGGTGCTGGGCTACTCCGTGAACGAATCCGTGGTCATCATGGACCGGATCCGCGAAAACTTCCGCAAGTACCGCAAGGCGGACGTGCACGAAGTCATCAACAGCGCCATCACGCAGACCATCTCGCGGACCATCATCACCCACGGTTCCACGCAGATGATGGTGTTGGCCATGCTGTTCTTCGGCGGCCCCACCCTGCACTACTTCGCCATGGCCCTGACCATCGGCATCTGGTTCGGCATCTACTCGTCGGTGTTCGTCGCCGCCGCCCTGGCCATGTGGCTGGGCGTCAAGCGCGAAGACCTGGTCAAGCCGGCCAAGAAGGAAGGCGAGGAAGGCGAAGCCGCCTGATCGTCTCCACGCAGACCAGGCCCGCCGCATTGCGGCGGGTTTTTTATTGCGCGGCGCGTGGCGGTTTCCGCCTGGCCAGGAACCGCAGCCCTGCCCGCAAGCCGAACCCGCAGGGAACGACGATGAACTGAAGCAAGCCTGCGTAAAGCCAGGCCCATGACCAGCGGAAACGCCATGGAATGAATTCCGGCACACCGTTGTCGTCGAAGTACGGGTCATGGCTGACCAGCGCCAGGCCGATCAGATAGGTAACCAGGAGGCATCCCGTGGCGTACAGCCAGCGTCGCGTCTCCCTGGCCTTCGGGCCGAAACGCAGCCAATACACCGCGCTGGCCGCCAGGGCGGCCACCAGGCCGACTGCGAACAGCACTGCGAAAAGATAAAAAGCCATATTGTCGATATCCCCTGCTACGGCCTGCCGGGCCGACGGGCTGGAGTGCGAAGCCTGCGCGGGCACTGTACCGCAGGCCGCCGTCGCGGTGTACGGGTACGGATCCTCACGGATTCGCTACCATAGCCGGATCATGAAACTCGCCATCGATCACCTCGTCATCGCCGCCGCCGACCTGGACAGCGGCACCGAATACGTCGCCGGACTGCTCGGCATCGCGCCTTCGGGCGGCGGCGCGCATCCCCGCATGGGCACCCACAACCGGGTGCTGGGCATGGCGGGCGGTATCTACCTCGAAGTCATCGCCATCGATCCGCAAGCCCCGGCGCCTGCACGGCCGCGCTGGTTCGGACTGGATCAGGACGCCGTCCGCGCCCGCATCGCCCAGGGCCCCTACCTGGCGCATTGGGCGGCGCGGGTCGAAGCGCCGCTGGACCTGACCCGCATGCAGGCCGAGCATCCCACGCGCATTCCTCCCGCCATTCCCATGGAACGCGGGCAATTGCGCTGGCGGCTGACGGTGCCGGACGATGGCAGCCTGCCCCCCTGGCGCGAGGCTGGCCATGCCGCCGGCGACGGTCTGCTGCCCACGCTGATCCAGTGGGACGTGGCGGATTATCCCGGCGTCAGCCTGCCGCCCCAGGACCTCGTCCTCAAGCAATTGTCCGGCAGCCATCCCCAGGCTGGGCTGCTGCGCCAGGGCTTGGCCTGGCTGGGCGCCGACCACCTGATCCAGGTCGAGCAGGCCGACGGGCCGCCCCGCCTGAGCGCGCAGATAGAAACAGCCGGCGGCCTGAAGATCCTGGCGTGAATCCGCCCCATCAAAAAACATCCGGAGACCTTTACATGCATGCCACCCGCAAGCGATTCGACGAAGACCCTTACCTGGACCGATGCGACGCCACCGTGATCGCAGTCAGCCCCGAAGGCGTCGAACTGGACGAGACCGTCTGCTACGCGCGCAGCGGCGGCCAGGCGGGCGACAGCGGCACACTGACGCTGGCCGATGGCCGCGCGCTGGCGCTGACCGACACCGTGTATGCCGACGACCGCCAGCGCATTCTGCATGTGCTGGAAGGCGAGATGGCGCCGCAAGTGGGCGACCGCGTTTCGGTGGCCATCGATTGGCCGCGGCGCCATCGCCTCATGCGCCTGCACACCTGTCTGCATCTGCTCGGCGCGCTGGTGCCCGCCCCCGTGACCGGCTGCAGCATTTCACCCGACTCCGCGCGCGTCGACTTCGACCTGCCGGAGTCCACGCTGGACAAGGCCGACCTGACCGAACGCCTGAACGCCTTGATCCAGGCCCGCACCGGCGTCAGCATCAACTGCATCACGCCCGAGGAACTGGCGGCCGAACCCGACCTGGTGCGCACCGTGGGTGCAGCGCCCCCGGCCGGCACCGCCAGCATACGCATCGTCGAAATCCCGGGCGTGGATCGCCAGCCCTGTGGTGGTACGCACGTGGCCAACACCGGCGAGATCGGCGCGGTGATCGTTACGAAGATCGAGAAAAAGAGCCGCACCAACCGGCGCGTAGTGGTGAATTTCGCGTAAGGCGTAGCCTGGAGCCCGGCCCTGGCCGGAATCATGTATGTGTTGTTCGGCCGCCCGCGCGGCCGAATAACACGGGCAGCCCAAGACTCGCGCCCCACCACCGCTCCAGCAGCGCAACAGACCAACACGCACGTAGCCCGTCGGCGCGGGCGCCGTGGCGGCGAGCAACCTCGATGCGCCCGGCGGAATCCGAAGGCAGCCGCCGCAGGCGGCCACGAGGATGAGGACGGGGCAGTCCGGAGCGAAGGCTCCGGACCGCAATCGTGGGCGCTCGCCGCCACGGCGCCCGCGCCGACGGGCGACCTACGAAGCACAAGCCAACGCCAGCAAACCTTATTTCTTCCACCAGCGCCAAGGCGCGCGCAGGGGCCATTGGTAGCTGGCGCCCAGCACGCGGGGCGCCAGCAGGTGTCCGACCAGCACCGCGATGCCCGCGGCCGTCATCACGTCGGACAGATAGTGGTCCAGGTTGACCAGCCGGCTCATGGCCACCAGCACCGCCAGCAGCAGGAAGACCCAGCGCCAGCGCGGCGCCAGGATGCCCAACACCACCGCCACGGCAAAAGCCGCGTAGGTATGGCTGGACGGAAACGAGTTGTAGAGCTGGACGCGGGAGAACGACTCGCCCAGCCCGTAGATGCCTTTTTCGAAGAAGAGCTCCGGGCGCGCCCGCGCCACCGAACGCTTGAGCACCAGCACCACCAGGCCGCCCACGGCCATGGTCGACAGCATCAGCAGGCTGCCGCGCGCCATGCTGGCGTAGCTCATGCGCACCGGGTTGCGCCAGCCCCGCGCCAGGCCGACCAGTCCGATCACATAGAAGGCCAGCGCCACGCCGATATAGGGGCCGCTTTCGCCGAGTTCGCCGATCCATTCGAAGGATTCGTTCACGCCCTCGGAGACCGACTGCTTGATCCACACCGCCAGCGGCAGGTCCACCCACAGCGCGCAGGCGCTGGCGGCCAGCGCCAGGGCGCAGCCCAGCAGCACCCAGGTCAGCGCGGAGAACGGATTGCGGAACTGATCGGGCCCGGGGCCCGCCACGGCGTCGGTCACGGGAGCGGCCGCCGAGGGCGTCAGGGGATTGGTGTTCATCGGTACCGCTGCAGGGAAATGAGAAAGGTTCCTGGACCCCGAAAGCAGCCCAGCACGCTATCGTAACGGCCTGGGCGCGCCAGACCAAGAAGCAAATTCGGGCAAAGGTTAAAATCCAGGGTTTCCTACCTTTCTGCCCCCGGGATCTACACCCGCAACGGCGACCATCATGCAAGAAACCACTCTCAAGCGCGCCGACGCCGCGCACGACGGCGCCAGCGCCGCCCTCCCCGCCACCCAGGCCGGCTCCCCCCGCAAGCTGTACATCCGCACCTTCGGCTGCCAGATGAACGAGTACGACTCGGACAAGATGGCCGACGTGCTGCGCGGCGACCAGGGCCTGGAGCTGACCGACAACCCGGAAGACGCCGACGTCATCCTGTTCAACACCTGTTCGGTGCGCGAGAAGGCGCAGGAAAAGGTCTTCTCGGACCTGGGCCGGGTGCAGCACCTGAAGAAAACCAATCCCAACCTGGTGATCGGCGTGGGCGGCTGCGTGGCCAGCCAGGAAGGCGAGGCCATCGTCAAGCGCGCGCCCTACGTCGACGTGGTGTTCGGCCCGCAAACGCTGCACCGCCTGCCGGACCTGATCAAGCGCCGCCGCGACGAAGGCCGTTCGCAGGTGGACATCAGCTTCCCCGAGATCGAGAAGTTCGACAACATGCCGCCGCCGCGGGTCGAAGGCGCCACGGCGTTCGTCTCCATCATGGAAGGCTGTAGCAAGTATTGCAGCTTCTGCGTCGTGCCCTATACGCGCGGCGAGGAAGTCTCGCGCCCCTTCGAGGACGTGCTGGTGGAAGTCGCCGACCTGGCCGACCAGGGCGTGAAGGAAGTGACGCTGCTGGGCCAGAACGTCAACGCCTACCGCGGCCGCATGACGGACAGCGACGAGATCGCCGACTTCGCCATGCTGCTGGAGTACGTGCACGAAATCCCCGGCATCGAGCGCATCCGCTACACCACCTCGCACCCCAAGGAAATGACCCAGCGCATGGTGGACGCCTATGCCCGCCTGCCCAAGCTGGTGTCCTTCCTGCACCTGCCGGTGCAGGCCGGCAGCGACCGCGTGCTGGCCGGCATGAAGCGCGGCTACACCACCCTGGAATTCAAGTCGGTGGTGCGCCGCCTGCGCGCCGCCCGTCCCGACCTGACGCTGTCCTCGGACTTCATCGTCGGCTTCCCCGGCGAAACCGAGGAAGACTTTGAAAAGACCATGAAGCTGATCGAGGACGTCGGCTTCGACACCTCGTTCTCGTTCGTGTATTCGCGCCGCCCGGGCACGCCCGCCGCCGACCTGCACGACGACACGCCGCAGGACGTGAAGCTGCGCCGGCTGCAGCGCCTGCAGGCGCTGATCAACGAGCAGGCGGCCACGATCGCCCGCAACATGATCGGCACGCGCCAGCGACTGCTGGTGGAAGGCCCCTCGCGCCGCGACCCGAATGAACTGATGGGCCGCACCGAGAACAACCGCATCGTGAACTTCGCCGCGCCCGCGCGGCTCATCGGACAAATGGTCGACGTCATCATCACCGAAGCGCACACCAATTCGCTGCGCGCCCGGGTTGCCGACGTGGACCGTGTTTCCCTAGAGGCCGAATGACCACTCCCCGCCCCCGCGCCCGTCGCAGCATGCCCGCCGTCGTCTCCCTGGACGGCGACAACAC
>NZ_DATCUY010000593.1:0-2178 GCF_036567245.1 Achromobacter sp. | reverse complement strand
CAGGACGCCGCGGCCATGCCGGGCGCGGGCGCGCGCAGCAGCTCCACGTAAGCCCCCAGGGTCTCCACGTGGCGTTCTTCCGCGCGCAGCCCCACGTGGCCGTCCGCCCTGACGACCAGCAACAGGATATGCCGCACGCCCAGCCTTCCGGCCATCGAGGGATCGAGATAGCCATCCACGTCGTCAACAATGTCCGCATTCGCGGTCAAGGCGACCACCGCTTCAATGAGCGCGCCGTCGGATAGCGGCTCGATCGCCGAGCGGACCTGAGCAAGCGTATCCCCTGACGTCCGCGGGCCGCCAAGAACGAAAACCGTGTGGCCCTTGCGGTTGGCGCGTTCGTGCAACATGCCCGCGCCTCCCCCCGCCAGGCGGATCGGGATCTGGTCCGGCAGCCGCTGGCCCGGGGAAACGGGGTCGTGCCGGTCTCCCATGACGATGGGCGAATCGCCGTAATCGATGTCCAGCTCCGCCTCGGCCACCGCCTCGTGATGCTGCGAGGCGCCGTCCTCGAAGGCTTTGCGGATGGCGGTATTGCGCTCGCGCAGCACCTCCGTATCCGTGGCCAGTTGGGCGTACTCGGCGGCATCGCCCGATGCCAGCACACGCTGCGCGGCGGGACGACGCTCTGCCTGATAGCTGTCGAGCAGCCCATCCGAGCACTGCCCGCCGCAGACCAGCGCAAGCTTCCAGGCCAGATTGACGGCGTCGTGCAGGCCGGTATTCATGCCGTGGCCCTGGGCCGGACTGCAGGTATGCGCGGCGTCCCCGGCCAGCAGGATGCGGCCGGCCCGGAATCGCCGCGCAACTTTGGTGTAGCAAAGGAAGCGCGCCGGATGAGCGACGTCTTCGAAGTCGGCTTCGGGCAGATACCGCCGCAGCGTGGACAAGGCATCGGCGACCAGGTCGGAATCTTCGGCGCTGGGCCGCAGATACACGCGCCAGCGCTGGCCGGGCAGCGCCGTCAGGATGACCGGAATCCGGTCCAGGTAGGCGTAGTTGGCTTCGAAAATCTCGGGCCAGCCGCTGATCGCGGCATCGAACACGGCCCAGGGCTGGCTGATGTCGTGGCCATCCTGTTCGATGCCGGCCAGCGCGCGGACCGTGCTGTGGTGGCCGTCGCAGCCTATCACCCACTGGGCCAGCACTTCGATATTGCCGCCAGGCTGTTCGATTCTGGCCAGCACGCCGTCCGGCCGTTCCTGCAGGTCCACCAGCTTGCTGGCCCGCTGGACGCTGCCGCCATGGCTTGCCAGATAGTCGGTGAGGATGGCCTCGGTGACCTCTTCCGAAATCCCGATGTTGTAGGGATAGCGACTGCCGCAAAGATCCAGATCGATTTCGCCCAGCACCTTGCCGTCGGCATGGATGCGCGCGCCGCGCTGCTTCACGCCTGCGGCCAGCAGCGGTTCCACGATGCCGAGCGAATCGAATATCTCCAGCGAGCGGGGGTGGACCACCGTTGCGCGGTCCCACTCCAGCGGCCTCTCGTGCGCATCTATCAGCAGGCATTGCACGCCGCGCCGTTGCAGCTCGGCGGCGATGAGCAGACCCACCGGACCGGCGCCAACCACCAGGACTGTCGTTGCAATCACCATGATGCGGCCTCTGGAAACGTGGAAGCGGTCCGGATTGCGCCTCGGCACGAATCCAAAAAAATAAGACCACGCATGGGCAGCCGTCAAAGATATTGAGCCTTACGCCGCTGGCATGACGCCTCGGGCGCGCCTCATCCTTTCGGAGCGATCCGTTACGGTTCAGGGGTGCCTGGCCAGCTGCGCGGCCTCGCCCAGCAGCGCGTCCAGCAGTCGGCGCGCCGGCACGGTCAGCGGTGCATCGGCACGGTGCGTCACATAGATGACGGTCTTGGGCAGGGGGTCGATGATGTCCAGCCGCACCAGCCCCAGCGCCGGCCCGTAACGGTCCAGGAACCCCTGCGGCATGATGCCGATCAGGTCCAGCTGCGGCATCAACGCCAGCAGCGTGGAAAAGGATTCGCATTCGAGCTGCAGATGCAGCGCGCGCGCCTGCGCTTCGTCGGCGTACAGCGCCCGTGGATCGCCCGGCCCTTGCGCCGGCCCGGTCAGCACCCAGGCCGCCTCGGTCAGTTCGCCCAACTGTCGCGCCCGGGCCAGCGGATGGGCGGCGCGCGCGACGATGACGGACTGGCTCTCGAAC
>NZ_DATCUY010000592.1:0-16577 GCF_036567245.1 Achromobacter sp. | reverse complement strand
CGTTGCTGCTGCGGACGCGACGGTGCGTCGTCGTAGCCGCCGCCACCGCCGAAGCTTGCGCCACCGCCGCCGCCGTCTTCGCGGCCGCCCAGCATTTGCATCTGGTCAGCCACCACTTCGGTGCTGTAGCGGTCAGCGCCGGTGTCCTTGTCTTGCCACTTGCGCGTCTTCAGGCGGCCCTCGATGTAGACCGAGCGGCCCTTCTTCAGATATTCGCCGGCGATTTCAGCCAGGCGGTTGTACATGACGACGCGGTGCCATTCGGTTTCTTCGCGCTTTTCGCCGCTGGCCTTGTCCTTCCAGGACGAAGTGGTGGCAATCGACATGTTGCAGATTGCCGCCCCGTCGGGGCTGTAGCGGACTTCCGGGTCGCGCCCCAGATTGCCCACGAGAATGACTTTGTTAACCGATGCCATGCCGTTGTCCCTCTGTTGTTGACAGCCTGCGCCTGTGCGTTGCCGCGAGCGCGCCGGCAACAACATAAAAAGCGATGTTGAAGACCGGCTTCATGAAACACGCCGGTCATCGCAATGATGACCGGCGACGCCGGGTGAAGCCCTAATTTGGTACGTATTATCGACGAAAAGCGCCCGCCGCGCCAAACGCCATTGGTGACAAATCCGCCCGGCCTGGAAAACGAATTCGGGGCCGTTGGCAGGCGAAGACGGCACAATCAGCGACGGTTCCGGGCAGTCGGGGACGCATCCCCCGCGAAGACTCAGGCCAGGGGCCGAAGTGCCCACGTCACGGCCAGCCAGACCGCGGACAGCACGGCCGCGCCGATGAAGACGGCGCTTGCGCCCGAGTGCGACGCCAACCATCCCCCCAGCGCGCCGCCTGCGAACAGGCCGGCCGCCTGGGCGGTGTTGTAGAAACCAAGCGCCAGGCCCTTGTAGGCCTGCGGGGCCACGCGCGACACCAGCGACGGTTGCAGCGCTTCCAGTACGTTGAAGGCCACGAAGAATCCCGTCAGCGCGATGGCCAGCGTGTAGAAACCGTGACTGGCCGCCGGCAACAAGGCGCACACCACCACCAGGCCCGCCACGGCCGCGCGCAAGGCGCCCCGGTGGGCGCGGCGCTTTTCGGCGACGAAAACCACGGGCACCATCAGCACGAACGACACCAGGATGACGGGCAGATAGACCTTCCAGAGTTCGCGCGCGTCCAGGCCGCCAACTTTGGCCAGCAGGGCCGGCACCACGACGAACAGCGACACCTGGATCAAATGCAGGACGAACACACCGAAATTCAGGCGCAGCAGATCGCGGTGGGTCAGGACTTCACGCGCATTGGCCCCCTGCATGGTGCGCGCCTGCGTGCGCGGCACCACCGGCACGACAAAGCGCGCGACGGCCAGGCAGACGACGCCCAGACAGGCGATGGTCCAGAACAGGCCCGACAGGCCCCACCAGCCCACCAGCACGGGAGACAGGACGAGCGACACGGCAAACGACAGGCCGATCGACCCGCCCACCATGGCCATGGCGCGCGTGCGCACCTCGTCGCGGGTGGCGTCGGCCAGCCACGCGGTCACGGCGGCGGAAATGGCGCCCGCCCCCTGGATGGCGCGACCGATGGTGATCCAGTAGACGTCCGTCGCCTGGGCGCAGACGATACTGCCCGCCACGAACAGCAACAGGCCGAAAAGCACGACCGGGCGCCGGCCCCAGCGGTCGGAGGCCAGCCCGAATGGGATCTGCATGAACGCCTGGGTCAGCCCGTACATGCCCAGCGCCAGGCCCACCCGGGCGGGGTCGTTGCCGCCCGGCAACCCGGCGGCCGCCACGGCAAACACCGGCAGCAGCAGGAACAGCCCCAGCATCCGCGCGGCGAACAGGCCGGCCAGCGCGATGCTGGCGCGGCGCTCGGAAGGGGTCAATTTCAGTCTGGTATCTGCCGGCATGCGGAAATTTCAACAATGACAAGGGCGGGCGCGCGTGAATGTCACACGCTCACGGTCTGATCTAGCGGTGCCGCGCCGGACCCGGTTCAGTGCAACTTGACGGACTACCCTGAACACGGGGGGATTCGGCGCGCTATAGTACCAAGTTGGCCTTTGAAACCGCTTAAAAGAGCCTATGGACGCCCGACCGACGTGACAATACGCATCCGGGGTGCACGCACCCACAATCTTAAGAACGTCTCGCTGGACCTGCCTCGCCACAAACTCGTGGTCGTGACCGGCCTGTCCGGTTCGGGCAAGTCGTCGCTGGCGTTCGATACGCTGTATGCGGAGGGCCAGCGACGTTACGTGGAAAGCCTGTCCGCGTATGCCCGCCAATTTCTCCAGCTGATGGACAAGCCGGACGTGGACCTGATCGAAGGCCTGTCGCCGGCCATCTCGATCGAGCAGAAGGCTGCGGGGCATAATCCGCGCTCCACGGTCGGCACCATCACCGAGATTCACGACTACCTGCGCCTGCTGTACGCACGCGTGGGCACGCCCTACTGCCCGGACCATGGCCTGCCGCTGCAAGCGCAAAGCGTCAGCCAGATGGTCGACGCCGTGCTGGGCTGGACGCCCGAGACGCGCCTGGCCGTGCTGGCGCCCATCGCGCGCGGCAAGAAAGGCAGCTTCGAGGACGAATGCGCCAGCCTGCAAGCGCAAGGCTACGTGCGGCTGCGCATCGACGGGCAACTGGTGGAGATCGACGGCATGGCGCCGTTGAAGAAAACCGAGAAGCACGATATCGACGTCGTCATCGACCGGCTGCGCATCAAGCCCGAGAGCAAGCAGCGCCTGGCGGAAAGCTTCGAGACCGCCCTGCAGCTGGCCGAGGGCCGCGCCCTGGCGCTGGACATGGACAGCGAACGCGAACAGGTCTTCTCCAGCCGCTACGCCTGCCCGGTGTGCAGCCACAGCCTGCCCGAGCTGGAACCGCGCCTGTTCAGCTTCAACAACCCCATGGGCGCCTGCCCCAGCTGCGATGGCATCGGCCAGGTCGGTTTCTTCGACCCCAAGCGCGTGGTCGCTTTCCCCGAGCTGAGTCTGGCAGCCGGCGCCATCCGCGGCTGGGACCGCCGCAACGCCTTCACCCATTCGCTCCTGACCAGTTTGGCGGCGCACTATGAATTCGACATCGAGGCGCCTTTCGAGGAATTGCCCGAAACCCTGCGCGACAAGGTGCTGTACGGCTCCGGCGAAGAAGAGATCTCGTTCCTCTATCTGAACGAGAAAGGTCGCAGCACGGTCAAGCGCCACACCTTCGAGGGTGTGATCCCGAACCTGGAGCGCCGCTGGCGCGAGACCGATTCGGCCACGGTGCGCGAGGAACTCGGCAAGTACCGCAACATCAAGACCTGCCCGGACTGCGGCGGCTCGCGGCTGCGGCCCGAGGCCCGCAATGTGCTGATCGGCCAGGATCCGCGCGGCGGCGAACGCCATGGCCAGGCCATCTATGAAGTCGAGGCCATGCCGCTGTCGACCTGCCTCACCTGGTTCCGCGACCTGAGCCTGACGGGCGCCAAGCAGGAAATCGCGCAGCGCATCGTGCGCGAAATCGAGGCGCGCCTGAGCTTCCTGAACAATGTGGGCCTGAACTACCTGTCGCTGGACCGCAGCGCCGACACCATCTCGGGCGGCGAGGCGCAGCGCATCCGCCTGGCCAGCCAGATCGGGTCCGGCCTGACCGGCGTGATGTACGTGCTGGACGAGCCCTCCATCGGCCTGCACCAGCGCGACAACGACCGCCTGATCGGCACCTTGCAGCACCTGCGCGACCTGGGCAACAGCGTCATCGTCGTCGAGCATGACGAAGACATGATCCGCATGGCCGACTGGGTGGTGGACATGGGGCCGGGCGCGGGCGAGCACGGCGGCCAGGTCGTGGCGCAGGGCGACCCGGAAACCGTGCAGCGCGATCCGAATTCGCTGACTGGACAGTACCTGAGCGGCGCGCGCGCCATCGCCATCCCGAAGCGGCGTCCCGTCAACGAAGAACTGTCCTGGCTGACCTTGTCGGGCGCCAGCGGCAACAATCTCAAGACCGTGGACTTGCGCATCCCGGCTGGCCGCCTTGTGTGCGTGACCGGCGTGTCCGGCTCGGGCAAATCCACGCTGGTCAATGACACGTTGGCGGTCGCCGTCTCGCGCCAGCTGCACCACGCGCAGAGCGAACCCGCACCCTACGTGTCGATGCAGGGGCTGGAGAACTTCGACAAGATCATCAGCGTGGACCAGAGCCCCATCGGCCGCACGCCGCGCAGCAACCCCGCGACCTACACGGGCCTGTTCACGCCGATCCGCGAACTCTTCGCGGGCGTGCCAGAGGCGCGCACCCGCGGCTACGATCCGGGGCGCTTCAGCTTCAACGTCAAGGGCGGCCGCTGCGAAGCCTGCCAGGGCGACGGCGTGGTCAAGGTGGAAATGCACTTTCTGCCCGACATGTACGTGCCGTGCGACGTCTGCCACGGCAAGCGCTACAACCGCGAAACGCTGGAAATCCGCTACCGCGGCCGCAACATCAGCGAAGTGCTGGACCTGACCGTGGAGCAGGCGCTGGAGTACTTCGAGTCCGTGCCGGCCATCGCCCGCAAGCTGCACACGCTGATCGACGTGGGCCTGTCCTATATCCGGCTGGGCCAGAGCGCGACCACCCTGTCGGGTGGTGAAGCGCAGCGCGTGAAGCTGTCGCAGGAACTGTCGCGGCGCAGCACCGGCCGCACGCTCTACATCCTGGACGAGCCCACCACCGGCCTGCATTTCCGCGACATCGAACTGCTGCTGCAGGTGCTGAACCAGCTGGTCGACAGCGGCAACACCGTGCTGATCATCGAGCACAACCTGGACGTCATCAAGACCGCGGACTGGGTGATCGACATGGGCCCCGAAGGGGGCGATGGCGGCGGCAGCGTGGTCGCGCAGGGCACGCCGGAAGACGTGGCCGAGACCCCTGCCAGCCACACCGGACAATACCTGGGCAAGCTGCTGCGCCGCAGCCCGGGCGCATGAACCCTCAACATCAACGGCTAGAGAGGATCGCGGCATGTACACCTTGATCATCGGCAACAAGAATTACTCGTCCTGGTCCCTGCGTCCCTGGATCGCCTTGCGCGCCACGGGCATTGCGTTCACGGAACAAAAGCTCGGCTTCTTCACCGAAGAATTCTCGCGCCGCGTGAGCGCGGTGTCGCCGGCGGGCCTGGTGCCGGTGCTGCTGGACGGCGACTTCCCGGTCTGGGATTCGCTGGCGATCTGCGAGTACCTGGCCGAGCGCCATCCCGAGGCCGGCCTGTGGCCGCAGGACCCCAAGGCGCGCGCCCGCGCCCGCTCGCTCGCCGCGCAGATGCACAGCGGCTTTGGCGCGATGCGCCAGGCGCTGCCCATGAACGTCGAGGCGCGGTTGCCCGGCATCGACCTGCCCGAGGCCGCGCAACAGGACATCTCGCGCCTGCAAGCCATCTGGCACGACACGCGCGCGGAATTCGGCCAGGGCGGGCCCTTCCTGTTCGGCGCATTCTCAATCGCCGACGCCTTCTTCGCGCCGGTGGTCTCGCGCTTCAACACCTACGGCATCGCGGCAGCGGGCTCGGTGCGCGACTATATGGACGCGGTGCTGGCGCTGCCCGCCATGCAGGAATGGACGCGCGACGCGCTGGCGGAAGCCACCTTCGTGCCCGAGGACGAGCCCTACCGCAAGCACCGCTAACGCGGGTTCAATCGCGCAGGCGCTGGGCCACGAATTCGCGCACCAGCGCCATCGCGGGCGCTTCGGTGCGGCCCGTCAGGGTCACCATCGCGAACAGCGCATGGCTGCGCAGCGGCGGGTCGGTGGGCAGTTCCGTCAGCTCGCCGGCGGCGATGCCGACCCGCGCCGCGCCGACGATGCCCAGGAATACCGCGTCCGACACGCGCACCGCTTCCAGCACGCTGCCGATCTCATCGCAGCGCAGGCGCATCGACGTCTGCGGGTCCGCCTCGATACCGAAATGCTCGACCACGATGCGTACCGTGTCGGCCGCCAGGAACGTAGATGCCAGCGGGTAGGCCGCGACCTCCGCGAAGCGCGCCGGCCGCCCCGATTGGGCCAGCGGATGGCCGCGGCGGCAGATGAAGCCGGCGCGCATTTCCGATATGGGCTCGATGCGCAGATCGGCCGCCGGCACGATGCCCCGGGTATCGACCACCAGCGCATCCAGGCGCCGCTGGCGCAACAGCGCCAGATGAGCCTCAGGCGAACCGCGCATCACGTCCAGCCGCACTTGCGGATAGTGCTGCGCCACGTGCGCCAGCAGCGGCGTCATGAGCATGACGCCCGGCCCCGAGCCCAGCCCTATGCTGACGCTGCCCCGGTCTCCCTGGGTCAAGAGTTCCGCGCTGCGGCGCAGCTCGCCGGATTCGAACAGGATGCGCCGCGCGCGGCTGGCCACGGTCAGGCCCAGCGGAGTCAGTTCGGTGCGCTTGCCCATGCGGTCCAGCAGCCGCGCCCCCAGGTCTTCTTCCAGCAGGCGGATGCTGCGGCTGAGCGCCGACTGGGTCAGATGCAGATGTTCGGCCGCGCGGCTGAAGGAACCTGCCTCGGCCACCGCCAGCAGATGTTCGAGCTGCTTGAGATTCATGCCCGAGTCCCCGTTTAACTATGAGTTTTTTTTCTAGCTTCCAGAATAACAATTCGTTAGACAACTGGCGAGGCCAGTCCCTAGCATGCAGATCACGCCTATATCCATTCCAAGGGGAATTTCGTGAGCATGCTTTCCAATGGCCTGCGCCGGGCCGGCTGTGCGCTGGCGCTGGGCGCGGCACTGCTGGGCCAGGGCGCCCAGGCCGCAGACTATCCCGACCGGCCCGTCATGATGATGGTGCCCTACCCGGCTGGCGGCGCCTCCGACTCCATCGCCCGGGTGGTGGCCTCGCCCGTGTCCAAGCAGCTGGGCCAGCCCGTGCTGGTGGAGAACCTGGGCGGCGTCAGCGGCGCGCTCGGCGCGCAGAAGGTACTGGGCGCCAAGGCCGACGGCTATTACCTGTTCCAGGGCTCGCCCAACGAGCTGATCCTGTCCCCCATTGCCAATCCCGCGGTCAAGCTCAAGAGCGAGGATTTCCGCCTGGTGCAGATGATAGGCATGGCGCCCCTGGTGATCGTGGCGCGCGCGGACCTGCCGGCCAACAACGCCGACGAGCTGGTCACGCTGGCGCGCTCGCGTTCGGCCACCCAGCCGCTGACGTTCGGCAGCGTGGGCGTGGGTTCGCTGTACCACGTGCTGGGCGAGCACATGGCCCGCACCATCGGCGCCAACATGATGCACGTGCCCTACAAGGGCGGCGCGCCGCTGATGCAGGACATCGGCGGCGGCCAGGTGGACCTGGCCATCCTGCCGCTGTCGCAGCAGCAGGTGGCGTTGGCCGAACAGGGCCGCATCAAGCTGCTGGCCAGCCTGGACCCGCAGCGCAGCCAGCTGCCGGCGCTCAAGTCGGTGCCGTCGGTGAATGAAGGCCAGCTGCTCAAAGGCTTCAACTTCACCACCTGGACCGGTTACTTCGTCAAGCGCGACACGCCGCAGGACGTGGTGTCGCGCCTGAACGCCGCGCTCAATGCCACCATGCAGGATCCGGCGGTAAAGGACAGCCTGGCCCACCAGAACATCGAAGTCTCCGCGCCCATGAGCGCGGAACAGGCCGACGCCATGTACCGCGCCGAAACCGAGCGCTTCCGCGAAATCTCCAGCCACGTGAAACTGGCCGGCAACCAGTAACCCGATTCCAGGATCAACCCGACATGCATCCCATCCTGCAGACCATGACCGCCCAGTCCGACGAGTTCGTCTCGATCCGCCGCGACATCCACCGCCACCCCGAGCTTGGCTTCCAGGAATTCCGCACCAGCGACCTGGTGGCGCAATGCCTGACCCAATGGGGCTATGAAGTGGAACGCGGCCTGGGCGGCACCGGCGTGGTCGGGCAATTGCGCCGCGGCAACGGCGGCAAACGCCTGGGCCTGCGCGCCGACATGGACGCCCTGCCGATCCAGGAAGCCACGGGCCTGGAGCACGCCAGCTGCAACGAAGGCGTGATGCATGCCTGCGGCCACGACGGCCACACCGCCATGCTGCTGGCAGCTGCGCACCACCTGGCCAAGCATGGCGACTTCGACGGCACGCTCAACCTGATCTTCCAGCCCGCCGAGGAAGGCCTGGGCGGCGCCAAGCGCATGATGGAGGACGGGCTGTTCCGCAAGTATCCGTGCGACGCCATCTACGCCATGCACAACATGCCGGGCCATCCGCAAGGCCGCCTGCTGCTGCGTGACGGTCCCGCCATGGCCTCCTCCGACAACGTCACCATCGTGCTGGAAGGCGTGGGTGGACATGGCGCGATGCCGCATTGCGCCGCCGACCCGGTGGTGGCAGGCGCCGCCATCGTCATGGGCCTGCAAAGCATCGTCGCCCGCAACATCGATCCTCTGCACATGGCGGTAATCACGGTCGGCGCGTTCAACGCGGGCCGCGCGAACAATGTGATTCCCCAGACCGCCACGCTCAAGCTCAGCGTGCGCGCGCTGGACCGCGGCGTGCGCGACACGCTGCAGGCGCGCATCACTGAACTGGTCCACAGCCAGGCGGCCAGCTACCAGGTGCGGGCGACCATCGATTATGGCCGCGGCTATCCCGTGCTGGTGAATACTCAGGAAGAAACCGATTTCGCGCGCCAGGTGGCGGTGGAACTGGTGGGCGCCGAGCGGGTGGAGCTTCAAACCCGGGCGCTGACCGGCAGCGAAGACTTCGCCTTCATGCTGGAGGAAGTGCCGGGCTCCTACCTGCTGGTGGGCAATGGCGATGGGTCAGCGGAGGGCTTCAACGGCGGGCACGGCGCCTGCATGGTGCACAACCCGGGCTACGACTTCAACGACCACAGCCTGCCCGTGGGCGCGGCCTATTGGGTGCTGCTGACGCAGCGCTATCTGGTGGGTTGAAGCGACGGCAACGCGTCTGAGGCCTGCCCGCCAAGGCGCGGGCTCAGGTCTCAGGCCATCTCGAACAGACGCTTGTGTTCGCGGATGGCGTAACGGTCCGTCATCCCGGCAATGTAGTCGGCGATGGCGCGGGCCTGCTCATTGAACCCGGGCCGGCGATAGTCGGGCGGCAGCAGGCGCGGATCGTCCAGGAAGGCGGCGAACAGCTCGCGCACGATGCGCCGCGCCTTGGTCGTCATGCGCAGCACGCGGTAATGGCGGTACAGGTTGTCGAAAAGGAATTTCTTCAGTTCATCGGCCTCGCTCCGGACCTCGGGCGAAAATGTCGCCAAGGGCGGCGCGCGGCGCACGTCTGCAGCGGTGGCGGGCGCGAACTCGCGGATGCGCGCCAGTGAAGTCCGCGTCAGATCGACGATCAGCGTATTGATCATGCGGCGTATGGTTTCGGCCACGGCGCGTCGCGGGGCCAGCCCGGGATAGCTTTCCAGCACATGGGCGTGGTGGCGCTCGAAGATCGAGACCTCCTTCAGCTGTTCCAATGTGATCAGGCCCGAACGCAGGCCGTCGTCGATGTCGTGGTTGTTGTAGGCGACTTCGTCCGCCAGGTTGGCCAACTGCGCTTCCAGCGAGGGCTGGGTGCGGTCCAGGAAGCGCTGACCCACGTCGCCCAGCTGGCGCGCGTGCGCGGCCGAGCAATGCTTGAGGATACCTTCCCGCGTTTCGAAGCACAGGTTCAGGCCGTTGAAGTCCGCATAGCGCTCTTCCAGTTCGTCCACCACCCGCAGGCTTTGCAGATTGTGCTCGAAGCCGCCGGCCTCGGGCGCCAGTTCCCGCATGCAGGCGTTGAGTTCGTCCTGGCCTGCATGGCCGAACGGCGTGTGGCCCAGGTCATGCGCCAGCGAGATGGCTTCGGTCAGGTCTTCGGACAGGCCCAGGCTGCGCGCAAGCGTACGCGCGATCTGCGCCACTTCCAGGCTGTGGGTCAGGCGGGTGCGGAACAGGTCGCCTTCATGGTTGACGAAGACCTGGGTCTTGTATTCCAGCCGCCGGAAGGCGCCGGAATGGACGATGCGATCGCGATCGCGCTGGAACTCCGTCCGATTTTCCGGCGGCGGCTCGGCATAGGCCCGCCCGCGCGATTGAGACGGGTGGGATGCATAGGAAGCCAGTTCTTTCATCTGCAACACCGTCTCCAGCATGTCTATTGGGTGGTGCGGGCCAGGACGGCGCGCACCGCGTCGTCGGGAGCCGGGCGCATGATGGCTTCGCCGATGCGGGTCATGAGCACGTAGCGGATCGAGCCGCCTTCCGTTTTCTTGTCCACCTGCATCAGGTCCAGCCAACGGTCAGCGCCCAGGTCAGGGGCCACGGCGGGACAGCCGATGGCGGTGACCAGCGCGCGCACGCGCTCCACGTCGGCGCGCTCGAAGCCCGCCACGTCGGCCGACAGTTCGGCCGCCTGCACCATGCCGCAACCTACCGCTTCGCCATGCAGCCAGGCGCCGTAGCCCAGGCCGGATTCGATGGCGTGGCCGAAGGTATGGCCCAGGTTCAGGATGGCGCGCAGACCGGATTCGCGCTCGTCCTTGCCCACCACCTGCGCCTTCAGCTCGCAGGAGCGGCGGATGGCATAGCTGACGGCGTCCGGATCCAGCGCGCGCAGCTTCTGCGCGTTTTCCTCGCACCAGGACCAGAACGCCGGGTCGAGGATCAGGCCGTACTTGATCACTTCGGCCAGGCCCGCGGACACTTCGCGCGCCGGCAGCGTGTTCAGCACGTCGGTATCGATCTCGACGGCGACCGGCTGGTAGAACGCGCCGATCATGTTCTTGCCCAGCGGATGGTTGACCGCGGTCTTGCCGCCCACCGACGAATCAACCTGCGACAGCAGGGTCGTGGGCACCTGCAGGAAGCGCACGCCGCGCATGTAGACCGCGGCCGCGAAGCCGGTCATGTCGCCGATCACGCCGCCGCCCAGCGCCACCAGCACGCAGCGGCGGTCCAGGCGGTTGCCCAGCAGGGCGTCGAAGATCAGGTTCAGCGACTGCCAGTCCTTGTAGGCCTCGCCGTCAGGCAATTCGATGCGCAGCACCCGCTTGCCGGTCCTGGCCAGCGCCGCCTCGGCGCGTTCGCCGTACAGGGCGGCGACGGTCGGGTTGGTCACCACGGCGATCGCGGTGGCGTCGGCGGGAATGCTCTGGTCCAGGGCGTCCAGGCGGCCGGGGCCGATGTTGATCGGGTAGCTTCCGCCCGGGGTGTCCACGTGTACAACGTTCATATGCGCTTCTCGAAGGCTTGCAATTGCGGCAGCAGCGCCTTGACCAGGGTGTGGATGGGCATGGCGCCCGTTTCCACCACCAGGTCGGCCACTTCCTTATAGAGGGGTTCCCGCAGGGTCATGAGTTCGCGCAGCGTGCCGCGCGGATCGGCGGTGGCCAACAGGGGACGGTTGCGGTCGCGGCAGGTGCGGCGGAACAATTCGTCCACGCTGGCCCTCAAATAGACCACGATGCCGCGCTCGTGCAGGCGCTGGCGGTTTTCCGGCGCCAGGATGGCGCCGCCCCCGGTGGCGAGAATTATGTTGCGCCGTTGGGTACACTCTTCCAAGGCGGCGGATTCCCGGCGACGAAAGCCGGCTTCGCCCTCGATTTCGAAGATTACCGGCACCCGCACGCCACAACGCGCCTCGAGCTCATGATCCAAGTCCATAAACTCGCGCCCCAACGCACGCGCCAGGCCACGCCCTATGGTCGTCTTGCCTGCGCCCATCATCCCGACCAGGAAGACCGGCAGGTCATGCGGCAACGTCGCGGCCTTGCCTGTGCACTCAGCGGCGCAAGGCAGGTTTTCAGGCGTCTCGCCGGAGGACGCCGGGTCCGGGTCAGCCTCCGGACATGAGATAGCGGAAAAGTTCATGACGGCATTATCACATCAGCCGCCAGTTGCCCGCCCACCACACTGAACGATTTTGTTACAGAAACCGGTGCCCCGTGCCAAGACGGACCCGGAGATACCCGTAAAATCGCCGCGATGAGCAAGCCCCAGAATTCCTCCAAGAAAGACAAGCCCGCCAAGAGCGGTTCCCCGATACTGCGATTCTTCGTAAAAACCGGCATTTTCTTTGCCGGACTGTTCCTGTGCGGCGTGCTGCTGGCCGGAATGGCGTTGGCGCTGGCCTGGCCCAACCTGCCGGACCTGAACGCCATGACGGACTACCGCCCCCGGGTGCCGCTGCGCGTCTATACGGCGGATCGCGTCCTGATCGGCGAATTCGGCGAAGAGCGCCGCAACGTGCTGCGCTTCAACGAGATCCCGGACGTCATGAAGTCCGCGGTGCTGGCGGCCGAGGACGACCGCTTCTATCAGCACGGCGGGATCGACTGGATGGGCGTGGCGCGGGCGGGCCTGACCAACTTGATCAGCATGTCGAAGTCGCAGGGCGCCAGCACCATCACGATGCAGGTGGCGCGCAACTTCTACCTGTCGTCGGAAAAGACCTATTCGCGCAAGTTCTATGAACTGCTGCTGACCTTCAAGATCGAATCGGAGCTCACCAAGGACCAGATCCTGGAGCTCTACATGAACCAGATCTACCTGGGCCACCGCGCCTACGGTTTCGCGGCCGCCTCGCGCACCTATTTCGGCAAGCCCCTGTCCGACGTCACGCCCGCGGAAGCCGCCATGCTCGCCGGCATCCCCAAGGCGCCGTCGCGTTTCAACCCGATCGCCAACCGCCCGCGCGCCGAACTGCGCCAGCGCTACGTGCTGGGCCGCATGCATTCGCTGGGCTACCTGACCGAACCGGAATACCAGCAGGCGATGGCCCAGCCCATCGTCATGAAGTCCGCGGAAGGCACGCCGGCCGGCGGCTATTCCATCCATGGCGAATACGTGGCGGAACTGGCGCGCCAGCTGCTGTTCAACGTGTACCAGGACAACGTCTATTCGCGCGGCATCAATATCTACACCACCGTGCAGTCCAAGGACCAGGAAGCAGCCTACCGCTCCGTGCGCGAAGGCGTGCTCGAATACACGCGCCGCGCGCCCTACCCCGGCCCCGAGGAGCAGCTGGACCTGCCCCCGGGCACCGAGAACAACCCGCAGGCGCTCGACGAATTCCTGGACGGCGTGTTCGACAAGTTCAGCGACAGCGGCGACCTGCTGACAGCGCTGGTGCTGTCGGCCAGCCCCACCGAAGTAAAGCTGGCGCGCAGCTCGCGCGAGATCATCACCGTCACCGACAAGAAGGTGTTGGGCGTCGTGGCGCGCGCGCTGAACGACAAGGCCAAGCCCGAGCAGCGCATCAAGCGCGGTTCCGTGGTCTACATCCGCAAGTTCGGCGACAACTGGGAAATCATCAACCTGCCCTCGGTGCAGGCGGCCTTCGTGGCGCTGTCGCCGCAGGACGGCGCGATCCGCGCCATGGTGGGCGGCTTCGACTTCTACCGCGGCAACTTCAACCGCGTGACGCAGGCCTGGCGCCAGCCGGGCTCGAACATCAAGCCCTTCATCTACGCCGCTTCGCTGGAGCGCGGCTTGACCCCGGGCACGCAGATCTCGGACCAGCCCTTCGAACTGACGGCCGCTCAAACCGGTTCCAAGGCCTGGAACCCGAAGAACTACGGCAACCAGTACGAACCCATGCTGACCCTGCGCCAGGGTCTGTACAAATCCAAGAACATGGTGTCGATCCGTATCCTGCAGGCCATTGGCCCGCAATACGCGCAGGACTACCTGACCCGCTTTGGCTTCGACAAGGCCCGCCAGCCCGCCGTCCTGCCGCTGGCGTTGGGCGCGGGCTCGGTCACGCCCCTGCAGCTGGCCGGCGCCTTCTCGGTGTTCGCCAACGGCGGCTACCGCGTCACGCCCTACCTGATCGACCGCGTCACCGACAGCAACGGCAAGGTCATCATGCAATCCAAGCCGGTCGTGGCCGGCGACGCCGCGGCCCGCGCCATCGATCCGCGCACCGCCTGGATCATGGACGACATCCTGCGCGGCGTGGCCACCTACGGCACCGCGGCACGCGCCCGCGCCCTGCTCAAGCGCAACGACATCGCCGGCAAGACCGGTACCACCAACGAATCCGTGGACGCCTGGTTCTCCGGCTATACCCCGTCGCTGGTCGCCACCGCGTGGCTGGGCTTTGACCAGCCCAAGTCGCTGGGATCGCGCGAAACCGGTGGCGGCGTCGCCATGCCGATCTGGGTCGATTACATGCAGACCGTCCTCAAGGGCGTGCCCGAAGAGAAGCCGCGCCCCCGTCCCGACGGCCTCATCGTGGAAAACGGCGAGTTCTACTTCTCCGAATTCCCGCCCGGACAAGCCGTCGCGCGCCTGGGCCTGCCCGAAGCCGACACGTTGGGTGAGTTCCTCAACGGCCTGAGCGGCAGCACCAGCGAAGAAACCAGGATCAAGGTGGCGCCGGGCGTGGGCACGCAAGGCAATACGCCCTGGTCCCAAAAGATTCCGTTCTGACGCGCAAATGACAAGGCCGGCCCGATGGGCCGGCCTTTTTTTCGCCTGAACCTGGCCTTTTACAGACGTATCGTCACGGGCACGCCAGCGGCTGCGGAACAGATCTGCGACAGGGCATCGGGCAACTGCGGGCCGCCTCGGGTATCGTTCCAGTGCTGGCCGTCGTAGCGGTAATGGAAGCCGCCGCTGCGGGCCGCGACCCACAGTTCCTGCATGACAGCCTGGCTGTTCACCACCACGTGGGTGTTGTCTTCGAAAACCATCGTCAGCACATTGCCGCTGCGGCTGGTTTCGACATCGACATCGAGCGAAGCCGCCCAGTCATCGGCCTGGCTTTCGATGCTGTTCAGCACCTGGTCGATCAACGCAAGAAATTCGGTTTCGGTCATAATCGAGCCTGCAAGAATTAGGAGTTCCCAGTGTTCCAATTGGCATACAGCCGCATGGTCCTTCGCATTGTAGCCACGCTGGCGGCGACCGGCATGGTTGCGGCATGCGGGTACAAAGGCCCCTTGTACATGCCGACGCCCGACGGCAAGCCGCCCCCAAGCTCGCAGCAACAGCAGACGATGCCGATCCCGCCGGCGCCGACACTGCCATGACTTCCCGATTCCCCGCGCAGCCTGAACTGGCCGGTCATCCGTACTTCCAGTTCCGCAACAATGTCCTGTACGCCGAGGACGTGCCGCTGGATCACCTGGCCGAAAAGCTGGGCACGCCGCTGTACGTGTACTCGCGCGCCGCACTCAAGGCCGCCTGGGAATCCTACCGCAACGCCGTCGGCCAGCATCCCGTGCTGGTCTGCTACGGCATGAAGGCCAATTCCAACCTGGCCGTCCTGAAGGAATTCGCGCGCCTGGGCGCGGGCTTCGACATCGTTTCCGGCGGCGAGCTCAAGCGCGCCCTGGCGGCGGGCGCGGACCCGTCCAGGATCGTGTTTTCAGGCGTGGGCAAGCAGGCTTGGGAAATGCGCGCCGCGCTCGCGGCCAGGGTCAAGTGCTTCAACGTCGAATCCGAAGCCGAATTGCGCCAGCTATCGGAAGTCGCGCATGACATGGGCCTGCGCGCGCCCGTCTCGCTGCGCGTCAACCCGGACGTGGACGCGCAGACGCATCCGTACATTTCCACCGGCCTGAAGGAAAACAAGTTCGGCATCGCCATCGAGTCGGCGCTGGACGTCTACCTCGGCGCCCAGTCACTGCCGGGCCTGGACATCGTGGGCGTCGACTGCCACATCGGTTCGCAGCTCACCGACATCAGTCCCTATTTCGACGCGCTGGAAAAACTGCTGGATCTGATCGAAAGGCTGGATCAGGCCGGCATCAGGATCGCCCATCTGGACCTGGGCGGCGGCCTGGGCATCCGCTATACGGATGAGATCCCGCCCTCACCCAAGGCCTTGCTGGACCGCGTCTTCGAACGCCTGAACGCGCGCGGCTTCGGCCATCTGCACCTGGTGCTGGAGCCGGGCCGCTCGCTGGTGGGCAACGCCGGCGTGCTGCTCACCCGGGTCCAGTACCTGAAGCACTCGGAAGCGCGCAACTTCGCCATCGTCGATGCCGCCATGAACGATCTGCTGCGCCCCGCGCTATACGAGGCGTTCCACGGCGTGCGCCCCGTGCATCCGCGCGCGGGCGACGAAACCCTCTATGACATCGTCGGCCCGGTGTGCGAAAGCGCTGACTGGCTGGCCAGGCAGCGCAAGCTCACCATCGAGCAAGGCGACCTGCTGGCGGTGGAGTCCGCAGGCGCCTACAGCATGGCCATGGCCAGCAACTACAACGCGCGCCCCCGCGCGGCCGAAGCCATGGTCGACGGCGACAAGTACTACGTGGTGCGCCAGCGCGAAACGCTGGACGACCTGCTCCGGGGCGAATCCACCCTGCCCTGACCGGCTCCCGTCATCGGCAACACGGCGCCTGCGCCGCGTGCGTGCACGATGGCGCGTCTTTCACTTGAACTCATGCGTGATGGAGGCCGGCCGGCCCGCCGCCACCGTCAGGGTCATGCGGTGGTCTCCCGCCGACGCATTGCGCACCGTCACCTGGTAGCGGCCGGGCGGCAGGGACAGCTCGCGCAGGGGCGGACTCACCCCGCGGGAACGGCCATTGACCAGCACCTCTCCCCACGGACGCACGGCCACGCGCACGGTTACGGGCGCCTGCGGCGGCTGGGTTGCGGGCGCGGGCGGTT
>NZ_DATCUY010000591.1:0-23210 GCF_036567245.1 Achromobacter sp. | reverse complement strand
AGGCAGGCCGCGAATGCGTCGGCGGCGTATGCCGCGGGCGCCAGCGAGATGAGAGCGCTGCCGGCCAGGGCGCAGCTCAGCGCGCGCAGCGGGCGGGCCCGCAATGTCTTGATGGAGTTGTCGATGCTCATGTCGTCCAGTCAACCGGCCTGCAGCGCGGCAAGCTCGGCGTCGTCGAATCCGGCGGCGCGGCGCGCCTCCAGGTTGAAGGGGCCGCGCAGGCGGGGCGCCTCGTAGCGCTGCGCCAGTTCGGCGTAGCAGGCCACGGGATTCTTGCCCATCTGCGCGCACAGGTGCTTGTACCAATGGTTGCCGATGGCCACGTGGCCGATCTCGTCGGCCAGGATGATGTCGACGATAGCCGCGCTGTCCGCGTCCCCTGCTCCCGCCAGCTTGGCGCGGATTGCGGGAGAAGCGTCCAGGCCTCGCGCTTCCAGCGTGCGCGGCACCAAGGCCAGGCGGGCCAGCAGATCAGCCCGCGTGCGTTGCGCCATGTCCCACAAGCCGTTGTGGGCGGGGAAGTCGCCATAGGCGTGGCCCATGGCGGCCAGTCGCTGCCTGAGCAGATCGAAGTGATAGGCCTCTTCGCGCGCCACGCGCAGCCAGTCACGGTAGAAGGTTTCCGGCATGCCGGCAAAGCGCCAGATCACGTCCAAGGCCAGATTGATGGCATTGAACTCGATGTGAGCCAACGCGTGCAGCAGCGCCGCGCGCCCTTCCTGCGTGGCCATGGAGCGGTGCTTGACCTGGGCCGGGGCGACCAGTTGCGGCAACGGCGGGCGGCCCGGCAACCCGGCCGTGGGCACGAATACCCGTGCGCAGTCCAGCGCCGCGTCATCTGAAATGGCGCGTACCGCCGCCAGCTTGTCCTGCCAGGCCGTGGCGGCCAGGGCCGCCAGCGCCTGCCCGCGCAGGCAATCCTGGGCGTGCCCGACCGCGACGGGCGTCGTATTGCTGTCCATATGCTTCTCTGTGCCAGGCGGCCTCGCGCCCGCCCGAAATCCCGTGAAAGCGCTGGGGCCGCAAGCCTCGCGCATACCCGGAGACTTTATCATTCACCCATGGATTCCCTGCGCCTGACCATAGAGACCGACCTGTCCCGCATCGACGCCCAGCAATGGGACGCGTTGGCAGGAGACCAGCCCTTCCTGCGCCATGCGTTCCTGTGCGCGCTGCACGAAACCGGCTGCGCCGAACCCCAGACCGGCTGGGCGCCGCATTACCTGGCGTTGTGGCGCGACGGCGCGCTGGCCGCGGCCACGCCGCTCTACCTGAAGTCGCATTCGCGCGGCGAGTATGTGTTCGACTACGCCTGGGCCGACGCCTTCCAGCGTCATGGGCTGCGCTACTACCCCAAGCTGCTCTCGGCCATTCCCTTCACGCCGGTGACCGGACCCAGGCTGCTGGCAGGCAACGATGAAGACCGCGCCACGCTGGTGCGCGGGCTGATCGCCTTCGCCGAAGAGATCAAGGTCTCCTCGCTGCATCTGCTGTTCCCTACGGACACCGACATGCAGGCGCTGCGCGAGGCCGGCTTCATGATCCGCGAAAGCGTGCAGTTCCACTGGACCAATCCGGGATACGCGGACTTCGATGCCTTTCTGGCCACGATGAGCCACGACAAGCGCAAGAAGATCCGCCAGGACCGCAAGAAGGTCGCGGCTGCCGGACTCTCGTACCGCTGGCTGCGCGGCGCCGGGATCGGCGCGGCCGAGCTGGACTTCTTCTATGAATGCTATTGCCGCACCTACTTCAGCCATGGCAATCCGCCCTACCTGAGCCACGAATTTTTCCGCCGCGCGCAGCGCGAACAGCCCGAGGCCTTTGTGCTGATCCTGGCGGAGCGCGACGGCCAGCCAGTGGCGGCGGCGCTGAACCTGGCTGGCGGCGACGCGCTATATGGCCGCTACTGGGGCGCGACCGAATACGTGCCGGGCTTGCATTTCGAGACCTGCTACATGCAGTCCATCGCCTATTGCATCGCCCACGGCATCGCCCGCTTCGAGGGTGGCGCGCAAGGCGAGCACAAGATGGCGCGCGGGCTGCTGCCCACGCCCACGTGGTCGGCGCATTGGGTCGCGCATCCCGGTTTCGCGGATGTGATCCAGAACTTCCTGGATGAAGAAACGGCGGCCGTGACCGACTATCTGGGAGAGCTGGAAAGCCACTCCCCGTTCAAGCGGCCGCGGGAAGGCTGAGGCCCAGGGCCTGTGAACAGGCCCTAGAGGAAGCGGTCCAGCAGCTTGCGGCTGTGCTTGTCCAGCGACTGGATATCGCGCACCAGATAAAAGATGCCGTGACTGTCGGCGATCAGCAGGGTCTGCGGACTCAGGCGCCGGATGTCCTCTTCGCCACGCAGCGTGAACGACGTCGGGCCGCGGTCGGTATCGACCTGCCAGGTGCTCGGGGTGGCAAAGGTGGAGACGCTGGCCAGCTTGCGGATCTCGGGCATGAACTCCCGGCTCGCCAGCTCTTCCTCGATCAGCGCGCGCTGCGCGGCCGGCACGTCGGACAGGTGTTCGATCCAGAGCAGCTCATGTCCGTCAACCGTCACCAGCGACAGGCCGCGGC
Organism: Achromobacter sp.; assembly: GCF_036567245.1. Taxonomy (GTDB): domain Bacteria; phylum Pseudomonadota; class Gammaproteobacteria; order Burkholderiales; family Burkholderiaceae_B; genus Achromobacter. The sequence continues at coordinate 20,639 of NZ_DATCUY010000591.1, read as the reverse complement.
CCGGCTCGCTGATGGGAAAGGCGCGCACGGGCAGCACCCCTTCATGGGTCTCGCCATTGGCCGACTGGAATTCAAGACGACCGAAGGCATTGCGGCGCAGCTGAAAAGACGGCAAGGTCATGACGATAATTCCGGTTCCGCGTCAGGCCACGGCGGCCATGTCTTCGCTGCCCGACGCCTGCGCGTCGGCCTCGGCCTGGCGCGCCTGCGCCTGGTACAGGCGGTAGTAGGCGCCCTCGCGGGCCATCAGTTCTTCGTGCGGCCCCTGCTCCACGATCTGGCCGCGGTCCAGCACCACCAGGCGGTCCGCCTTGCGCAAGGTGCTCAGGCGGTGGGCGATGGCGATCGTGGTGCGACCGCGCACCAGATTGTCCAGCGCCTTCTGGATTTCCTTTTCGGTGGTGGTGTCCACCGACGAGGTGGCCTCGTCCAGGATCAGGATGCGCGGATCGATCAGCAGCGCCCGCGCGATCGAGATGCGCTGGCGCTCGCCGCCGGACAGGGCCTGGCCGCGCTCGCCGACCAGCGAGTCGTAGCCGTGCGGCAGCCGCAGGATGAATTCATGCGCATGCGCGGCGCGCGCCGCGGCTACGATCTCGTCGCGGGTGGCGTCCGGCTTGCCGTAGGCGATGTTCTCGGCGATGGTGCCGAAGAACAGGAACGGCTCCTGCAGCACCAGCCCGATGTTGCGCCGGTAGTCCGCCACGCGCACCGACCGGATGTCGGCGCCATCGACCAGCACCGCCCCTTCGGACACGTCATAGAAGCGACAGATCAGGTTGATCAGCGTGCTCTTGCCCGAACCGCTGTGGCCCACCAGGCCGATCATTTCGCCCGGGGCGATGGCCAGGTTCAACCCGCGGATGACCTGGCGGTTGCCGTAGCGGAAACCCACGTCGCGCAATTCGATGCGGCCGTTAATGTGCGGCAGCTTGGCCGGATTCTGCGGTTCCGGCACGCTGGACACGTGGTCCAGGATGTCGAAGATGCGCTTGGCGCCGGCTGCGGCCTTCTGCGTCACCGAGACGATGCGGCTCATCGAATCCAGGCGCATGTAGAAGCGGCCGATGTAGGCCAGGAAGGCGGCCAGCACGCCAACGGTGATCTGCTTCTGCGACACCTGCCAGATGCCGAAGATCCACACCACCAGCAGCCCCACTTCGGTGAGCAGCGTGACGGTGGGCGAGAACAGCGACCAGGTGGTGTTCACGCGGTCGTTGACTTCCAGGTTGCGGTTGTTGGCTTCGCGGAAACGCGCAACTTCACGCTTTTCCTGCGCGAAAGCCTTGACCACGCGGATGCCAGGTATGGTGTCGGCCAGGACGTTGGTGATTTCCGACCAGATGCGGTCGACCTTTTCGAAGCCATGGCGCAGGCGATCGCGCACCGCGTGGATCATCCAGATGATGAACGGCAGCGGCACCAGCGTGACCAGCGCCAGCCACGGATTGATGGACACCAGGATAACCGCGGTCATGACGATCATCAGGATGTCGTTGGCGAAATCCAGCAAGTGCAGCGACAGGAACACGCAGATTCGGTCGGTCTCGCTGCCGATGCGGGAGATCAGGTCGCCCGTGCGCTTGCCGCCGAAATACTCCAGCGACAGCTGCTGCAGGTGCTCATAAGTCGTGGTGCGCAGGTCGGCGCCGATGCGTTCGCTGACCCAGGCCAGGATGTAGGTGCGGGCCCAGCCCAGGCCCCAGGCCAGGAACGCCGAGGCCAGCAGCCCGCCCAGGTAGAGGCGGACCTTGTCGTAGTCGATGGGCGCGCCGTTCTGGAACGGAATCAGCACGTCGTCCATCAGCGGCATGGTCAGGTACGGCGGCACCAGGGTGGCGGCCGTGCCCAGCAGCGTCAGCACGAAACCCGCCAGCAGCGGGCCGCGGTAGGGCCGGGCAAAGCGCCACAGGCGCAGCAACGCCCAGGTGGACGACGGCGCCGCCTGCTCCTGGTTGCAGGTCGGGCATTCTTCCTCGCCCGCCGGGATGACGTTATTACAGATGGTGCAGGTGCGTTCCGCCAGTTCCTCGACCTGATGGCCGGACAAACGGATGGCCTGCTGGGTCTCGAATTGAGCCAGCAGGCGCAGCGCTTCCGGATTGCGCGCCAGCGTGAAACGCCAGACGCCCAGGCGGGAGTCGTCGTCGTGCAATTCCAGCAGTGCGGCGCCGGCGTGGTCGGTCAGGCTGAGCTTTAATTGGGGGCCATATGCCCAGGATTCCCAACGCGGTTCGTCGGAATGGCGGGCCAGCAGCCGGCGATCGGTGGCGGCGATCAGCCCCGGGCGGAACTTCAGGCGCTGATCCAGGTCTATTTCAACCCAGGCCAACAAGGTTTCGCCATCCGCCAATTCGGTGCTGATTTCATCGCGCCAGCGGGCAGGAAAGGCTTCGGCAAGGCCGGAAAGCAGGTTTGGTTTTTTCATTGGAACGCATACCGGGCCAGGACTCTGCCCTACTAGGCGGCAACCGGTTCGCTACCAGGACTGGCGGCAAACGTGTCCCTTCCTTACAACATAACGATTTCACGCCTTGAAGGCGTCGTATAGTAGCAGCCGATTTTTCTAATTAGGAATATCTGGGATCCCCCACTCGTTGGCATTATTCTAAAGGCGCAACCCCAATAAATTCGCGGTCTTGCATAGGGGCGTCCGCGCGTGCCAACCTGCTTCTCTCGTAAATTAAAACATGAAAAAGAAAGACATTGAATTTCTCGATGTCGTGGCTTTGCGCGGCCCGAACATTTGGACGTACCGCCCGGTACTCGAAGCGTGGGTGGATATCGGCGAACTGGAGGACTACCCCTCCAACACCATTCCCGGCTTTTACGAGCGCCTGACGGAATGGCTGCCGACCCTGATCGAACACCGCTGCAGTCCGGGAGTCCGGGGCGGCTTTCTGTCGCGCCTGAAGGAAGGCACCTGGCCTGGCCACATTCTTGAACATGTCACCCTGGAACTGCAGAACCTGGCCGGCTTGCGCGGCGGTTTCGGCAAGGCCCGGGAAACCTCCACCCGCGGCGTCTACAAGGTCGTGGTGCGCGCCTGGCAGGAACAGGTCACCCGCACCGCCCTGAACGAAGCCCGCGACCTGGTCATGGCCGCCATCGAGGACCGTCCCTTCGACGTGCCCGCCGCCATCGCCAAGCTGCGCAGCCTGATCGACAAGCACTGTCTCGGCCCCAGCACCGCCTGCATCGTGGATGCCGCCGACGACCGCGACATCCCCTACATCCGCCTGTTCGAGGGCAACCTGGTGCAGTTCGGCTACGGCTCGGCCCAGCGCCGCATCTGGACGGCCGAGACCGACCGCACCAGCGCCATCGCCGAAGGCATTTCGCGCGACAAGGACCTGACCAAGGAACTGCTGTCGACCTGCGGCGTGCCCGTACCCGAAGGCCGTCTCGTACGCAGCGAGGACGACGCCTGGGAAGCGGCCGAGGACATCGGCCTGCCGGTGGTCGTGAAACCCTATGACGGCAACCATGGCCGCGGCGTGTTCACCAACCTGACGACGCGCGAGGAAGTGGTGTCGGCCTACCGCGTGGCCGTGGACGAAGGCAGCGGCGTGATCGTCGAACGCTTCGTGCTGGGCAACGAACACCGCCTGCTGGTCGTCGGCGACCGCATGGTGGCCGCCGCCGCCGGCGAACCGGCCTGGGTGACGGGCGACGGCAAGTCCACCATCACCGAACTCATCGACGGTCAGATCAATACCGATCCGCGCCGCGGCCGCACCGAGAACCACCCGCTGAACCCGGTGCGCCTCGATTCCGCCGCGCGGCTGGAAATCGCCCGCCAGGGCCTGACGGAAGACAGCGTTCCGCCCGAAGGCCAGCGCGTGCTGGTGCAGCGCAGCGGCAACGTCGCCTTCGACGTCACCGATCGGGTGCATCCCAGCGTCGCCGCCACCGTGACGCTGGCCGCGCGCATCGTCGGCCTGGACATCGCCGGCGTCGACCTGGTGGCGGAAGACATCTCCCGCCCGCTGGAAGAACAGCGCGGCGCCATCGTCGAAGTCAACGCCGGCCCCGGCCTGCTGATGCACCTGAAGCCGGCCGACGGCACGCCGCGTCCCGTGGGCCGCGCCATCGTCGACCATCTGTTCCCCGAAGGCGATGCGGGACGTATTCCCATCGTGGGCGTGACCGGCACCAATGGCAAGACCGTGGTGGCGCGCCTGGTGGCCCGCCTGCTGAGCCTGTCCGGCAAGCGCACCGGCCTGGCCTGCAGCGAAGGCCTCTACCTGGACCGCCGCCTGGTGCAAAAAGGCGACCGCGCCGATTTCGCATCGGGCACGCGCCTGCTGATGAACCGCAACCTGGACGCCGCCGTCATCGAGAACGACAGCGGCGTGATCCTGGGCCAGGGCCTGGCCTATGACCGCTGCCTGGTGGGCGTGGTCACCAACATCGACGACGCCGACCATCTTGGCGACTTCGACATCAACGAAACGGAGCGCATGTTCAATGTGTTCCGCACGCAGGTGGACGTGGTGCTGCCAGGCGGCGCCGCCGTGCTGAACGCACGCGATCCGCGCGTGGTCGAAATGGCCGAGCTGTCGGATGGCGCGGTGATCTTCTTCGGCATCGATCCCGCCCTGCCCGCCATCGCCGCCCATCTGCAGCAGGACGGCCGCGCCGTGTTCGTGCGCGACGGCGGCATCGTGCTGGCGCAAGGCAGCCGCGAGGAACGCCTGGCCGCCGTGGCCGCGATCCCGCTGACGCATGGCGGACGCGTCGCCTTCCAGATCGAAAACGTGCTGGCCGCGGTGGGCGCGGCCTGGGCGCTGGACATCCCCGTGGAGCTGATCCGCGCCGGCATCGAAACCTTCGATATCGACCAGGCCGACGCCCCCTGGCAGTTCACGCTGTTCGAACGCAACGGCAGCACCGTGGTGGTCGACGACGTGCACAACGCCTCGGCGCTGCGCCCCCTGATCGCCGCCATCGACCAGTTTCCGTCGACCACGCGCGCCGCCGTCTATTCGGCTGGCGCCGACCGCCGCGACGCGGACCTGATCGAACAGGGCAAGCTGCTGGGCGACGCCTTCGACCGCGTGGTGCTCTACGACGACCTGACCGTGCGCAGCAAGCGTCCCGAAGGCGAGGCGCGCGCGCTGCTGCGCCAGGGCCTGGCGCAAGGCGCCCGCGTCAAGGACATCCAGGAAGAGCCCGACCACGGCAAGGCCATCCAGAGCCAGCTCGACAGCATCGCCGCAGGCGACTTCGTCCTGCTGCAGTCCGACGAAGCCTTCTCCGGTCCCACCATCGACCTGGTCCGCCGCTGGATTCAGCAATACTGACAATATCTGCGCGCGCCCTCGCATTAGCGGGCGCGCGCGTGAGCTAGACAGGAATACCTGCCATGGAAGTTTCCCGTATCCGAGCACTGCGCGGCCCCAATCTGTGGAGCAAGAACACCGCGATCGAGGCCATCGTTTCCTGCGCCGACGCCGAATGCTCCATCGACAACCTGCCTGACTTCGAAGCGCGCCTGCGCGCGCGGCTGCCCCAGACCGGGCTGCTGCGTCCGGAAGGCCATCAGGGCTCGGTCTCCATCGCTCACGTGCTGCAGATCGTCGCGCTGACGATGCAGGCGCACGCCGGCTGCCCCGTCACGTTCGGCCGCACCGCCTCCACCATCGAGCCCGGCGTGTTCCAGGTGGTGGTCGAGTACAGCGAGGAAGAAGTCGGCAAGCTGGCGATGGAACTGGCGCAAGTGCTGGTGCGCGCCGCGCTGGACGACACGCCCTTCGACCTCGCCGACGCCCTCAAGCGCCTGCGCGACCTGGACGAAGACGTGCGCCTCGGACCCAGCACCGGCTCCATCGTCAATGCCGCCACCGCGCGCAATATCCCTTATCGCCGCCTGACCCAGGGCAGCATGGTGCAGTTCGGCTGGGGCAGCAAGCAGCGCCGCATCCAGGCCGCCGAAACCGACCTGACCAGCGCCATCTCCGAGTCCATCGCGCAGGACAAGGACCTGACCAAGATGCTGCTGGACGCCGCCGGCGTGCCGGTGCCGATGGGCCGCTCGGTGACCACCGCCGAGGAAGCCTGGGCCGCGGCCGAGGAACTGGGCGGACCGGTCGTGGTCAAGCCGCGCGACGGCAGCCAGGGCCGCGGCGTCGCCGTCAACATCGAAACCCGCGAACGGGTGATCCAGGCCTTTGAAGTGGCCGAGGAGATCAGCTCAGAAGTCATCGTCGAACGCTACATCCCGGGCCACGATTTCCGCCTGCTGGTGGTCGGTGGCGCACTGGTCGCGGCCTCGCGCCGCGATCCGCCGCAGGTCACGGGCGACGGCGTGCAGACCATCCGCCAATTGGTGGACCAGGTCAACGCGGACCCGCTGCGCGGCGATGGCCACGCAACTTCCCTGACCAAGATCCGCTTCGACGACATCGCCCTGGCCACGCTCAAGAAGCAAGGCTTCGAGGCCGACTCCGTGCCGCCATCCGGCACCCTGATCTTCCTGCGCAACAACGCCAACCTCAGCACCGGCGGCTCAGCCACCGACGTGACCGACGAAGTGCATCCGGAGATGGCCGCGCGTGCGGTATCGGCGGCCCGCATGATCGGACTGGACATCTGCGGGGTGGACGTGGTGGCCGAAAGCGTGCTCTACCCGCTGGAAGACCAGCATGGCGGCGTGGTGGAAGTGAACGCCGCGCCTGGCCTGCGCATGCACCTGAACCCGTCCTTCGGCAAGGGCCGCGCCGTGGGCGAAGCCATCATCTCCAACATGTACGCGGATGGTGACGACGGCCGCATCCCGGTCGTGGCCGTGGCCGGCACCAACGGCAAGACCACCACCGTGCGCCTGACCGCCCACATCCTGGGCGCCGCCGGCAACCGCGTCGGCATGACCAACTCCGACGGCGTCTACGTCGACAACCTGCGCATCGACACCGGCGATTGCAGCGGCCCGCGCAGCGCCCGCAGCGTGCTCATGCACCCGGACGTGGACGCGGCCGTGTTCGAAACCGCGCGCGGCGGCATCCTGCGCGAAGGCCTGGCCTTCGACCGCTGCAACGTGGCCATCGTCACCAACATCGGCATGGGCGACCACCTGGGCCTGGGCTACATCAGCACGGTCGAGGACCTGGCCGTGGTCAAGCGCGTGATCGTGCAGCACGTGCATCCCTCGGGCACCGCGGTGCTGAACGCGGCCGACCCCATCGTGGCCGAAATGGCCGCGAGCTGCCCGGGCTCGATCACCTACTTCGCCGAAGACCGCAACCATCCCGTGCTGGCCACGCACCGCGCGCAAGGGCTGCGTTGCGTGTACCGCGACGGCGACGCCATCGTGACCGCGCAGCAAGGCACCGAAGAGACCCGCTACCCGCTGGCCGCCATCCCGCTGACGCGCAACGGCACCATCACCTTCCAGGTCGAAAACGCCATGGCGTCGATCGCCGCCGCCTGGGCCCTGGGCCTGGACACGGACATCATCCGCCGCGGCCTGGCCACCTTCGTCAATGACGCCCAAACCGCGCCCGGACGCTTCAACGTGTTCGACTACCGCGGCGCCACGGTGATCGCGGACTACGGCCATAACCCCGATGCCATCCTGGCCCTGGTGCGCGCGGTGGACGCCATGCCCGCCAAGCGGCGTTCCGTGGTCATCAGCGGCGCGGGCGACCGGCGCGATGAAGACATCCGGATGCAGACCGAGATCCTCGGCGACGCCTTCGACGACGTGCTGCTCTACCAGGACCAATGCCAACGCGGCCGCGCCGATGGCGAAGTGCTGGCCCTGTTGCAGCAGGGCCTGGTCAATGCCAGCCGCAGCAAGCATGTCGAGGAAATCCACGGCGAGTTTCTCGCCATCGACACGGCCCTTGCGCGTCTGGGCGCCGGCGACCTGTGCCTGATCCTGGTCGATCAGGTGGAAGACGCGCTGGATCACATCGCGCGCCGCATCGCGCAAGCCTGAGCCCTTCGCGGCTCCTGAAGTAGAAACGGGGCGCCCTGAGGCGCCCCGTTCGCATTTTGCGCCAGCGCGCCGATCAACTGCTGGACGACGCGACGGGCGCGGCAGCCTGGTACCTGTCCGTCACGTGCGTGCATCCCATCGCCGCCATCGCGGCCAGCGTCAGCAAGATAACGCTGCAAAGTCGTTGCGTCATGCGGGTTCCTCTTCCTTTTCTGCGGCCGAACGTGGTTGCCGGTTCCGCCATGACTATACCGTCCCGTCCTCCCGCAGACCAGCCGCGGACCACTCTGCCTGCGCCCGCAAATCCGGTTACCAGCCCCACTCAAAAGAGGACAAGACATTGCCGAAATGTAACTGCCACATATAGTGCGCCTGCAATCTCCTTCCGCCGGAAACCGGGCCATTTTGCTGACGCCACGCCGTTACATTTACCCACAGCCAGGTTTGACGATCATGCCGCAGGCTCGTACGGTAAGTGCATGGCCTGAACGGCAATCTTTTGAACCGGCAGGCCCTAGCTGATCAGTGTCCCACTCAACCGCGACAGCCCGGTTTACAGGCCGCAAACCGGATGGCGCTAGCAACAGGAGAGGTCACCATGAACAACGACATCATCGCTGGCAAGTGGAAGCAACTGGCAGGCAAGGCCAAGGCCGCCTGGGGTGAGCTCACCGACGACGAGCTGACCCGCACCGAAGGCAACGCCGAACGTCTGGCGGGCCTGATCCAGGAGCGTTACGGCAAGACCAAGGAACAGGCTGAGAAGGAAGTCCGCGACTTTTTCGACCGCAATCCCTGATCCGGCCAACCACCAGGAGAAGCTGACATGCTGCACTACGCCGTAGTTTTCTTCGTCATCGCCATCATCGCGGCTGTCCTGGGCTTCGGCGGCATCGCCGCCGGCGCTGCCGGTATCGCCAAGATCCTGTTCTTCGTCTTCCTGGTATTGGCGCTGCTGTCCATCCTCGGCGGCGCATTCCGCAAGAAATAGAACTCGCACCCAAGACATTACGCAATCCCCGCGTCCCGACGCGCTGAACCACTAACAAGGAGCATGACTATGGAATTCCGCAAGCTGATCGCCGCCGCTGCACTGGGCACGGGCGCCGTCTTCACTTCCATGGCTTTTGCCGCCGATGACGGCAAGCCGAAACAGTCCGTGGGTGAATACGCGTCCGACGCCACCGTGACCACCAAGGTCAAGGCCGCCATCGTGGCCGACAAGCAGTTGAGCGCGCTGGACATTGCCGTGGAAACCAATGCGGGCGTCACCAAACTGACGGGTACCGTGGGCACCGCGGCAGAAGCCGATCACGCCGCCACCGTGGCGCGCGGCGTCGAGGGCGTCAAGCAGGTGATGAACAACATCAAGGTCGACCCGGCCAAGAACAAGAAGTAAGCCCTGGGGGCTATTCAAGCCCTTTCCTGAAAAACAAGGCGGCGCCCGTGTCGAACACGGGCGCCGCCTTGTTTTGGACCGCCCATCGGATGGCGGCCTCGGACCTCAGATGTCGACCACGCCCCGGCCTATCTCCAGCGCGCGGCCGCCGACCTGGATCCGCCCGTCGGCATGGACGTCCAGCAGCAACCGGCAAGGCCTGCCCATCTGGTCGCCCTGCTCCACCAGGATGCTGGCGGGCAAGGGATGCTTTTGATGCCGCAGCCAGCCGCCCAGATTGGCGCAGGCCGAACCCGTGCCGGCATCCTCGTTCACGCCACCGCCTGCCTTGGCGTAGAAGTAGCGCGCCACCACGACCTGCCGGCCGTCCTGCTGGCGACCGTCGTCGAAGGCGAAGGCGTACATGACCTTGCGGCCCAGGCTGTTGGCCTGCCAGCGGTCCAGCCGGGAGGCGTCGGGCGCGACGCGGCGCACGGCTGCCACAGTGGCGAGCGGCACCAGCAACTGGTCGGCGCCCGTGTCCATCCAGATCGGATCGCCCAACAGGTCGTTGGCTTCCAGGCCCAGCAAGCTGGCGATCTGGGCGCGCTCCAGCACAGGCGCGGCGGTACGCACACCGTCCGGACACGGCGCGGTAAAGGTCCAGGCATCGCCGCGCGCCGTCACCGGCACCACGCCGGCGGCGAACTCCAGGGTCAGTTCATCGCCGGTCTGCTGCAAATCCCGCACGACCTGCGAGGTTCCGATCGTGGGATGGCCCGCGAACTTCATCTCGAAGCCCGGCGTAAAGATGCGCACCCGCGCCGCCGCCTTGTCCGACGGCAGGATGAAGGTCGTTTCGGACAGATTGAACTGCGCCGCCAGGTTCAGCATGGTGGCGTCGTCCATGCCGCGCGCGTCTTCGAACACGCAAAGCTGGTTGCCGCTGAAGGTGGAAGAAGCGAAGACGTTGAGCAGGCGGAAAGCGTAGGAGGCCATGGCGGTAGCGATAGTTGAAAGAGTTGCGCCGGCCTTGGCCGGCGCAATGCCCCACTTTATCGCAAGCCCAGGGCGCGAGCTACCAGACCGCGAAGAACAGCACCCAGGCCAGGCAGAACGGCGCCAGGCCAGCCGCCAGCACCAGCCAGGCCAGACCCTTGCGCCAGACGCTCGCCATGCGCGGCTTCAGCAGCCGCGCGTAAAGGCGCAGTGTCCACAGCACTGCCAGGCTCAGCAGCGTGAAGCGCACGGGCGCGGCCCAGGCGGCTTGCATCCCTTCGTGCTTGAGCAGGTTGACGGTGGTCGCCGACAAGCCCAGGAACACGCCGATGCCGGCGGAAGGAATCAAGGCCTGCGCCAGCTTGTGCAGGCCAGGACGGCCCCAGCGCGTCACGGGTTCGCCCGGCACAGGCGCGGCGGGCGCCAGGCGGTCGGCGATCCACAGCGACAGGAAGGAGGCCCCGCCGACACAGATCGTGGCCCCGACGACGAACATCAGGATGCCCGCGCCGTCCAGCCACGAGAAGCTGTCGTTCACTTCCGGGTAATGCGTCAGGACGAACCAGGGCGCGTTGTCCAGCAGCGGCCACATGATGTCGTGTTCGACCAGCCAGGTCGCGGCCCACTGCTTGGCAGTCACGTACCAGGGGCTGGCGCTCCAGAGGAAGGCGCCGATGGCGATACCCATCAGGCCGAAGCACAGCAACGCCGTCTGCCACGGATCGCCGTGGGTGACATGCACGATCTCTTCTTCGGGCGAACGCGGCGTCAGCGAGATCGCGCCGCGATAGCCGCTGCAGCGTCCGCAGACATGGCAATCGCCCGCGCCTTTCATGTGGCGCAGCGGCACCAGCGGCGCACAGTTGATGGGTTCGATGCGGATGACCGGATGGCGCCACTTCTCTTCGTCGACCTTGAAGTGCCAGGGCGCCAGCTTGGCCAGCAGATTGAACACGCCATTGACCGGGCACAGGTACTTGCACCACACGCGCTTGCTGCGGCCGTAGCGCCAGCCGACGATCATGGCCGCCACGGTGGACCCGCCCAGCACCGCCAGCACCGCCAGCGGATACTGGTACACGCTGACCAGTTGGCCGTACACGGTCGTCAGCGCGAATGCGACGAAGGGCCAGCCGCCCCAGCGCATCCATTTGGGGATCGCACGCCCCTGGCCGCGCTCGCTGGCCCATTCGGTCAGCATGCCCTCCGGACAGAGCCAACCGCACCAGGCCCGGCCCAGGATGGGCATGGAGATGAGCACGAACGGCCACCATACGCCCCAGAACGCGAACTGCGCGACGATGGTCAGGTTGTTGAACACCGAGGCCGCGTTGTCCGGCAAGGGCAGGATCGCAGGCACGATCAAAAGGAACGCGTACATCGCAACAATGCCCCACTGCAGCTTGCGCAACAGCGGGGCATGGTCACGGAGGAAGTCGGCGATACGGGAGGTCGCCCTCCCGAGTGCAGCTGCCATGGTCAAACCTTCAAGTATTCAGTCCAGCAACGGTCGGGTTCAGGAAGTGCTGCGGGCGGCGGCAGCAACGCCCGCGGGCTTGCCTCCCACCCAGCGCAGCAGCGCCCACACGATGATCCAGTAAGCCACCCACAACAGCACCGAACTCAGCGCGGGCAGCGCGCGGTAGCCGGCGAAGTCGGCCAGGACCTTGCCCACGCCGGTGCTGTCGCTCAAGAGCCAGGAGCTGTCCCAGACCGGATCCACGATGGTCGGCAAGACGTCCAGTGAAATCAGGTGATCCAGGCCGCCCACCAGCAGCGAGCCGGCCAGCAGCAGCAACAGGATTTCGGTCACGCGGAAGAAACGGCGCCAGGTGATGAGCTTGCCGCCCAACTGCAGCAGCCAGAACGTCAACAGCGCCACGACGAAACCGGCCACGCCGGCCAGCGCCAGCATCAACATGTTGCTGCCGCCCTCGCCCGCCGACACGGTGCCATACAGGAACACGACGGTTTCGCTGCCTTCGCGCGCCACGGCGATCGCCACCAGCACGAACAAGCCCCACCAGTTGTCGCTGGCGACGGAAGCCCGCGCACCGCCTTCGAGTTCGCCCTTGAGCGTGCGGCCGTGCTTCTTCATCCAGACGACCATCTGCACCACCAGCGCGCACGCGGCAAGCGACATGATGGCCTGGAACCATTCCTGGCCTTCGTCGCTGAGCCAGGTGGACACGCCCAGCAACACCAGCGCGAGCGCCACGGCCAGTGCCAGGCCCGCGGCAACCCCGCCCCACAAATAAGTCAGGCCGCGCTTGCCTTCGGGTGTGGAGCGCAGCCAGGTGTACAGGATGCCCACCACCAGCATGGCTTCGACGCTTTCGCGCCAGACGATGAAAAGTACCTGTTCCATATAGTGCTACCGCGTCATTCCTTGGGCTTGACGACCAAAGTGCCTTTCACGCTCTGGTGAAAATCGTCGAAAAAGGGATACTCGCCGGGGCGCGAAATGGTGATCACGACGAAGGACTTCACGCCCGGTCCCAGGACTTTTTCCTTGCGTAGCGGAATGCTTTCGAATTCCACCGGCTCGTTGCTCTCGTTGATGAGCTCGATCTTGAAGCGGCCCGCCGGCACTTCCAGCGTGGCGGGCTCGAACGTGCCGTCCGGCTTGAACCTCAGCGTGAACGTGGGCAGTTCGTCAGCCTGCGCGGGCGCCCCGCCGGCCAGGCCGGCCAGGCCGATCAGCAATGCGGCGGCAAGGCGTAGCAGGCTGCGCACGATCAGTAACCGCCCTTCTTGCCGGTGCCGGCGTAGACGAATTCATATTCCAGGTCAAAGGGTTCGAACCACGGACCCACGCCGGTTTCCTTGTCGACGTGGCGGCCGAAGTGGCTCATCTTGTCCGCGGTCGGCGGCAGCACCGTGTACTTCAGCTTGTACTTGCCCGGGCCTTCAAGTTTGACGTTCTCGCCATAGTGCGGGCCGTCGTTGGCAACCATGGGCATGAAGGTGCCTTTCTGCACGTTCTGGCTGCCGACCTTCTGGATTTCGTACTTCACGACCAGGTAAGGCACCCACTCGCCTTCGGGGAAGCCCGTCTTGTTGCCGGCGGTGGCGTGGATGTCGGCTTCGAGGTGCACATCCGAATCCTTGGCCGGGCGCATCATCCCGGGGGGGTCCATTTCAATCGGCTGCAGATACACCGCGCCGATTTCCATGCCGCCCTTTTCCACCGGTTTGCCGATGGGGTATTCAGCCGCGTTCGCGGCGGAAACGCTCAGAGCGACAATGGCCAGGGCCAAGGCTTTCTTGATCATGTGCATAATCCTTGAAACACAAATGGGACATCGGTTCCTAAAATACAAACAAGAACCGTTTTCATTAATGTAACTAAATCAACTGACAGAACCCTGAACCTGGCGCCAGGAAAATCTGCGGATGATTGCGTTTGATCAAGCGGTGAAAGCGGTCCGGCTCGCCTCTTCAGCGCCCGGAAAACCTGAACTGTGCCGACGGCTGGAAGGCCCGCGTGACGTCACCGGCATACGGGTGGCGCAGGTCCGACTCCAGGCCCAGCCCCAGATTGGCGCTCAGGCCCGCTTCGTTCACGCCGGGCCAGTGCGCAGGGATGAAAAAACACCCCAAGAACCGGACCGCTATCCGGCTTTTGGGGTGCTGATCGATGAGGCCGCGCCTGGCGCGGCCCCGCCGTTACTTGCGTCCGGGGCCTTGCGTGCCGCCGGGCGTGAACGGGAAGGTCGAGAACATGGCGCGCGTCTGATCCTGCATCTGGTCCTGCATCTGCACGAACAGATTCTTGCTCTGGTCGATGTAGTTGTTCATCATGTTCTGCAGCATGGGCGTCTGCACGTTCATGAACTGCGCCCAGGCCTCGGGACCGAACTGGCTGCCGTACAGGCCCTTGGACTGTTCCGCCATGCGCTGCTGGATTTCGATGAAGGCCTGGATGTTCTTTTCCAGGTAGGAACCCATGATGCCCTGCATGGCATGGCCGTAGAAACGGATGATCTGCGAAAGCATGTTCGACGAGAACATCGGCATGCCGCCGCTTTCCTCTTCGAGAATGATCTGCAGGAGGATGCTGCGCGTCAGGTCTTCGCTGCTCTTGGCATCGACGACCTGGAATTCTTCATTGGCCAGGACCAGTTGCTTGACATCTGCCAGGGTGATGTAGGTGCTGGTCCGGGTGTCGTACAGACGACGGTTGGGGTACTTTTTAATCAGGCGCAGGCTGGCGCCGGTTTGTGCTTGCGTCATGGTTGTCCCCGGATCGGGCGATCTCTAAGGCTTCGGATAGGGTTAGTGTAATCCGGAGGGCCCTCTCCCCGAGGCCCTCCGGTACCGACGGGCCGCCCGCTGGCGGCCCGATGCGTCAGCCCATGTGCAGGCCGCCGTTGAGCGAGAAGTCCGCGCCCGTTGAAAAGCCGGACTCATCCGAGGCCAGCCACGCCGTCATGGAAGCGATTTCCTCCGGCGTGCCAAGGCGGCGCACCGGAATCGTGGCGACGATTTTTTCCAGCACGTCGGGACGGATGGCGCGAACCATGTCCGTGCCGATGTAGCCGGGCGAAATCGTATTGACCGTGACGCCCTTGCTGGCCACTTCCTGGGCCAGCGCCATGGTGAAGCCATGGATGCCGGCCTTGGCCGTGGAATAGTTGGTCTGGCCGAACTGCCCCTTCTGCCCGTTGACCGAGCTGATGTTGATGATGCGGCCCCACTGCCGCTCGACCATGCCTTCGATGACCTGCTTGGTCACATTGAACAGGCTGTTCAGGTTGGTGTCGATGACCGCGCGCCAATCGTCGGCGCTCATCTTGCGGAACAGGCCGTCACGCGTGATGCCCGCGTTGTTGACCAGCACGTCGACCTGGCCCAGGTCCTTCGTGACCCGCTCGAACGCCTCTACCGTGGAGTCCCAGTCGGACACATTGCCCACGGACGCGTAGAACGTATAGCCCTGCGCTGCCTGCTCGTCCAGCCATTGCTGGTAATTGCGGCTGGGGCCGCAACCTGCCACCACGCGAAAGCCTTCCTTGGCCAAGCGCTGGCAAATAGAGGTGCCGATCCCGCCCATCCCGCCTGTTACGTAAGCCAGTTTTCCGCTCATTGGACTTCCTCCTGTGTGCGACGGACGCCTCGTTAATTAACCTTCTTCTATCCGGGCCTAACCGCTGATCGCGGTTTCAGGCTGCCCGGACTTTCACATACCTGCCAGGAGCCGGCTCTATCGGCCGGTACTTGGCATTGCCTAACTTTGTTCGCGCCTTGACCTGCTTGCCCGAATGGCCCGACAGCCAGCCAGCCCAGTCGGGCCACCAACTACCCGGCGTCTCGACGGCCTGCGCGAACCATGTGTTCGGATCGCCAGGCAGATGATGGCCGGACTGTTCGAGCTTGTCAGCCGCCCAGTAGCTGCGGCGCTTCTTGGCCGGAGGATTCACCACGCCGGCGATGTGGCCGGACGCCCCCAGCACGAAGCGTTGCGGCCCGCGCAGCACCTGGGTGGAGGCATAGGCCGAGACCCAGGGCACGATATGGTCCTCGCGCGACCCGAAGATGTACGCCGGCATTTCCAGCCGCGTCAGGTCCAGCGGCATGCCCGCGGCTTGCGCGCGGCCCGGCACCTTGAGATTGTTCTCCAGGTAGGTATTGCGGAAATACCAGGAGAAGAACGGTCCGGGCAGATTGGTGCTGTCGCCATTCCAGAACAGCAGGTCGAACGGGGGCGGCTTCTGGCCTTTCAGGTAGTTGCCGACCACGTAGTTCCAGACCAGCTCATTGGGCCGCAGGAACGAGAAAGTGGTGGCGAGGTCGCGCCCCGGCATCAGTCCGCCGTTGCCCAGTTGGTGATCGCGCAGCAGCGCGTGCGCCTCGTCGACGAAGACGTTCAGGACCCCGGTATCGTGGAAATCGAGCAGCGAGGTCAGCAGGGTCAACGACGCCACGGGGTGCTCGCCGCGCGCCTCGGCCAAGGCCAGCGCGGAGGCCAGCATCGTGCCGCCCACGCAGAAGCCCAAGGCATTGACTTGCGGCTGCTTGGTGATGTCGCTGGCCACGCGCAGCGCCTGCAGTACCGCGTCGTCCAGATAATCGGACCAGGTCGCGCGGTCCACGCCATCGGTATCGCTGGACACCGGATTGCGCCAGGAAATAAGGAACACCGTGTAGCCCTGGTCCACCGCGTGCCGCACGAAGGAATTCTCGGGCTGCAGGTCCAGGATGTAGAACTTGTTGATGTTCGGCGGCACGATGACCAGCGGCCGCTCGTGCACGGTAGCCGTCGACGGCGCGTACTGGATGAGCTGGAACAGCTGGTTTTCAAACACCACTTCGCCTGGAGTCACGGCGACGTTGCGGCCGATCTCGAACTGCGATTCGTCCGTCTGCGTGATGCGGCCTTTCTTGACGTCGCCCAGCAGATTGGCCAGCCCTTCGTTGAGCGCGCGTCCGGCGCTTTCGACGATGGATTGCTGGGCATCCGGGTTCAGCGCCAGGAAGTTCGACGGCGACAGCGCGTCGACCCACTGCATGATGGAAAAGCGCAGGCGGTCGCGCATGGGCTCGCTGACCTGAGCCGCATCGACCATGCGCGACATGGCGCGGGCCGACAGCAGGTAGGTGTGCGCCAGCAACAGGTGCGAATGATTGGAGGCCCAGGCGTCGCCGGAAAAGCGGCGGTCAGGCGGCGGCGCAAGCGCGCCACGGCGGGCGTCATCGCAAAGGCGCTGCCACTCGCGGGAGAATTCGGCCTGAATGTCGGCCAGGACTTCCGGTGCCACGCTCACCGGAATGGGCCCTGCGGAGAGATTGGCATTCACTTCGACACCTTGTTATCGAAACTACGCGATTGATGTTGCATTCCGGGTTCGGGGCTGTCAATGCGGGTATACAAGGAGGCCTGACAGGGTACGTCGCAAGCCCGGCCGCGGGCCTTGCGCCAGATCAAACCCCGCCGAGCCAGGCCAGCAGAGCCATGCGTCCGGTTTCGCCGTCGCGACGGTACGAAAAGAATTGGTCCGCCCCGGCCACCGTGCACATCCCGCTCAAGGAGACATCTTGTACTCCGGCGCGGCGCAGGCGGAAATCGGCCAAGCCGGCGAGATCGGCCAGCCATTTTCCGGAGAGTCCGGGTCGCGGCGTGAAGTAGCGCAAGGTCGCGGGATCATCCTTGGAGAAGGCGTCCAGCACATCCTGGCCGACCTCGAACGCCTGCGCGCCAATGCCCGGCCCGACCCAGGCGCGCCAGCCCGCAGCTTGCGGCGCCTTGGCGCGCATGGCCGCCAATGTATGTTCCAGCACGCCGCCCGACAGGCCGCGCCAGCCGGCATGCGCCGCGCCCAGCACCGTGCCTTGCGCATCGGCGATGACCACCGGCAAGCAATCGGCCACCATGACGGCCAGCACGCGGCCGGGCCGCGCCGTGACGCTGGCGTCGACCGCCGGCTCTTCCGGTAGGTCCGTCTTATCGGCATCCACGACTTCGCTGCCGTGGACCTGGCGCAGCCACAAGGGTTCGGCGGGCAACGCGGCGCGCACCCGGCGCCGGTTTTCAGCGACCGTGTCCGGATCGTCTCCGGCGCGGCGGCCCAGATTCAAGGTGTCGTGCGGCGCAACGCCGACGCCCCCTGCCCGGGTCGTGCAGAAATAGTTCACGCCCGCCCAATCGGGGCCTGCCACTACCGGCAGGCCAGCCACTACGCGTTCCATGCGATCTCTTCCTGGACCAAGCTCATGTCGGAAGGCACGGCCGCGGCGAACTCGACTTCACCGCGGCCGCCCGGATCTTCGAAATGCAGCGCGCGCGCATGCAGCATCTGCCGCTGCGCGCCCGCAATGTTCTTGCCGCCGTAGAGCGTATCGGCCAGGAGCGGATGCCCGAGGCTGGCCATGTGCACGCGGATCTGGTGGGTGCGGCCGGTTTCCAGGCGGCACACCACTTCGGTGACGCGGCCGCCGGGATCCGCTACGCCGCGGCGGGCGGGCGCGTAATGGGTAATCGCTGGCTTGGGCGCCACCGGGCGCTCCACGCTCATGCGCACCGGCACGCGCGAATCACGGCCGATGGGACGGTCGACCTTGCCGGCCGCGGCCAGCCAGCCATGGGCCAGCGCCACGTACTCGCGGCCCATGCTGCGTGCCTGCAACTGGCGCACCAGATGCGTCTGGGCGGTTTCGTTGCGTGCCACGACCATCAGGCCGGACGTGTCCTTGTCCAGGCGATGCACGATGCCGGCGCGCGCCACCGTGGCCAGTTCGGGATAGCGGTGCAGCAGGCCGTTGAGCAGCGTGCCGCTCCAGTTGCCGGCGCCAGGGTGCGTGACCAGGCCTGCGGGCTTGTTCACAACAATCCAGTCGGGGCTCTCGTCGACCACGGTGAACTCGACCGGTTCGGGCGCGAAGGCCTGGGTTTCAGGCGCAGGCTGGGGCCAGACGGTGAATTCATCGCCAGGACCGACCGTCTGGCGCACCTTGCCGGGCTTGCCGTTCACGTGGACGTTGCCGGCCTCGATCCAGCCCTGCAGCCGGCCGCGGGAATGTTCAGGCAGCAGCCCCGCCAGCACCTTGTCCAACCGGTCGGCGCGGGTGCCGGAAGGCACTGTTACAAATTGCGGTCCCCCCCGGGGATTTTCTTCGGAAATACCCAGGAGTTCGTCGTCGGAAACGAGATCTGCGCCGGAGGCTGTATCAGACATGGAGACAAATCATATAATCAGCCTTGCATGCTAACACCAAGGATACGATTCTCGTGATTCACCACTCCGCAGCTCCCTCGAATCCCGCCTCCCGAAGCGGGCCGGTCTTGCGCGTGGTTATCGCGCTGCTCGCCGTGATGGTCATCGCCGGTTGCGGCTCGACCAACAGCAAGTATGACAAGACCACCAACTGGAGCGCCGAACAGCTCTACGCGGACGCCAAGGCGGAAATGTCGTCGGGCGGCTGGAAAGAAGCGCGCGAGCGGCTGACCGCGATCGAAAGCCGCTATCCCTTCGGCGTCTACGCGCAGCAAGCCCTGCTCGAGCTTGCCTACGTCAACTGGAAGGACGGCGAAAACGAGCAGGCCCTGGCCGCCATCGACCGCTTCCAGCAGCTCTACCCCAACCACCCCGGGACCGATTACGCCCTCTACCTGAAGGGCCTGATCAACTTCACCCCGGCCAGCGCCTTCATGAGCAACATCACGGGCCAGGATCCCGCCGAACGCGATCCCAAGGGCCTGCGCGCGTCCTACGACGCGTTCAACGAGCTGATCAAGCGCTACCCGGACAGCAAGTACACGGTGGATGCCGAGAAGCGCGTCGCCTGGCTGGTCAACACCATCGCCATGAACGAAGTGCACGTCGCCCGCTACTACTATGAGCGCGGCGCCTACGTGGCCGCGGCCAACCGCGCGCAAACCGTCATCACCGACTTCGAAGGCGCCCCCGCCACCGAGGAAGCGCTCTACCTGATGGTCGAGTCCTACGACAAGCTCGGCATGACCGAACTGAAGAACGACTCGCAGCGCGTGTACGACAAGAACTTCCCCAACAGCGAGTTCAAGACCAAGGGCCTGAAGGCCGACAAGAGCTGGTGGAACCCGTTCAACTGACGCACCGTTCCCCATGCCAAGAAAGCCCCTGCCATGCAGGGGCTTTTTTCATGGCGGCGCGCCGCGACGCAGGGCCTGCGGCGGCTGCCCGTAGATGCGGATGAAGGCGCGGCGCATGCGTTCTGTATCGCCGAAGCCGACCCGGCGAGCGATGGCGTCCATGCCAGCCTCGCCCTCCTCGACCAGTTCGCGGGCGGCCTCGGCGCGCACGCGCTCGACCGCCTTGGCCGGGGTCTGGCCTGTTTCGAGTTTGAACTGGCGGCAGAACTGGCGCGGACTCAGGCAGGCCACATCGGCCAGACGCTCGATATCCAGCACTTCGTCCAGGTGCTGGCCCACATGGGCCAGCACCTCGCGCATGCGCCCGCTGGCCGGCGCCAGGTCCTGCAGGGCCGAGAACTGCGATTGCCCGCCCGTGCGCCGGTGATAGACCACCATCTCGCGGGCAGTGGCGCGGGCAACTGCCTCGCCGTGGTCCGCCTGCACCATGGCCAGCGCGAGATCGATGCCCGCCGTGATGCCCGCCGAGGTCCAGACCGTGTGGTCCTCGACATAGATGCGATCCGCCTCTACCGCCAGGGCAGGATGGCGCTGCTGCAGTTCGGCGGCATGGCGCCAGTGGGTCGTCACCCGGCGCCCTTGCAGGATGCCCGCCTGTGCCAGCACGAAGGCGCCGGTGCAGACGCTGGCCACGCGCCGTCCGCGCGCATGGGCACCGCGCAGATAGGCCAGCATGGCCGGCGCCGCCT
>NZ_DATCUY010000590.1:0-1896 GCF_036567245.1 Achromobacter sp. | reverse complement strand
CTGGCTGCGGCTGCGCGGGCGGCCGACACCTTCGGCAAACGCCTGAGCGAGGGCCGGCTGGCCGACGCGCTGCTGGCCTCCGAGGACCGCAAGCTGGTGGACATGGCGGGCTATGCCAATCCTGGCACCGCGCGTTCACGTTTCGTGCTGATCCGGTTCGGTTTGGCGATCCTGCTGCCGGTGGCGGCGGTCACGCTGGACCTGAGCAAGCATCTTCCGGCCATGCCGATGGGCGCCTTCGTCGCGGGTTTTGTCGGCTTCGCGGCCGGCTACATGCTGCCCAAGTGGATCGTGCAGCGGCGTCTGGCGCGCCGCCGCAGGCAAGCGGCCGACGAGCTGCCCCTGCTGATCGACCTGCTGCGCCTGTTGCAGGGCGTGGGCCTGTCGATCGACCAGAGCCTGCAGGTGCTGGTCAAGGAGTTCGGGCAGGTGCTGCCAGTGCTGGCGTTCGAATTGCGCCTGGCCTCCGAACTCTATGTGCGCGGCCGCACGCGCGAGCAATCGCTGGCCAGGCTGGCCACGGGCTTCGACAACGACGACCTGTCCGCCATCTGCCGCCTGATCGCGCAGGTGGACCAGCATGGGGGCGCGGTGCAGGAGCCCTTGAACCGTTTTGGCGAGCGTCTGCGGGACAAGCGACGCCTGGAACTGAAGGAGAAGGTGGGCAAGACCACGGTCAAGATGACGGGGGTCATGATCGTGACCCTGTTGCCCGCGCTGTTGATCGTTACGGGCGGGGCGGGGTTTATCGCGGTGTTGCGCGGCTTGTCGCGCATGGGGGGAATGTAATGAACGGCGCAACGGAAAGCAGGTCGCGCGCATGGCGTTGCGCGCTGGCGGCCACGGCGCTGGCTGCGGGCGCGGGCTTGAGCGGATGCAAGACCAACAACGCGGAATCCGCCTGGCAGCTGATCCAGCAACAGCAGCAGGAGCAGGCGCTGATGCGGCAGAAGGAAGACGAGGCCCAGAGCAAGAGCCGGCCCAAGGAGCCCGAGATGATGCTGTCCATGATCGTCGAGGCGCAGCGCCAGGAACGCTATTACGCGTCGCTCGCTTACATCGACGGCTATCAGCAGAAGTACGGCAACGATGCGCGGGTGGCGGTTCTGCGCGCCGAGGCGCTGCGCCAGACCGGACAGGCGGCGCAGAGCGAGCAGGCCTACCGCGCGCTGACCGCTACCGACCAGGCCGCCGAGGGCTGGCATGGCCTGGGCCTGATCGCTGGATCGCGCGGGCAGTTCGACCAGGCGGCCGATTACTTTTCGCGCGCGGCCAGGCTGGCGCCGATGGACGCGCGGATCCTGGGTGACCTGGGCTACGCGCGGCTGCGGGCGGGCGATCCGGCGGGTGCGCGCGTGCCTCTGGGGCAAGCGGCCGAATTGACGCCGGAAAGCGGCAAGGTGCTGGCGAACCTGGCGGTGCTGCTGCTGGTCGAGGGCGATCCGCTCAAGGCGCAGCGCCTGATGGAGCGGGCGCAGTTGAGCGATGAAGCGCGCGGGCAGGTATTGCGCCTGGCCGCCGAGATCCGCGGCCAGTTGGCCCCGGCGCCGGGCGCGTCCTACGCGCCGGCCACCCGGGTGTCCAGCGGCGGGCAGGCGGTCATGCCGACCATGAGCCCGTTGATGGAAGGGTTGGGCAACGGACCCATCGTGCGCTAACCCCCGTTTTGAGGAAGACTGCCATGTCTCATTCGACCCAGCCCGCATTGTTCATCCTGGCCTGCGCCCTGGGGGCGCTGGCGCCTTCTGCCTGCCATGCGCAATCCAATGCGCCGCTGACGGGCAGCATGTCGGGCGCCGCGAGCAGCGCGCCCGCGCCTGCCCCCGCATCTTCCCCCGCAGCTGCCATGCCCGACCGGCCGGTGGTGCAGCAGATGCAGACTCCGCTGCCGCAAGC
>NZ_DATCUY010000589.1:0-9892 GCF_036567245.1 Achromobacter sp. | reverse complement strand
CGGCGGCGGCGCTGCCCGCTTCGATGCGTCCCAGCGCATCGAGCGTGGCCTGCACGCCCGCCAGGCCGGCCACGGTCCCGGCTACGCGCGGCGCGGCCTGCTGGGCCAGATAATGCACGCTGCCCGAACGCACGCAGCGGCCGGAGGCCGGCGGCAATTGGCCGGCAAGAATGCGGGCCAACACGCTCTTGCCCACGCCATTGCGGCCCACCAGCCCGGTAGGCCGCAGGTCGAACTGTTCGTTGAGGCCGGAGAATAGCGTCCTGCCGTCCGGCAGAACATAGGACACGCCTTCCAGCGCGAGATAGGGATTCGTCATGTGCGGTTCCAAGGATGCCAAGAACTCCCCCTGCTCTTTGGGGGTGGGTGGAGACTGGCCGTCGGGTAGACGGCGGCATCAATGGCGCATGGCGAATGACTCCTGGTGGGGGGATTGATGCGGCATTGTAATGGCGATTACCGCCTTACCTGGGCGTCCTGTTCGATCGTGGCGAGCGCGATGCGCCGGGCGAATTGGCCGCACCGGCCCGCGCTTCGTCCTGCCAGTATTCGCGGCAGAACTCCAGATACGCCCGCACAACGGACGAAGGATGCCTGTGCGAGGGATACAGCAAGTTCAGTTCCTGTTCCGGAAAGGGATACTCGTCGAGCACGCCCACGAGCCGCCCAGCGCGCAGGTCTTCGGCGGCAAGAAAGACTGGCAACTCCGTCACGGCCTGGCCGGCCAGCGCGCGGTGGCGCAGTTGCGCGTAATCGTTCGTGGACAGGATCGGGCGCGGATGGAAAGCCGTTCCCCCCAGATGCCATACCGGCGGCTCGTAGCCTGCGCGCGCCCAGGCCGCGCAGGGCAACTGGTGCAGGTCTTCCGGCGTTGCGGGATGGCCCAGCCGTTCGAGCAAGGCGGGGCTCGCGACCAGGCGGTGCCGGTACTGCAAGACCTTCCGCGCAACCATGGACTCATGTTCGATCGCGCCCACGCGCAGGGCCACGTCGATGCCGTCGACGATCAAGTCGACGCGCCGCTCGGTGGTGTGGACGAAGAGCCGTATGCCCGGATAGCGCTGCTGGAACGCAGCCAGCAGATCCCACCAGATATCGAACGACGGCGGCAGCGACAGGCGCAGCAGTCCTTCCAGCTGGCGCTGCGCATTGAGCACCGCCTCCTTGGCGTCCATCAAGGCCTCGATGCCACGGCTGGCGTGCTCGTACAGCCTGACGCCGACGTCCGTCAGCCGGGTTCCCCGGACTGAACGCTCGAACAGCTGAACGCTGAGCTGCTTCTCGAGTTCGCGGATGCGGCGGCTCAAGGTCGGCAATGGAATACCGGTGCGCGCCGCAGCTGCGGACAAGCTGCCCGCATGCACCACGGCGACGAACATCTCGACAGCGTTGAGGTCCATTCAATCCTCTCAATTCTGATAGGTAGTGTATCGGTTTTGGCGATTCCGGCAAGCCTTCCAGATCGGCATAGTGTGGGCGTGTTCCACCCTTACCCGATCCCGGGAGATAGCGATGCCCACCTTAGAAACACTATTGAAATCAAGAATTTCCACGAACAAGTACGATGCCGGCCGGACTTTGTCGGACCCGGAGATCGACCGGCTGATACAACTGGCGACGACGGCGCCATCTGCCTTTAATGTCCAAAATTGGAAGTTTGTGGCGATACGCAGCGCCGCCGGCAAGGCCAAACTGCTGCCGCTCGCCTATGGCCAGGAGAAAGTCGCCGACGCCGCCGTCACTTTCATCGTTTGCGGCACGCTCGCCCCTCATGCCACGCTTCCCGCCGCCCTTGAGCCATCGGTAGAACGCGGAATTCTGGACGACGCCACCCGCGCGGGCTGGGTCGCCGCCGCCAACAGCATGTACCGCGACAACCCTGCGCTACAGCGCGACGAAGCCATACGGTCAGCCTCGCTCGCCGCCATGACGCTGATGCTGGCCGCGCAGGATCGCGGCCTGGCTTCCGGTCCCATGATCGGATTCGATCCTCAAGGCGTCACCGCAGCCTTCGGCCTGCAGGCCGACGAGGTGCCGGTCATGCTCGTTACCGTCGGCTACGCCGCTCCCGGCAACTGGCCGCAGAAGCCCCGCAAAGCCACCGCCGACGTCCTGTCCTACGCCTGACCCGTCCAGACACACTTCATTCTGAACAAGGAAAAACCATGAAAGCCTATGTCATTGACCAAGCCGGCGGCCCGGAAGTGCTTCAAATCCGCGACATCCCGTCCGTGGCGCCGCAAGCCGGCGAAGTGCGCATCCGCGTGCGCGCCTTCGGTCTGAACCGCGCCGAAACGTACCTGCGCGCCGGCAAGATGGGGCCGATAGACGTCCCCCGCGTGCCCGGCATAGAAGCGGTCGGCGAAATCGCCGAAGACGCTTCGGGCACCTTCCGCATCGGACAGCGCGTGGCCACGGCCATGGGCGGCCTGCAATTCACCCGTCACGGCAGCTATGCCGAAGAGGTCACCGTGGCTCTGACCAACGTGATCGATCTGGACGGAACCACGTTGTCGTGGGAAGAGCTCGCCGCCCTGCCGCAGGCGTATTTGACGGTTTGGGGCGCGCTCGAAAAGAGCCTGGCCGTCAAGCCGGGCCAAACGCTGCTGGTGCGCGGAGCGACCTCCACGGTGGGTCTCGCCGTCGTGTCCTACGCGAAAGCCGCCGGCTTGCGGGTGGTGGCGACGACCCGCTCCACCGGGAACGAAAAGCGCCTGCTGCATGCCGGCGCGCACCAGGTCATCGTCGACACCGGCGCCGTGGCCGAGGCCATGCGGCGCGACTTCCCCGAAGGAATCGATGCTGCGCTGGAAGTCGTCGGCGCGGCCACCTTGCGCGACACCGCGAAAGCCTTGCGTCCATTCGGCGCCGTGGCGGTCGTCGGACTGCTGGGCGGGCCTCCTGTGCTCGAACAGTTCAATCTGATGGCGGACCTGCCGCCTGCCGTGCGGCTCAGCTTTTTTCCGAGCCAACTGTTAGGCACGCCCGCCTTGCCACTGGACAAGGCACCGCTGCGCTCGATTGCCGACGACATCGCTCGCAAGCGTCTGCCGTCCCTGCTCGAACAAACCTTCGCGTTCGACGAAGTACGGCAGGCGCATGCGCTGATCGAGGGCCAGCGCGCGCCCGGCAAACTCGTCGTGCGCATGTAATGCGGCAGGCATGCCGGATCGTGCGTGGACATTCGGCATGCCCGCGGGTCTCAAGATGCAAACGGCGGCCTGGCCCCCGCAAGCATGGCCTCCCCCGCGTGCTGCGTGACGACCGGCATCAGGTTGCTGAATGTCTTGAAGCCCGCGGCCCCCCGATATCGGCCCATGCCGCTTGCGCCCGCCCCGCCAAACGGAATCTGCTCATGGAAAAGTTGGCAAACCACGTCGTTGAGCGTAAGGGATCCAGCCTTCAAGCTGCCGGCGAGCCGCTCGATTTCCGATGGGTCGCCGCCAAAGTAATAGGCCGCCAAGGGATGGTCCCGCCCCTGCGCGAACTGCACCGCCTCCTTGAAATACCCGTACCCCACGATGGGCAGCACAGGCCCGAAGATTTCCTCGCGCATCACGTCCATTCCCTCGTCGACGTTGAACAGCACGGTCAGCGGAAACTTGCGCGCCCCGGCCTCCCTGCCCTCCGGGTAGTCCAGTCTCCTGGCAATCGCTCCTTTTTTCAGGGCGTCTTCCACCAGCGCCTCCAGGCGCGCGAAATGTCTGTCGTTGATGATGGCGCAATAGTCGTCGTTGCCATGCATGGACGGATACATGGATTGCGCCTCGCCTATGATGTTGTCGGCCAGCAGGCGCACGTGCTCCTGTGGACACAGCACGTAGTCGGGCGTCACGCATATCTGCCCCGCGAACAGCATTTTTCCATGCGCCAGGCGCGGCGCGGCCGCGTGGATATCCGCCTTTTCGCCAAGGAACACAGGGCACTTCCCCCCTAGTTCCAACGTCACGGGCACCAGGTTCCTGGCGGCCTCCACCATGACCTTTCTTCCGGTTTCCGTGGATCCGGTAAAAAGCAGGTGGTCGAACGGCAGGCGGCTGAAATTGGCCGCAACGTCCGCTCCTCCCAGCACCGCCAGCACCTCTGATTCGTCGAACGCTTTTGCGAGCTCCCGCGCCAGCAGGCCGGAGGTCAAGGGCGTCAGTTCGGGCAGTTTGATCATCATGCGATTGCCCGCCGCCAGGATTCCAACCAGGGCCAGATAGCTGATCAGGACCGGACCGTTCCAGGGCGTCATGGCGCCCACCACCCCTAACGGGCCATGCCTGAGGCTGACCTCGAGTTCCGGATTGCCGACATCCAACCCTTGCGGTCGCATCCAGCCAGCCAGTTGCCCGGACGTATGGCGAATGATCTCGAGAGCCCCGAGTATGTCCGCGTTATGCGTCAGGACGCGGCTGCGGCCGCCAAAATCGGCCGCCTCCGCCTCCACGATGTCCCGCTCGTTGTTCTTCAATATGTCCGCCAGGCGCCTGAGGCGGTCCAGCCGTGTCTCCAGGCTGGGAAAACCGTCCCGCAGGAACGCATCCCGTTGCCGTCTCAGCGCCTTGGGCAAGTCGATGTCTGCAATCTGGTTCATGGCATGCCCCTGGTTTCAAACCTGCGCCGCCGCGGCAGCCGGATCGTTCTCCAGCCAGCCGATCAGTGCCTCGGCATAGGGAGGCGGATACAGATAGCTAACCTGCTGATCCGTGACGACCTGTACCAACGCAGGCTTGCCCGCCGCAAAGGCTCGCTTGACCGCGGGAACGATCTCGTCTGCCGTCTCGACATATTCGCCGTGTCCTCCCATGGCGCGCGCGATCTGGTCGTAGCGGACGGGGCTGAAAGTGGTCTCGACGGGCTTGCCCATGCTCTTCATGTGTGAGGCCATTTCGGCGCCCAGGGCGCGGTCGTCGTTGACAATGACCACCACGGGCAAGCCATGCCTGACCAGCGTTTCAAATTCAGCCAGATGGAATCCGAGCGCCCCATCTCCGGTCAGCAGGCAGACCGGCCGCTCCCGGCCCGAAGCCAGCTGCGCGCCTATGGCATAGCCCAGGCCCGAACCCAGATGCGAAAACGTGGAGGTGTACAGGAAGTCGTCGCTGCGCTGTTCGAAAAAGGCGATCTTGTGCAGGATCGTGAGTCCACCGTCCAGCACTACCACGGCATCGTCTGGCACCGCCTTGCGGGCTTCGATCATCAAACGGGATGGGTGGATGTGTTCGGTTTCCGGAATGGACGCAGCCATCGCCTCGCGCTCGGTCCGGTATCCCGCCTTCAGCTGCGGCAGCTCGTCCCAGCGGGCCGCCAGCACCTTGCCCTCCAGTTCCGCCATGACCTGATCGAGCGTCCGGTCCAGGTCGCCGACAAGCACGTGGTCGAAGGGACGATTCACTCCCGCCATGTGCGGATCGGCCTCAAACACCAACACCTTGCGCCCGTCCGCGCCACGGCTGAAGCTGCCCAGGCGGCCATAGCCATCCATCTCCGGAAAGTTGGTGCCGATGCCGATCACCAGGTCGGATGCCCGCAGCGCCTGCATGCCTGCCTCGCTGAATTGCAGCAGGTATTTGCTGTCGCATTCCGGGATGGCGCCCGTGCCACCCAACGACGCGATGACCGGGCCTCCGATCCGATCCGCCAGGCGGCGGAACTTTTCATGGAGACGGTTACGCACGACGCCGCTGCCGGCCAGCAGCAAGGGCCGGTGGGCATTGCGGATCATTTCGGCAGCCTTCGCGACGCTTGCGGCATCGGCGCCGGACGGCGCCACGCGATAACTCGCGGGTTCGAGCAAGGGCGGAAAATCCCATTCCCGGGACTGGATGGAATAATCGAATTCCAGATACACCGGACCCGGCGTGCCGGTCAGCGCCTGCCTGAATGCCTCTCTGACGATATCGTCCAGATGCCCGGGCGTGTCGATGCAGGCGGCGAACTTGCAGGGTTCGCGGAACATTTCCAGCATCGGCGCATGGAGCCACCGGTTGCGGCGCACGGCCAGGTTGGTGTCGTACTGCCTGCGCGACCCGATCAGGATCACGGGAATGTTTTCTTGCGCGGCGCAGACTGCTGACGACAACATGTTGGCCACGCCGGGCCCCATTGCGCCCATCGCGACCTGCGGGCGGCCAGTCATGCAGTAATAGCCCGAGGCCATGAAGACTCCCGCCTGTTCGTGGCGGGGACACACGATTTTCACCCCCCTCGCATCCGCGTGTTTCTGAATCTCCACCAGGCTCAGGTCGCCCTGGGAGAAAATCAACTCCACCCTTTCCTTCTGCAGCAGGCGCACCAGCCGTTCACCGAATGTCATCCTCACAACGAACTCCTTTTTTTGTTTCTTCGTACGGTCAGGCTTGCGTCCTCAGCTTCTCCAGGGCAGCGGCAGCGGCATCCCGTCTGCGTGGAAAACCTCCACTGGCGATGCGGCGAGTATTCCCGTGATGTGCAGGGTCTGATCCCCGTCGTTGAAAATCTGATGCACTCGCCCGCCGGGTATGGCGACGCTCATGCCTGCTGAAAAGCGCAGGACACCCAGATCTGACTCGACCCTGCCCTTGCCCTGCTCACAGACGACCAGCTCGGAGCATGCGTGCCAGTGATTCGGCGTAGCCATGCCTACGGAGATCTGTTGGCGCCAGACCGACAGCCCTTTCAGGCCGTCGTGATGCGACGCGACGGTCTGATGGACGATGCCTTGCATCGACGCGACCGATCCGTCCAGGTTTTCGATTACCTTCATGTTCCACCCCACTCAAGTTTCAGTAGCCTTCCATAGCCGCGAGGGCCTCTCGCCACGGCGCATATGCGCCCATGTCGCAGCCGCCGCTGCTGAGCTTCAAGGTACTAAAGGCTTGGGGGAAGAAGGACGCCGAAAGCGCACAATCTCTTGGCGTTTTGTGCAGTCACGCAGACGCCCTGGCCGATGCGCCTGCTGGCGGGTGTTGCGCGGCGCCTGTACGACGCGATCAATCCTTGCGGCCGCCTGCACGCAGTCGGCTGGGAGTCTGGCCGTACCTCTTCGCGAACCGGCGGCTGAAATGGCCCGGATCGTTGAATCCGCAATCCAGCGCGATCTCCTGGATGCTGCGCTGCCGTTGATGCTGGCTGCGCAGCGCGCACCAGGCGCGCTCCAGGCGCTCTGCCTCAATCCATTTGTGCACGGTGGTGCCGGTGACGCTGAATACCTGGTGCAGGTAGCGCAACGAAATGCCCGCCAGTTCCGCCACCCGGGCCACGGAGAGTTCGGGATTCGACAGGTGCGTAAGGACGATGGTCCGGATGCGTCGCAGGATGTGGTCGTGGGCCGGACGCACCAGCGCCGACGTTCCGTCCTCATTATCCGCTTCCGCAATCAAGTCCAGCAGCGTGGAGGCCAGGGAATGGCCGGCCGCCGATACCAGATCGGCAGGCTCGCCCGCCAGCATGCCCAGCAGGCGCGAGGCGATTGCGCTGGTGCCGCGCTCGCCGCTGTAGGTTCGGCCGCAGACGGCATCGGAAGCCAGTCCCCGGCGCGAAAACTCGTTGCGCGGAAAACGCATGACCACGCGCCGCGCCGGGCTGTCGACCTCGATCCGGTAAGGCAGCGCGCTATCGAAAATCGCGAAGTCGCCAGGGCCCAGGCAAAGCTCGCGGTCCAACTGCTTCATGCGCACATTGCCGTCGACATGGAGCGCGAGCAGATAGTCGCCCTTCCTGTCGCGTTCGATATCAGTCAGCCTGCGTTCGATGGTGACCGCGTCGAAGTCGACGAACGAGCATTCGCAGAAGCCCACCCTGCTGCGCCGGATCCGGGCATTGAACGCGCTTTCACCAGAGCGGTGCGCGCCAAGGGAGGCGATCTCGCAGACTGCCTGCCGGAACGCGGCGAAGCGGCAGCCCGGGTCGATGGATTGCGTGTCGAGGATGGTCAGCATGCCCGCTCCTTCCCGAAAGTCAGCCAGCGGCGTTGCGCAGGCGGCAGCTCAGAAGAAAGATAACAATGCCGATCGCTGGCCGCAAGACGCCTTCCAGGCGCGCCCATCCTCTTATTGCACGCAGGCCGCAGCGAGCCCTTCAGCCAAGAATGGCATTACGCCAGCAAGGCTTCCAGCTTGGTGGACACAGACGGCGCCAGTCGTTGCCTTTCCTTGGCCGCGTTGACCTGCAAAGCCACGCGCGCCACGTCCATCGCGCTTGCCGCCTGTGGATAGCCGCCCCTGGCCTGCAACCAGGCCAGCACGTCCGCCAGATGCCAGATCGACGTGCTGCCTTCGTGGACCGGCAGTGGAAAACTGCCCGGATAGGCGAGCATGAGCTTGCGCATGTTCTGCCGGGAAACGCCCACGATTTCGGCCACGTCGGTCAAGCCCACCAGATCGGGTGCGGCCTCGATCAACTTCGCGGATGGCACGGCGCGCCTGACGTCTCTCAGCGCCGTGCACACGGCAGTTTCTGCGCTATCGGCCTCGCGGGTGAACTCCAGCGCAATGCGCCCCGGCAGCCCGGTGCCGATCAGGGCATCGTCGCAACCTGCCGCGCCCAGGCGTTCGACCAGCGCGTCCATGTCGTGATCGCCATCCGCAAGCTGGTACTTCAAGGTAAAGGTGTATTCCATTGCACTACTCCCATGCGCCGCCGGCTGCCTCGGGCAACGGACGGTGCGCAGTACAGTTGTTTACGACGCGCCGCAAAGCGCGCGCATGATTGCCGGCGTTTCGTGGCGTGCTCCAGATGCTGGTGATGCAGAATTCGCCGCAACGGCAGTCCGCCAGATTGCTGGGGCAATAAATCCGCCCCCATGCATGGCTGCCGCCAACTTCCACGCGCCAGCCGTTTTCTTCGGCGTGGCGCAGCGCTGCCTCTACCTCTTTCTTGGGATGGGACGGACGAGCCATCATTGGTATCCAGTATGAAGACATTCATACAGGTTGTCAATAGACAACCTGACCACGACTTCAGGGGATATCAGCCGCGCACATGCTGTCGATGAGCGACGCCCTTTGCGGCCACGGCCGCCGGCCCTGAAAGCCGACGTTGCAGCTTATCGAGGGCACTCGCGGTAACCAAGGCGGAATCCGTCCGAAAAACGGGCGAAAGGACTGGAATGGCTTGCGGGTTCTACCGCTGCGGGCCCTCGCCGGGCCGCGCGTTCACCAGAGAATGATCTGCGAGCAACGGAATAGCGACAGCTTGCGGCCGCTTGCGTCGACCACGGTCGCCGACCAGATCTGGGTCGTGCGCCCCATGTGCTCCGCCACCGCCTCGACGGTCAGCACGCCTTCCTTGGCGGTACCCAGGAAGTTCGATTTCAGCTCCAGGGTGGTGAAGCCCTTGGCGCCTTCCGGCAGGTGCGCCAGGGTGGCATAACCGGCGCAGGTATCCGCCAACATCACCTGGCTGGCGGCATGCAGGTATCCGTTGGGCGCCATCATCCACGGCGCCACCGTCATTTCCATGGACATGCGCCCCTCTTCGATCGACAAGGGCCGTACGCCGAAGGTGTCGGGCAGCGTGCCTTGCTGGCGTTGGAAGAGGCGATCTATGGTTTCACTGGAGCGCAACATGGCGTGTTCCTAGGCAGAGGGTTATCGAGAAGAAGGAAAATACTATCCCTGGCGTCGACGCGCCATCAGCGCCACGAACGCAAGCATCGAGGCCGCGACCAGTACCAGGCCCAGGGTCGTCGCGGGGCTGCCGCCCGCCAGGCTGGCCAGAGCCGTCATGCCGCCGGCGCAAGCCATCTGCAGGCAGCCCAGCAGCGACGAAGCCAATCCCGCCTGTCGGCTGAACGGCCCCAGCGCCATGGCGGTACCCAGCGGATTGACCAGCCCCATGCCGAACAGGTACAGCGCCACGGCGGCGGTGAACTGCGGCAGGCCGCTGTCCTCGCCGCCGGCCAGCAAGGTCAGCGCGCCGGCCAGCG
>NZ_DATCUY010000588.1:0-4878 GCF_036567245.1 Achromobacter sp. | reverse complement strand
ATACCCGCTCGGACGACGGCGCGCGGGCCCTGGCCCTGCTGGAAGGACGTCAGGCGCCTGCCGCGTCGGCGCCCGCGCCCAAGCCGGCCGCGAAGGGCAATTTCGTATTGCAGATCGCCTCCTACACCGCGTCCGAGGACGCCCAGTCGCGGCGCAGCAAGCTGCACCAGGCCGGGGTGACCAACGCATTCGTCGAACAGGCCACCGTCAATGGCCAGAAGCAATACCGTCTGCGGGTGGGGCCGTTCCCCTCGCGCGAGGCGGCGCAGGCGGCCCAGGCGCGGTTGCGCACCCTGGGCTATGACAATGGTTTCATCGCCGCCCAATAGTGACCGGTTTCGACTTCGTCGTGCTGGCCATCCTGGCGGTTTCGGGTGTGCTGGGCCTGGTGCGCGGCCTGCTCAAAGAGGTGCTGTCGCTGGTCGCCTATCTGCTGGCCTTTGTGGCCGCGATATGGTGGGGCCCCACGGTCTATGCCTGGCTGGAGCCCTATATTGAAACGACGCTGCTGCGCATGGGAGTTTCGTACGCCGCGGTGTTCATCATCGTGCTGCTCGGCGTGGGGTTGGTCAACATGACGCTTGCCGCCTTGATCCGCAGTACAGGACTGAGTCCCGCCGACCACGGCCTGGGCGGGATGTTCGGGTTGGCCCGTGGCCTGCTGATCGTGCTGGCGCTGGTCGCCGCCGCAGGTTACACGCCGCTGCCGGAAGAGCCGTGGTGGAAGGACGCCATGTTTTCGCATTCGGCCATCGAGGCCATCAAACATATCAAGACGTGGCTGCCGCCGTCCCTGGCGACGTGGCTGCCGTATTGATTAGCTTTAAATCAACCAGGAAAGCTCACCATGTGTGGAATCGTAGGGGTCATCGGGCGCGGGCCGGTCAACCAGCTGCTCTATGACAGCTTGCTGCTGTTGCAGCATCGCGGGCAAGACGCCGCGGGCATCGCGACATCGCAAGGCAACCAATTCAATATGTACAAGGCGCACGGCCTGGTGCGCGACGTCTTCCGTACGCGCAACATGCGCTCGCTGCCGGGTACGTCTGGCGTCGGCCAGGTCCGCTATCCCACCGCGGGCTCCAGCGCCAGCGAGGAAGAGGCCCAGCCGTTCTACGTCAACGCGCCGTTCGGCATCATGTTTGCCCACAACGGCAACCTGACCAACTGGCGTGAACTGCGCGAATCGCTCTATCGCGTCGACCGCCGCCATATCAACACCAACTCCGATTCCGAAGTCCTGCTGAACGTCCTGGCGCACGAGCTGCAATCGTCGGCCAACGGC
Organism: Achromobacter sp.; assembly: GCF_036567245.1. Lineage (GTDB taxonomy): Bacteria > Pseudomonadota > Gammaproteobacteria > Burkholderiales > Burkholderiaceae_B > Achromobacter. Next base: position 3,593 of record NZ_DATCUY010000588.1, on the reverse strand, counting down.
GTGTCGCTGGATGACGACGCCATCTTCCGCGCCGTGTCGGCCCTGCACAAGCGCGTGCGCGGCGCCTACGCCGTGGTGGCGCAGATCTCCGGCTATGGCCTGCTGGCCTTCCGCGATCCCAACGGCATCCGTCCGCTGTGCATCGGCCGCCAGGAAACCGAAGAGGGCGTCGAATGGATGGTGGCCTCGGAATCCGTGGCGCTGGAAGGCAGCGGCTTTGCCTTCGTGCGCGACGTCGAGCCCGGCGAAGCGGTGTTCGTCGATCTGGACGGACGTTTTGTCAGCCGCCAGTGCGCCGACAATCCGCAGCTGGTGCCCTGCATTTTCGAATACGTGTACTTCGCGCGTCCCGATTCGCTGATCGACGGCGTGTCGGTGTACGACGCTCGCCTGCGCATGGGCGAATACCTGGCTGACAAGGTGGCGCGCAACATGCGCCTGGGCGACATCGACGTCGTCATGCCGATTCCGGATTCCTCGCGTCCCGCCGCCATGCAGCTGGCCGCCCGCCTGAACCTGGACTACCGCGAAGGCCTGATCAAGAACCGCTACGTGGGCCGCACCTTCATCATGCCGGGCCAGGCCGTGCGCCGCAAATCCGTGCGCCAGAAGCTCAATGCCATCGGCATGGAATTCAAGGGCAAGAACGTGCTGCTGGTGGACGACTCCATCGTGCGCGGCACCACCAGCCGCGAGATCGTGGACATGGCTCGCGCCGCCGGCGCCAACAAGGTGTACTTCGCTTCGGCCGCGCCTCCGGTCCGCTTCCCGAATGTGTACGGCATCGACATGCCCACGCAGAGCGAACTGATCGCCACCGGCCGCAGCGACGAGGAAATCGCTCGCGCAATCGGCGCCGACTCGCTGATCTACCAGGACCTGCACGACATGCAGCAGTCGGTCCGGGACATCAATCCCAAGCTGTCGCGCTTCGAGGCTTCGTGCTTTGATGGCGAGTATGTTACTGGCGACATCACCGCCGAGTACCTGGCCCGCCTGGGCCAATCCCGCGCCGAACCCGGCGAGGAAGGCGGCGCCAGCGGCCTGCAGTTCAACATGGGTTACGCCGCCAGCGACGCCTGATGCTTTGTCTGGCAAGAAAAATGCCGTCCTTCGGGACGGCATTTTTTTTGGATTGGGCGGCAGGACGGATATTTCGGAGTTTCAGGCCGCGCTCTTCCACAGGCTTTCGCGCGTCGCTTCCAGGTGCGTCAGATACAAGCGCAAATCGAACTCATACTGGTGGTACTGCGGCTCCATGCGCAGGCACAGGTTGTAGAAAGCCTTGTTGTGGTCCTTCTCTTTCAGGTGCGCCAGCTCATGCACCGTGATCATCTTCAGGAACTCCGCCGGCACGGTCTTGAACAGCGTCGCCACCCTGATCTCGTGCTTGGCCTTGAGCTTTCCGCCCTGCACGCGCGAGATATAGGTGTGCTGCCCGAGCGCGTGCTGGATCACGTGGATCTTGCTGTCGAAGGCGACTTTGTTGATCTGGTCGCCGTTGCGCAAGTGGGCGTTCTTCAGATCCGTCACGTATTGGTAGAGCGCGCGGTCGGTGCGGACCTCGTGCGGGCCGGCAGGGTAGCGCGCCAGCAACGCCGCGCCCAGCTTGCCTTGGTCGAGCAGCTTCTGGGCCTGGGCGAGCAGGGATTCCGGGTATCCGGTCAGGTATTTCAGGGTGGACATGGTCAAGAGGGTATGACAATCAGCCGCGGCCAGATGTCGGTATGGCGCTTGGTAGCCAGTCGCGAAGTGTAGGCCTGGCGATCCGCTGCGGGGCTGGGCCGCAGCACCAGGCCGAACAGGTCGGCCAGCCCATGTGGGGCAATGACATCCACCCCCCCGTCCCGCGTCAGGCGCACGGCCACGCAAGTGGCGGTTTCGGGCCAGGTGGCGATGCCGGCGGCCAGCGATGTCGCCGGGAGTGGCGCCAGGTCCGCGCTGTCGCGATGCCACAAGTGCACGCGAGCCTGGTTCACGACTTCCCAGGGCGCGTCGGGCGCCGCTGTGCGCAGGCGGTTGGCGACTCGCGCCTCGTGCTCGGGCGAGAGATCGGTGGGGTCGTGATACACGAAGTCTATGTCGGCTGGTGCGTGGCTGCCTGCAGGATAGCCATGCAGATGGTTCCACACCAGGGAGCGCACCGCGCCTGCGCCAATGCAGCCGCCTAAGGGCCCATGGTCGCGGGCGGCGCGTAGCCATCGCACTAGCGGTGCGTGCGCCAGGACCAGCCGGCGCAGCGTGGCGGCATGCGGATCCTCGGGCTCAGGCTGCACCGGCTTACTGCGTACCGCCGCGCCGGAACACGACAGGCAGCGCCATGAAGAAAATGATGACGAAGAGCGCCAGGCTCCACAGCGCGTACTCGATCCCCAGCACCGGCACCTTGGCGTCCATGCAGGTGGCAAAGATGCCGAACAGCCACGGCACGGCGCTTTCCAGGCCGATGCCGGTCATGAAGCGGTCGGCGAAGGTCTGGTCGCAGGACAGCATGTTGGCGGCCACGCTGTACTGGTACCAGGCGGCGGCAATGCCGCTCAGGGACAGCAGCGCGGTGAGGGCGCCGCACAGGCGTGTCAGGGCGCGTCCGCCGCCGAATCCGCCGACCAGCGCGATGACGCCGATCACCAGGTAGATCAGGCGCTGCATGACGCACCAGGCGCAGGGCGGCATGTCGAAGACGTGCTGGGAAGCCAGGGCGAGGCCCACGGCGCCGAAGCAGAAGAGGGCGATCAGGCGGAGCAGGCGTTCTGAGCGAGAAGTCATTGTTGCTTTGGAGAGTTGGAAAAGGGGTCGGACGCGCGTCCGGCCTGGCTTAGGCCTTGGGAACCGGAATTGGTTGCATCACTTGCTGCAGCACGCCCAGCAGCAGTTCGCGCGAACCTTCCCAGAAGATCTGCACGCCCAGGCACAGCATGATGAAGGCCGACAGGCGCATGAACACGGCCGTGCCATTGTCGCCCAGGCGGTGCAGCATCTGCGCGGCAAAGCGCAGGCAGATGTAGAGCGTCACCGACACGGCGATGATGCCCGGGATGGAGCCGCCCAGGCGTACCAGGCTCAGCACGTGGTTCTGGTCGCGTAGCGACACCCCCACGGTAATGGCCGCGGCGATAGAGCCTGGGCCGCAACTGATGGGAAAGGTCAGGGGGTAGAACGCCCGGGCCTTGGCCATTTCGGGGGTGAAGGACTCCGCCATGCGCGCTACGCGCTCGGTGTCGGCGTCGGGCGAATTCACCAGCCGCCAGGCGCTGGCGATCACCAGCATGCCGCCGCCGACCCGCACGATGGACAGCGAGATGCCGAAGAAACTGAGCAGCACGTTGCCCGCCACCATCGCGACGACCAGCATCAGGCAGACATTGATCGCCACGCGCTTGGCCAGCACCATCCGGGTGGATGAGGACGCGCCTTCGGTCAGCGACAGGAAAATCGGCGCGATCGCAGGCGGGTTCAGGAACGGCAATAGGGTGGCCAGCGCGAAAAAGAAGCTGGTACCGAAAACGCGCAGATAATCGTTTAGCTCCATGGGGAGGGCATCGCCTGGCCGAAAACCGGGATTGTATGCGGTCCCGGCGGCGCTGGCGATGGCC
>NZ_DATCUY010000587.1:0-2868 GCF_036567245.1 Achromobacter sp. | reverse complement strand
GCGCACCGCCGCCTGGGTGCGCAAGGCGTGCTGTACAGCGTGCCGCCTGGCCGCATGGACCTGCGCCGCCAGATCGCGAAACGCGCACTGCGCTGGAACGGCAACCTGGATCCCGACAAGCTCATCATCACGGCCGGCGCCACACAGGCCATGCAGATCGCGCTGGGCGTGGTAACGAAGGCAGGCGATACGGTGGCGGTGGAATCGCCCTGCTACTTCGGCACGCTGATGCTGCTGAAGGCGCATGGCTTGAAGGTGCTGGAGATTCCCGCGCATGCGGATCGGGGCATGGATCTGGATGTGCTCGAAAACGCACTGAAGCGCTACCGGATCGCGGCGGTGATCGCCAGTCCCACCGCGAACAATCCTTCCGGCTACACCATGCCAGTGAAGGCCAAGCAACGCCTGGTGAAAATGCTCACGCACGCGGGGGTGCCGCTGATCGAAGACGATCCGTATGGCGACATCACCGTGCAGGCGCAACGCGAGCCGTCGTGCAAGACCTTCGACACGGCAGGCATGGTGCTGTATTGCTCGTCCGTGTCGAAGACCCTGGCCCCGGGCTGGCGTACCGGCTGGCTCGAGGCCGGGCGCTTCGTGCGCGAAGCCACCGAGAGGCGCGTCGAAGCCAGCCTGGCGGGATCGCCCGTCATGGAAGCGGCGCTGGCCGACCTGATGCTTAACGGCGACTACGATCGGCACCTGCGGCGCTTCGCGGCCAGGACCCAGGCTTCGATGCGCGCCATCTCGGCGCGCATCCGGTCTGCCTGGCCCGCAAGCGTCCGCCATACGCAACCGGACGCGGGGTTCTTGCTTTGGCTGGAACTGGAAGCCGGGACCGATACGCAGGAGTTGATGCGGCAGGGACAGGCAGAGGGCTTCAGCATCTGCCCTGGCGCCATGTTCTCGGCAGACGGCAGCCGCTACGCGCACTGCCTGCGGATGAACACGGCCTTGCCGGCGACCCCGCAATTGCTGGCCGTGATAGACCGGATCGGAGAACTGATCGCGCACGGCGCGGCTGTAGCACGCTCCGCCTGACGGCAGGCCCCGCCCCTCGCGGCCGCCGCTGGCGCTCAATGCGCCACGGCCTCCCCGAGGTTCTCCGTGGTCTGCCACGCCTCGGCACCGCCCTGGCCGCGCGGGCGGGTGTCCTTGCATACTTCCCCATCCTTCATCACCAGCACGATCCTGTCCGGATCAACCAGTAGCGACAGGTCCTTGAGCGGATCGCCGTCGACCATGATCACGTCCGCCAGATAGCCCGGGCGCAGCATGCCCAGTTCGTCCGGGCGCTGCATGATGTGGCCGCCCAGGCTGGTGGCGGACACCAAAGCCTCGGTCGGGGTCATGCCGATGTAGTCGACGAAATACTGGAGATCGCGGGCGTTGGTGCCGTGAGGCATCCAGGCAAAGCCGTAGTCGCCGCCAGGCAGGATGCGTATGCCGCGCTGGTGCATCTTGCGCAGCGACGCCGAGGCGACTTCCAGTTCGCGCTTGTAGCCCATCTGCTCGGCGATGGCGGGCGTGATGCCGTACTCCGAGGCATTGAAGGCGGTCCGGATCAGCCAGCCTATGCCCGGCGCCACGAAGTGCTTGTCCTTGTTCGCTTCCAGCAGGTCGAGCGCTTCCTCGTCGGCGAAACTGGCGTGGTAGATCATCTCGATGCCATGGCGCACGCATTGCTTGACCGACTCGCTGGAGCGCGCATGCGCCGCGATCCGCTTGCCGTAGCGCTTGGCCTCGCTCGCCAGCATGGCGATCTCGTCTTCGGCGAATGGCGACATCTCGGCCGGCAGCCCGGCGATGTACTCGCCGGACAGGTTGATCTTCAGGTGATCGACCCCGTACTTGATGAAGGTGCGCGCCGATCGTCGGATCTCTTCAGGCCCGCTGCATACGCTGCCGAAGCTCAGTTCGTCGAACGGCATGTGCGGCAGCGAATTGTCGCCCAGCGCGCCTATGGTCGTGATCTCCTGGCTGCCCGCGAGGTAGCGCGGCCCCGGGCATTCGCCAGCATTGATGGCGTTGCGCAGCACCACGTCCAGGCGCGGCTTGGCCGCGGCCGCGCCGATGGCCGAGGTCCAGCCCATTTCCAGGTAGCGCTTGGCCACGCGCACGCACCAGAGAATATGTTCCTCCGGCGGCATGAACTGGATCGCGGCCAGCGTGGGCTGGTCGTTCCAGGAGAAATGCGTGTGCGCTTCGGTCATGCCGGGCATCAGGAAGCGGCCGCGCCCATCGATGACGCGCGCGCCGTCGCGGCTCACCTGCTGGGGCGTGCGCGCCACCTGCGCAATGCGCGCGCCCTCGATCAGCACCTCGCCTTGATAGGTTTCCGCGCCGCTGCCATCGAAGATGGCGACGTTGGTAATGGCAATTCTGGACATGACAGGTCTCCTCCGGCCCGCGTCGCAGGCCGATTTCTTATGTTGAAGCGTCAGGAAAACGTGGCCTAGCGCAGCGCCGCGTAAAACTCCCGCAAGGCCTGGACGCAGGCCTGTGGCTTTTCGCTGGTGGTCCAGTGGCCACATCCGTCCAGCACGATGCGGCGGCTGCCGGCCATGCGCGCGGCCAGGGCCTCAACGTTGGCGGGCGGCGCCACGCCATCCTGGTCGCCCGTGACCAGCAAGGCGGGGACGCCGGTCGCCTCGACGGCTGCCGGCTGCGCATCCGCCAACGCCTCGCAGCTTTGCGCGTAGCCTTCCGGCGGCTGGCGCATCACGCTCTCGCGCACCAGCGCCAGCACGGCGGGCTGGTCTTGCCTGGTCTGGGCGCTGGTTGCACCCTTGACGATGGCGTCCGCGATTTCCTGCATGGCGGCGTCTCCGCCGCGTGCAAGTTCCGCGCGCGCGCGGATGCCGGGCC
>NZ_DATCUY010000586.1:0-4858 GCF_036567245.1 Achromobacter sp. | reverse complement strand
ATGCGCGGCAACGGCGCGGTGGTGGCGGCCGAATCCCTCATGCATGCCGTGGTGCTGACCTGGTATCTGGAGGACGCGGCGCGCATCGAATGGCAACTGCGTTCGGCCGGCCTGGCCGAAGGCGCGCCCACGCTCTCGCTTGACGAGGCGGCGGCCCGCGCCGTGGGCACGGGCCGCATCTACGAGCGCATGTGGGAATACCTGACCGCCGGCGACCCTGAAGCGGCGCTGGCAGACCTGTCACAACCGAGGACGCAATGACCGATTTCCGCAACTTCATCAACGGCGAATGGGTCGCCACGGGCAAGACGTTCGACAACCGCGATCCGGTCGACAACCGCCTGATCGGACGCATCCACGAGGCCGGCGACGCCGAGGTCGACGCCGCGGTGCGGGCCGCCAAGGCGGCATTGCGCGGTCCCTGGGCCAAGCTCAAGACGCAGCAGCGCGTGGAGCTGCTGCATGCGGTGGCCGACGGCATCATCCGGCGCTTCGACGACTTTGTCGACGCCGAGATCGCGGACACCGGCAAGCCCTATGACCTGGCCAGCCATCTGGACATTCCGCGCGGCGCGGCGAACTTCAAGATCTTCGCCGACCTGGTGCGCAACATCCCCAACGAGACCTTCGACCTGGAAACGCCGGACGGCGGCCATGCCCTGAACTACGGCGTGCGCGTGCCACGCGGCGTGATCGGCGTGATCTGCCCCTGGAACCTGCCGCTGCTGCTGATGACTTGGAAGGTGGGGCCGGCCCTGGCCTGCGGTAACACGGTGGTGGTCAAGCCCTCCGAGGACACCCCGGCCACGGCCACGCTGCTGGGCGAAGTGATGAACGAGGTCGGCGTGCCGCCCGGCGTCTACAACGTGGTGCATGGCCGCGGCCCCGGTTCAGCGGGTGAAAAGCTCACCCGCCATCCGCTGGTAGACGGCATCACCTTCACCGGCGAGACGCGGACTGGTGTAGCCATCATGCAGGCGGCGGCGGTGGGCGTGCGGCCGGTGTCCTTCGAACTGGGCGGCAAGAACGCCGGCATCGTGTTCGCCGACGCGGACTTCGACAAGGCGGTGGCCGGCATCGCCCGCGCTGCTTTCGACAACACCGGGCAGGTCTGCCTGGGCACCGAGCGCGTCTACGTGCAGCGGCCGATCTTCGACCGCTTCGTGGCGGCGCTGGGCGAGCGCGCCCGCGGCTTCAAGTTGGGCCGCCCGAAGGATCCCGGCGTTAACCTGGGTCCGCTGACTTCGCAGCGCCACCGCGACAAGGTGCTGGGCTACTACGCCCGCGCCCGCGAAGATGGCGCCACGGTGGTGGCGGGCGGCGGCGTGCCGGACATGCCGGACGAACTGGCCGGCGGCGCGTGGATCCAGCCCACCGTGTGGACCGGCCTGCCGGAAACCTCGGCCGTGATCCAGCAGGAGATCTTCGGACCCTGCTGCCATATCGCGCCCTTCGACACGGAAGAAGAAGCCGTGGCCCTGGCCAACGCCACCCCCTACGGCCTGGCGGCCTCGGTCTGGACCAGCAACGTGGGCACCGCCCATCGCATGGGACAGGCCCTGGAAGTGGGCATCTGCTGGATCAATTCCTGGTTCCTGCGCGATCTGCGCACGGCCTTCGGCGGATCCAAGCAGTCCGGCATCGGCCGCGAGGGTGGCGTGCATTCGCTGGAGTTCTACACGGAGCTGCGCAATGTCTGCGTAAAGCTCTGACCTCAATACGGCAGGCGCCGCGCAGAACGGCGCCGCCGCCCATCCCCCAAGGAGACTTAGCATGCAAGCATACGCACGCGGGCTGTCCGCGCTGGCCGCCGTCGCGGCCCTGACCGCGGCCAACGCCGCCATGGCCGACATCCGCATCGGCTTTACCGGGGTGCTGTCCGGCCCCCAGGCGGCATTGGGCCAGGACCAGTACGACGGCCTGATGCTGGGCATCGAGCAACTGGGCGGCAGCCTGGGCGGCCAGAAGGCCGTGGTGATCCGCGAGGACGACCAGCTCAAGCCCGATGTGGGCGCGCAGATCGTGCAGAAGTTCATCGAGAAGGACAAGGTCGACGTGATCGTCGGCCTCGGTTTCTCCAATGTGCTGATGGCGGAACTGCGGCGCATCAAGGAGTCGGGCGTGGTGGCGCTGTCCACCAACGCCGGGCCTGCGCCCATCGCCGGCCGCATGTGCCTGCCCAATCTGTTCGTGCTGGGCTGGCAGAACGACAGCATGTCCGAGGCCATGGGCAAGTACGTCAAGGACCAGGGCTACAAGCGCGCCTACCTGATGTCGTCCAACTACCAGGCCGGCAAGGACAAGCTGGCGGGCTTCAAGCGCTTCTATGGCGCCGCTCCCGCCGACGAGATCTACACCCAGCTGGGACAGCTGGACTATTCGGCCGAGATCTCGCGCATGCAGTCGGCCGCGCCCGATGCGCTGTTCGTGTTCTATACCGGCGGGGTGGGCGTGAACTTCGTGCGCCAGTTGCGCCAGGCCGGCCTGATGGAAAAGCTGCCGTTCTTCTCGGAAAGCCTGATCGACTCCAACACGCTGACGGCGCTGAAGGAGCAGGCGGTGGGGGCGATCTACGGCACGCCCTGGGCCACCACGCTGGACAACCCGCCGAACCGCAAATTCGTCGAAGCCTTCAAGGCCAAGTACGGGCGCCTGCCGTCCGAGTACGCGGTGGGCGGCTACGACGCGGCCTTCCTGCTGGATACCGCCATCAAGCAGCAGGGCGGCAAGGTCGGCGACAGCAAGGCCCTGGCCGCCGCGGTCAAGGCGGCCGGCGCCAACTTCCCCACGGTGCGCGGCAAGTTCCGCTTCAACAGCAACAACATGCCGGTGCAGGACCTGTATGCCTACCAGGTCGTGAAGGAAGGCGACAGCGTGGGCCTGAAGCAGCTGGCCAAGGTGTTCACCGATCACCAGGACGCCTACGTGGCGGACTGCCCGCTGAAGTAACCGTCCCGGGAGACGCCCCATGAACGGATCCTTGCTGTTGTCGCAAATGCTCAATGGCCTGCAGCTCGGCGCCTTGCTGTTCCTGCTGTCCTCGGGGCTGACCCTGATTTTCGGCATCATGAACTTCATCAACCTGGCGCACGGGTCGCTGTACATGATCGGCGCCTTCCTGGGCGCCACCGCCTACAACGCCAGCGGCTCGTTCGCCTTCGCCATCCTGGCGGCGGTGGTGGGCAGCGGCCTGGTGGGCGTGGCGCTGGAACGCCTGATCGCCCGGCCCCTGTACAAGCACGACCACCTCTATCAGGTGCTGGCCACTTTCGGGCTGATGATGTTCTTCAACGAACTGGCCTCCGTCATCTGGGGCAGCCGGCCGTATTACGCCGCCGTGCCGCAGGGGCTGGAGGGCGCAGTCAGCCTGTTCGGCAACGACTATCCGGTGTACCGGCTGATGATCATCGGCGTGGGCGCGCTGGTGGCGCTGGGCGCCTGGTTCCTGATCCAGCGCACCCGCTTCGGCATGCTGATCCGCGCCGGCGCCAGCAACGCGCCCATGGCCAGCGTGCTGGGCGCCAACGTGGACCTGCAGAAGACCCTGCTGTTCCTGTTGGGGGCGGTGCTGGCCGGCGTGGCCGGCGCGCTGGCGGGGCCCATCCTCTCGGTGCAGTCCGGCATGGGCGAGCCCGTGCTGATCCTGGCGCTGGTGGTGATCGTGGTGGGCGGCATAGGCTCGGTGCGCGGCACGCTGGTCGCGGCGCTGCTGATCGCCATGATAGACACGCTGGGCCGCGCCTTCTTGCCCGACATGCTGCGCGCCGTGTTCGACGCGTCCGTCGCCGACGCAGTCGGGCCTGCGCTGGCCTCCATGCTCATCTACGTGCTGATGGCCGTGGTGCTGGCGTTCCGGCCGCAAGGCCTGGTCTTCTCGGCGCGGCGTTGACGCGCGCCTGTCCTGGGATTCGATCATCATGCAAGATCACAAACACCGGCGCTGGGCGCTGCCCTTGCTGTTCCTGGTCCTGGCCGGCGTGCCCTTCGTGGCGCAATGGCTGGGCGAACCGTTCTACGTGACGCTGGGCGCGCGCATCCTGATCTACGCGCTGGCCGCGCTGGCGCTGAACCTGGTGCTGGGCTTTGCCGGGCTGGTGAGCTTCGGCCATGCCATGTTCCTGGGCCTGGGCTGCTATGCCGTGGGCATCCTCAGCTATTACGGCTTCGGCAACGGCTGGCTGCAGCTGGCCGTGTGCATCGCCGTGTGCGCGCTGGTGGCGCTGATCGTCGGCACCGTCTGCCTGCGCACCTCGGGCATAGGCTTCATCATGATCACGCTGGCCTTCGCGCAGATGTTCTATTTCCTGGCGGTCAGCCTGCGCGAGTACGGCGGCGACGACGGCCTGAACATCTATGAAGCCAGTTCCTTCGGCCTGTTCGACCTGGATGGCAGCCAGCCCGTGTACTGGGCGGCCTGGGCCGTGCTGCTGGTCTCCAGCCTGGCGATGCTGCGCCTGCGCCGCTCGCCCTTCGGCATGATCCTGCGCGCCACCCACGCCAATCCGCGGCGCGTGGACGCGCTGGGCTATTCGGTGTTCGGCGTGCGCCTGACGGCCTACGTGGCCTCGGGCGTGCTGACCGGCGTGGCCGGGCTGCTGTTGGCCAACTTGACCGCCTTTGCCTCGCCCAGCTACATGTCCTGGCCGGTATCGGGCGAGCTCATCGTCATGGTGGTGATAGGCGGACTGGGCAATGTGCTGGGCCCGATCGTCGGCGCCATCGCCTACCTGCTGATGGAAGAAGCCTTCAAGAGCATGACGCAGCACTGGATGCTGCTGATGGGGCCGGCGGTGGTGATCATCGCCATGGTGGCCAAGGGCGGCTATGCCAATTCCCTGGCCTGGCTGCGGCGTCCGCC
>NZ_DATCUY010000585.1:0-3482 GCF_036567245.1 Achromobacter sp. | reverse complement strand
ACAAGGCTTATGCCCAGGCCCGCACCGACATCGCGCTGCCGCGCGACGCCCTGCAGGCCACCGCGTTGCGCGGCAAGCAGGCCGCGCCCGGCGGCGTCCAGTTCGCGCTGGCGCCGTCGCTGGCACCGCTCAAGCCCTTGTACGAAAGCGGCGACATGGCGGTGCTGCTGAACATAGGTCCGCTGGTCGTGCCCACGTCCAAGCAGGAATACATAGGCGCGCGCGTACCCCTGCCGCCCAAGCTGTTCTCGCACAACGACCAGCAGTCGTATTGGCAAGCGCTGGCGCCCGAGGGCGCCGCATCGGGCTGGGCGGGCCGGCTGACGGACCTGTACGCCGACGCCAACGCGCAGCGCACCTTCACGGGAATTACCGCTGGCGGCAGCAGCGTGCTGCTGGCCGGGCGCAAGATCGCCGGATACCGGGTGGGCATCCACGGCTCCACCCGCATCGACCTGTTGACCCGCGACATGTACGGCTCCAGCGCCTGCACGGCCTTGCTGCGCCAACTGATCACACAACCGCGCGAGCATCTGATGGAGCGCGAGATGTCGCGCATCGCCGCGCAGTCCATCGACGCCGACGCGCGCCTGCGCGCAGCTCTTGCGGACGTAGCCGTGCCCGGCGATTTTTCATCGCCGCTCGCCCAGCAGTTGAAGATCGTCGCCCGTATCATCGCCGCGCGGCAGGCGCTGGGCGCACGGCGCCAGGTCTTCTTCGTGTCGCAGAACGGCTATGACAACCACGCCGGCCTGAACGATGCCCACCCCGCCCTGCTCAAGGAACTGGGCCAGGCCCTGGCCGCGTTCCAGCAGGCCTTGTCGGCAATAGGCGTGGCCGACCAGGTGACCACGTTCACCGCATCCGAATTCGGCCGTACCCTGGGCTCCAACGGCAATGGCTCCGACCACGGCTGGGGTTCGCACCACTTCGTGCTGGGCGGCGCCGTCCAGGGCGGACGCTACTACGGCAGCCATCCGGAAATCGCCCTGGACGGCCCTGGCTTCGTCGACAACGGCCGCCTCTTGCCCACCCTGGCCGTGGACCAGCTGGGCGCGTCCCTGGGCGCATGGTTCGGCGCCGGCCGCGAGGACCTGAGCCTGGTGTTCCCGAACCTGCGGCGCTTCGACGCGCAGGCGCTGGACCTGCTGCCGCGCGCCTAGGGCCGCGCCAGCAGCGCCGGACTCACAGCTGCCGCGCCTGTTCGCGCAGCAGGTACTTCTGGATCTTGCCCGTGGCGGTCTTGGGCAGCGGACCGAACACGAAGGTGCGCGGCACCTTGAAGCCCGCCAGCCGGGTGCGGCAGAAGCCGGCCAGCTCGTCCGCGGTCGCGGCGCAGCCGTCCTTCAGCGTGATGAAGGCGCAGGGCGTCTCGCCCCATTTGGCGTCGGGCCGCGCCACCACCGCCGCTTCCAGCACGGCGGGGTGCGCATACAGGGCCTCCTCGACCTCGACTGTCGAGATGTTCTCGCCGCCCGAAATGACGATGTCCTTGGCGCGGTCCTTGATCTGCATATAGCCGTCGGGGTGCACCACGCCCAGATCGCCGGTGTGGAACCAGCCGCCTGCGAAGGCCTCGGCGGTGGCCTGCGGATTCTTCAGGTATCCCTTCATGAGCGTGTTGCCGCGCATCATGATTTCGCCCACGGTGATGCCGTCCGGCGGCACGGGGTCCAGGGTGGCGGGATCCAGCACGCGGACCTGTTCCATCGTGTGCTTGCGCACGCCGATGCGCGCCTTGAGCGCGGCCTGTTGATCCAGCGGCAGATCGCTCCAGGCCTCGTGCCAGGCGCAACTGATCGACGGACCATAGCTCTCGGTCAGGCCATACAGGTGCATGACGTCTATGCCCAGATCGTCCATCGCCGCAATGACGGCGGCCGGCGGCGGCGAGCCGCCCGTAAGCACCTGCACCGGACGCGCGGCGCGGCGCTTGATCCCCGGCGGACTGTTGATGAGCATGCCCAGCACCACCGGCGCGGCGCAGAAATAATCGACCCCGTGCGCCTGGATGGCGTCGAAGACGGCGCCGGCCTCGACCCGCCGCAGGCAAACGTTGGTTCCGGCCAGCAGCGCAATGGTCCAGGGAAAGCTCCAGCCATTGCAGTGGAACATCGGCAAGGTCCAGAGGTACACGGCATGCTGGCGCATGTCGCAGGCCAGGGCGTTGCCCATCGCGTTCAGGTAAGCGCCGCGATGGTGGTACAGCACGCCCTTGGGCCTGCCAGTCGTGCCGGAGGTGTAGTTCAGGCACAGCGATTGCCATTCATCCGCCGGCCAGGGGATTTCGGCCGCGGCGTCGCCTGTGTCCAGCAGCGCCTCGTAGCTCATTTCCCCGATCAGTTCTCCTGGCCCGTCGTACTCGGCATCGTCGATGTCCACCACCCGGATCCGCCTGCTGGTCCTGGCCAGCGCCTGCGCCATGACCGGCGCGTACTCGCGGTCCGTCAGCAGCACCGCGGCTGCGCCGTGCTCCAGGATGTAGGCCAGCGTGTCCGCGTCCAGCCGGGTGTTCAGCGCATTGAGCACCGCCCCCGCCATGGCGACGCCGAAGTGGGCTTCGTACAGCGCCGGGATGTTGGGCGCCATCACCGCCACCGTATCGCCGGGCCGCACGCCCAGGCGTTCCAGCCCGCTGGCCAAGCGGCGGCAGCGCGCGTAGGTCTGCCGCCAGCTCTGGCGCAAGGCGCCGTGGACGATGGCGGTGCGCTCCGGATAGACCTTAGCCGCGCGCTCGATGAAGGTCAGCGGCGTAAGCGCCAGGTGGTTGGCGCTATTGCGTTCGATATCCGGGGCTTGATGATCAGGAGTGTCGGCGGGCATCGGAGTCTCACAGAGGCGAAGCGCTCGCCGCGCCCATCAGGCGGCGGCAAGCGGGGACAGGCCGCGCAAGGTGGCGCGCAGCAGGGAATCGCTCAGGTCCGCGTCCGCCTGCATCAAACGCTGCAGCAGGCGGGATGGACTGTCGCCGGGTGTTTCCAGATGCCAGCCGTACAGGTGCAGGCCGCTCAGCATGTAGGCATCCTCCAGCCCTTCCAGCGCAGCGTGCCGGTGCTCAGCGCGTGCGGAGGGCGGCAAGGCGTTGTCGGCGCAGTCCACCACCAGAATGGGTGTGGGCCTGGAAAAATAGTCCGTCACCCTGGCGCGGGCCTCATCAAGCCGGCGCAGGGCCGCGACGTCCAGCGGCTCGCCCGCCAGGCGCGTCTTGACCAGGAGGTTGCGCTGGTCGAGTTCAACGATGTGCAGGTCTTTTTCGACCCAGTCGGCGTGGACTGGCACGCCCTTGCGGCGGAAGACCTCCGCGGCGGCGAGCCCGGCCCCCAGGCCTTCGCCGGCAAGCAATTGCTTGAAGAAGTCCCGCTCCGCCATGGCGCGGTCCAGTTCCTGCAGTTCGAGATCGAGCGCATGGCGCTCGCGCAGGCACTGCGCGCGGCGGCCGTGCAGTTGCGCGTCGGCGGGGCTGCGCTGCAGGTCCAGCCACG
>NZ_DATCUY010000584.1:0-3399 GCF_036567245.1 Achromobacter sp. | reverse complement strand
TGCGGCCATCGCCCTGAGCCTGACCCTTGCCGCCTGCGGCGGCGACGACGACTCGGACGACGGCGCGACCTCGCCGCCCGAGACCGGACAGCCCGAGCCGCAGCCGCCCGCGCCGCAACTGCGCTGCGCGCCCTGAACGCCGTTCCGCCCAACCCAACGCAAGAGTAGCCCCATGACCAAGACCCATACCTCGCATTCCGCCAGCGCGTCCCCGGCCTTGCCGGGCCGCCGGCAGTTCTTCCGCTCCTCGGCCCAGGCGGCCGGCGCCCTGTCGGCGATGGCCTTGCTGCCCGCCTCGATCCAGCGTGCGCTGGCGATTCCCGCAGCGGTCGACAGCGGCACGATCAAGGACATCAAGCACATCGTGATCCTGATGCAGGAGAACCGTTCGTTCGACCACTATTTCGGCACCATGCGCGGCGTGCGCGGCTTCGGCGACCGTTTCCCGATTCCGCTGGCCAGCGGCAAGTCGGTGTTCTTCCAGCCCGATCCCAAGGGCGGCCAGGACATCCAGCCCTTCCGCCGCGACTCCAGGACCAGCAACGCGCTGATCGGTTCCGGCACGCCGCACAATTTCCCCGACCAGCAAGCCGCCTGGAACCAGGGCAAGATGGACCAATGGATCCAGTTCAAGAACCAGGCCACCATGGGCTTCTTCATGCGCGAGGATATTCCGTACCAGTTCGCGCTGGCCGACGCCTTCACGGTCTGCGACGGCTACCACTGTTCCATCCTGACCGGCACCGACCCGAACCGCATCGTGTTCTGGTCGGGCGCCAATGCCAATCCCGAACTGCGCAAGCTGGGCGTGAACAGCACGGACACCGATTCGGAACCCGTCAATTCGCGCTGCTGGCCGAGCCCGTCCAATTGGGTCGCGGGCCGGGCACAGCTGACGGACGGTTCGGGCCAGATCGACCCCGCGACCGGCGCCTACAACTACAAGTACAAGAACAGCGCCTTCAAGTGGGACACCTTGCCCGATCTGCTGCAGCGCGCCGGCGTCAGCTGGCACATCTACCAGAACATGAACAACAACTGGACCGGCGCCATGCATGGCTGCCTGGCCTTCAACAGCTTCCGCACCGCGCAACCGGGTTCGCCTATCTATGAGCACGGCCTGACCGGCGGCCCCGAGAAGAACGACGGCGCCGTCAATTTCCTCGCGCAGCTCAAGCAGGACGTGGCCAATGGCACCTTGCCGCAGGTTTCGTGGGTGCTGCCCACGCAAGCCTTGGCCGAGCATCCGGGCAGCAGCGAAGGCGTGGCCGGCGCGGCCGACTTCATTGCCGACGTGCTGGATGCGCTGACCTCCAATCCCGAGGTCTGGAGCAAGACCGCGCTGTTCGTGACTTTCGACGAGAACGACGGCTTCTTCGACCACGCGGCCATGCCGGCGGTGCCGTCCTATGACGCCAACGGCGTGCTGATGGGCAAGTCCACCGTGCCGCTGGAGGGCGAGTACTTCGATGCTTCCGTGGGCAGTTACCTGAAGGCCGAGGACAAGACCAGCGGCAACATCCGTCCGTGGGGCCTGAGCTCGCGCGTGCCGATGTATGTGGTGTCGCCGTGGAGCAAGGGCGGCTGGGTCAACTCGCAGGTATTCGACCACACCTCGGTGGGCCGCTTCCTGGAGCAGCGTTTCGACATCAAGGTGGATGCCATCAGTCCGTGGAGCCGCGCGGTCTGCGGTGACCTGACTACCTGCTTCGACTTCGTCAGCCCCAACGATCCGCGCGTTCCCACGCTGCCTGATACCAGCAACTTTCCCGCGATCAATGCGGCGCAGAAGCTCCTGCCGACCACCGCGGTGACCCAGGCGCCTGCCATCCCGCAGCCGCTGTTCCAGGAAACCGGCACGCGGCTGTCGCGCGCGCTGCCGTACGAATTGCACACCAGCGCGCGGCTGGGCGCGGACGGCGCCGTCGAACTGCTGTTCAACAACACCGGCGAAGCCGGCGCGGTGTTCCATGTGTACGACAAGCGCAACCTGGATTTGATTCCGCGGCGCTACACCGTGGAAGCAGGCAAGACGCTGTCCGATACCTGGACCGGCGGCGACTATGACCTGTGGGTCTACAGCAGCAACGGCTTCGTGCGCACCTTCTCCGGCAACACGCAGCGCGGCGCGGCCCTGGAAGTGCAGGTCTGCTACGAACCTGCCGGCGGCGCGCTGTACGTGAAGGTCTCCAACCGCGGCGCGGCCCGCCTGCAGGCGAACTTGCAGTCCAACGCCTACCGCACGGACGGTCCCTGGACCCTGGCAGTCGAACCGGGCGCGGTGGCCGAACACCATTGGTCCATCAAGGACAGCGGCAATTGGTACGACTTCACCGTTACCGCCGAGGGTTTCGAGCGGCGCTTTGCCGGCCGCATGGAGAACGGCCGCAACAGCGTCAGCGATCCCGCCATGGCGCTGCATCTGTGATGGTCCAGGCATGAACCGGCAGGACGCGCAGCGGGGCGCGTCCTGCCCGTCCCGAACAACAAGAAATCAATCTTCATATGAAAAACACATACGCAATTCTGGCCGCCAACGGCCTGTCGGTGGCTGTTCTGGTGGGCGCGCTGGCGGGCGGATCAGCGGTGCGGGCGCAGACCGCGCCGCCCGTGAAGTGGGACGGCAGCAACCTCGGCTACGGGCCCGGCGCCGGCCAGGGCGTGACGGGCAAGGACAATCACGCGATGGGCAAGAACGCGGGCACCAACGTGACCGGCAGCAACAACATCGGCCTGGGCAACGGCGCGGGCAAGGACGTGAGCACCAACTGGAACGTCGCCATCGGTGAGGGCGCGGGCTCCAAGGTCGGCGGCAAGAACGCCAATCAGGCCATCGGCTACTACGCCGGCACCAATGTGCAGGGCGGCTGGAATCAGTCGTTCGGCCGCAGCGCCGGCCAGAACGTCACGGGCGACTACAACGATGCCTACGGCTTCTGGGCCGGCACGGATACGGTGGGCAACAACAATGCCGCCTATGGCACCAACGCGGGGCGCAACGTCACTGGTAACGGCAACTCGGCCTTCGGCCAGGAAGCCGGCCGCAATGTCGTCGGAGACGGCAATCTGGCGCTGGGCCAGAACGCGGGCCAGAACGTGGAAGGTGCAGGCAATCTGGCGCAGGGCAAGAATGCCGGGCAGAACGTGAACGGCGCCAACAACCTGGCCGCCGGCGCCTACGCGGGCTATGGCGTGCAGGGCAGCGGCAACACGGCAAACGGCCTGGCAGCCGGCCGCGAGGTGACCGGCAACAACAACGTGGCGCAAGGTACGGCCGCGGGTTCGGGCGTGCGCGGCAGCGACAACGTGTCGATCGGCTCGAACGCCGGGCGCGGTTCGGTGGCGGACCGCAGCGTGTCGGTGGGCGCGGAATCGTCCGCGGCCACCCAGAGCGTCGCG
>NZ_DATCUY010000583.1:0-10003 GCF_036567245.1 Achromobacter sp. | reverse complement strand
CATGCGTGTCGACCGCGGCGGCGGCGTAAAGACGCACCGCTTCCGGCAAAGCGGCGCCCAGCGCATAGGCCTGATCGCCGTCGACTTGCGCGCGCATCGCGCGCGCTGTTGCCCGCTGCGCAGGCGTGAGCGCGGGATCGCGGTCTTCCGGCAAGGCATTTTGCTGGTAGCTGCCATCCGGCAATTCATAGGCTTCGCTGGCCTGCAGCGCATCGCTGGCGCCCACCAGACGGGCGGCTTCGTAGCCGAAAGAGTTGGCCGGCGTGGCGCGCAACGTGGCCGCGCGGTCATCCAGCAATTGGGCAGGAAAATCCGGCCCGCAAGCGATGACGATGCCGGCGCTCGCCAACAGCAGCAGCGCCGCAAGCGATTTACGGTTGTACACGGAAGCTCGAAGGCCCATTTTCACAGCGTATCCAGCCTATGTTGCGTTGGCCGCCGGCGTGCAGCAGGCCGTCTTGGGAGCGGCGCAGGAATGCGCCGTCGGAATCATGTTCGAGGGTATAGCCGTTGATGCCGTCAGCCGCGCGGCAGGCACCGTCCCAGCGGATCGCGAAGGGGAGGGCCGCGTCGGCGTTGCCGCCATTGGACAGTATCAGGTCCCGCGTGCCGTTGCCGCCCGTCGCGCGTGCCGTGACGGCCAGCGCCGGCAGCAGGGGCTGGCGCGTCAGCACGGCGCGCCAGGTGGCCAGGCTCCAGGCGCGTTCGTCGCGCGCGGTGGGCAGGCGAAACCAGACGATGCCCGCCAATCCGCGCGGACGGGAACGGTGGATCTCATCGACGAAGGCCGCCATGGCCGCGGGCGTGGCCACCAGTTCGCTGGCGCGGCCGCCCGGTAGCAGCGCGGAACGTTCGCTTTCGACTGCGGCGATGCTGCCGTCGCCGTTCCAGCTCACGCGGCTGCCGTAGGTCGCCAACGCCACGCGCCACGGCCGCTCGGTGCGGTCCGCGAAAGCCGTCAGCCAGGCGCTTGCGCGCTTGGCGTTGAACAGGCCCTGTTCGGGACTCAGCACGGCATGGACCTGCAACACTGCTTCATCGGGAATCCGGAGCAGCGCGTCGAGTCCGGAGCCGTTCAGCCATGTCGGCAACGCGGTTATCGACAAAGGCACATCGGGGCCCAGCCCATGCTTCAAGGCTTCAAGGAATGCCGCGTAGGCGGGCAATTTGGAGGTGGGGCAGTCATAGTCGATTTCGACGCCGGCCAAGGCGACGCCGGCGTCTCTCCATGTGCTGCGCGCGGCCGCAATCCACGCAAGCACATCCGTGACCGGCAGCGCATCGGCGCGGCCGTCCAGGCGCAGAACCATGATGGCGGGGCGCTTGGCCGCAGCCAGCGCGGCCAGATCGGGCGCAGCAGTGACCCACCTGCTATCCGGGCTCATTTCCGCCATCAGCACGCGCCATGCCCGCACCACGTCGGCGCTGTCGGCCAGCGCCTGGCTGACGGGCGGCGTCCAGACTCGCTGCCAGACATAGGCGTCGCCGGGCAGGTCGGCCTGCTTGCCGCAAGCGGCCAGAAGCAACAGCAAGACGCTGCAAATCGCTGCGGAACAGCGTTTGGCAAGGGCATTCATGCGGCTGGCCAGGATCGGAAAGGCATGGCGCGGCGACGACGACGGGCGGATGGAAAGAGGCGCAATGAATGCGCGGCGCAATTTCGAATGCGTGATTCTATCGCTGCCCGAAGGGGTACTAGCACTCTATGCTTGTGGCTGCCAATCGCGCATGCGCCCATAATTCGCGGCCTACGGGCAATCACGATGCGCAAGTGCTATCGATATGCCATCAAGTTTGCGCATGTCTGTGCGGTTGCCGCGCTTCGTAGTTGTACGAATTTGGAAGCGTGCTGCACGACTATTTTTGGCATTGCGCTAAATGAATTGCCACAAAAACGTCAATTGGCTTTAGCATAGGCCCATGACTTGGCGCTACGTACTGTTGGACTACTCCATGCAATGCCACGCGCCCTCGTCACCACGGATTCCCGTGCCGCTTCATCGGTGCGTTTTCAAAACCGAGCCGGCACGCTGCTGAACGAAGACGCTACGCGCCGTTCAGACCGTCCGCTGCCATCGCATAGCGGGCGCATCGGGTTTGTACCCGCATCATAAGAATCCCCGGGACATCGCTCTTCCCTTCAAATCATTGCTGAGCATTTCATGTGCGACCGCATCTTGCACGCGCGCATACAGCGATATGCTGAAACCGGACGAGTGAACTTATTCACTTAAGTTGCATTCCCTGACGGAACTTGTATCCGAAGAGTGCAGCCTAATTGGAAAGGGCCTGATCATGCCTTTGGTTGATGTGTGGCGAAAGCAACATACCATCCGGCCGACAGTGCTTATCGCGAGATTGTCTAGTAATGCGCGAGCGCTGAGGCACAATGGGGGCAGGTAGGGACGTATTGGATTTTTCGCGTGTTGTAGGAGGTTTCCGTGCAAAACATCGTCGAAGGCTTCAAGTCGCAGTATGCAAAAGAGCAGGAGTCGGAACTCTCTCTCGAGGAGTACCTCAACCTCGCCAAAAGCGATCCCATGGCGTACGCCAGCCCCGCAGAACGCATGCTGGCGGCGATAGGCGAACCCGAAATCGTGGACACGCGCAACGACCCACGTCTTTCCCGTTTGTTTTCCAACCGGACCATCCGACGCTACCCCGCGTTCCAGGAGTTCTACGGCATGGAGGACGTGATCGGACAGATCGTCGCGTTCTTCAAGCACGCCGCTCAGGGACTGGAAGAGCGCAAGCAAATCCTCTATCTGCTGGGCCCGGTGGGCGGCGGCAAGTCGTCCATCGCGGAGCGGCTCAAGTCGCTGATGGAGGCCTATCCCATCTATGCCTTGAAGGGTTCGCCGGTGAACGAATCGCCGCTCGGGCTGTTCCATCCGGAACGCTTCGGCGACACGCTTGAAAAGGAATACGGCATTCCGCGGCGCTACCTGAGCGGCATCATGTCGCCGTGGGCCGTGAAGCGCCTGAAGGAGTTCGACGGCGACATCTCGAAGTTCCGCGTCGTGCGCCTGAATCCTTCGGTGCTGCGCCAGATCGCCATCGCCAAGACCGAACCGGGTGACGAGAACAACCAGGACATCTCCTCGCTGGTGGGCAAGGTCGACATCCGCATGCTCGACCGCCACTCGCAGGACGACCCGGACGCCTACAGCTACTCCGGCGGCTTGTGCCTGGCCAACCAGGGGCTGCTGGAATTCGTGGAGATGTTCAAGGCCCCGATCAAGATGCTGCACCCCTTGCTGACCGCGACCCAGGAAGGCAACTTCAAGGGCACCGAGGGCTTTTCCGCGATCCCGTTCAACGGCGCCATTCTGGCCCACTCGAACGAATCGGAATGGCAGACCTTCCGCAACAACAAGCACAACGAGGCGTTCCTCGACCGTATCTATATTGTCAAGGTGCCCTACTGCCTGCAGGTGTCGGAAGAAGTCCGCATCTACGAAAAGCTGCTGCACCACAGTTCGCTGTCCACGGCGCCGTGCGCGCCGGGAACGCTGGACATGATGGCGCAGTTCTCGGTCCTGACGCGCCTGAAGGAACCCGAAAATTCCAGCATCTATTCGAAGCTGCGCGTCTACGACGGCGAAAGCCTGAAGGACGTGGATCCCAAGGCCAAGGCCTTGCAGGAATACAAGGACTATGCCGGCACGGACGAAGGCATGACCGGGGTGTCGACGCGTTTCGCGTACAAGATCCTGTCCAGCGTCTTCAACTACGACCAGACCGAGGTGGCCGCCAACCCGGTGCACCTGATGTACGTGCTCGAGCAGCGGATCGGCCGCGAGGACTATCCCGAGGAAATCCGCCGGCGCTACCTTGAATTCATCAAGGGCTTCCTGGCGCCGCGCTATGCCGAATTCATCGGCAAGGAAATCCAGACCGCCTACCTGGAGTCGTACTCGGAATACGGCCAGAACATCTTCGACCGCTACGTGACCTTTGCCGATTGCTGGATCCAGGACGAGGAATTCCGCGACCCGGAAACCGGCGAAAGCTTCGACCGCAGCGCGCTCAACGATGAACTGGAAAAGATCGAGAAGCCGGCCGGCATCGCCAACCCGAAGGACTTCCGCAACGAGATCGTCAACTTCGTGCTGCGGGCGCGCGCCAACAACAACGGCCGCAACCCGACCTGGACCAGCTATGAAAAGCTGCGCGAAGTGATCGAGAAGAAGATGTTCTCGAACACCGAAGACCTGCTGCCGGTGATCTCGTTCAACGCCAAGGCCTCGGCCGAGGACAAGTCCAAGCACCAAAGCTTCGTTGATCGCATGGTTGAAAAGGGCTACACGGAAAAGCAGGTCAGGCTGCTGTGCGAGTGGTATCTCCGTGTGAGGAAGTCTTCCTGAGCGAGGTGAATCATGAATTCACTTATCGATCGCCGTCTTAACGGGCGCAATAAAAGCGCCGTCAACCGGGAGCGTTTTCTCCGGCGTTACAAGGACCAGATCCGTAAGGCGGTACACGGGATGATCCGTGACCGCTCCATCCAGGACATGGATCAGGGCGGCGAGATCAATCTGCCCGCCCGCGACATCTCCGAGCCGACCTTCCACCACGGCCAGGGCGGCGACCGCGAGATGGTGCACCCCGGCAACCGCGAGTTCGCCAAGGGCGACACCTTCGATCGGCCGCAGGGCGGGCGGGGGGAAGGCGGGTCCGAGCCGGGCGAAGGCGAATCGGTGGACCAGTTCACCTTCAGCCTGTCGCGGGCCGAATTCCTGAACCTGTTCTTCGAAGATCTGGAATTGCCGCACATGGCGCGCACGCAGCTGGGCGAGGTCAGCCAGAAGAAGTGGCAGCGCGCCGGCTACACGACCACCGGCTCACCCAGCATGCTGAGCATCAGCCGCACGCTCAAGTCGTCGCTGGCGCGCCGCGTGGCGCTCAGCGTAAAGGCGCGCGCGGATCTCGAGGACGCCGAGGAACGCCTGGCCAAGGCTGTTGAGGCGGGCGCTTCCGCCGCCGACATCAAGGCGCTGGAGCAGGACGTCGAAGATTGCCGCGAGCGCCTGGCCCGCGTGCCTTTCCTGGACGACCTGGACCTGCGCTACCGCAACCGCGTGTCGGTCGCCATCCCCATGGCGCGCGCCGTCATGTTCTGCCTGATGGACGTGTCGGGCTCCATGGACGAGAACAAGAAGGACCTGGCCAAGCGCTTCTTCTCGCTGCTTTACCTGTTCCTGTCGCGCAAGTACGAACACGTGGACCTGGTCTTCATCCGCCACACCGACAACGCCGAGGAAGTCGACGAACAAACCTTCTTCTACGATCCCAAGAGCGGCGGCACCATCGTGCTGTCGGCGCTGGAGCTGATGCGCGAGATCCTGGAGAAGCGCTATCCGCCGACCGCGTGGAACGTGTACGCGGCGCAGGCCAGCGACGGCGATTCGTTTGGCGCCGACGCGGGCAAGAGCGCGCGTTTTCTGGCCGAGCATCTGCTGCCGGCCGCGCGCTACTTCGCCTACATCGAAGTACCCGACTCGCAGGAGGCGCGCAAGAGCAGCCTGTGGGCGGAATATGAACAGAAACTGGAGCCGCACTTCGTCATGCGGCGCATCTGCGAACGCGGCGAGATCTTCCCCGTGTTCCATGACCTGTTCAAAAAGGAAACCGCATGAATGCCATCGTGGGAGCGCTCGTGGAACCGGAGGCCGCCGGCAGCGCCCGGCCGATCTCCCAGGGTTCCGAATGGACCTTCGAACTGATCCAGTCCTATGACGACGCGATCTCCAAGGTCGCCGCCGAATACGGGCTGGACACCTACCCGAACCAGATCGAGGTAATCACGTCGGAACAGATGCTGGACGCCTATGCCTCGGCCGGGCTGCCCATCGGCTATCCGCACTGGTCGTACGGCAAGGAATTCATCCGCAACGAGCAGTTCTACCGCCGCGGCATGCAGGGGCTGGCGTACGAGATCGTCATCAATTCCAACCCGTGCATCTCCTATCTCATGGAAGAGAATTCCATGACGATGCAGGCGCTGGTGATCGCCCACGCCTGTTACGGCCATAACTCGTTCTTCAAGGGCAACTACCTGTTCCGCCAATGGACCGACGCGGACGGCGTGCTGGACTACCTAGTCTTCGCCCGCAAGTATGTGATGTCCTGCGAAGACCGCTATGGCATCGACGCGGTGGAAGCCTTGCTCGACTCCTGCCACGCGCTCTCGCACCATGGCGTGGACCGCTACAAGCGCCCGACGCCGATCTCCTACAAGGAAGAGGCCGCGCGCCAGGCGGAACGCCAGGAGCACGCGCGCCTGCAATACAACGACCTGTGGCGGACCCTGCCGCGGCTTGAGGCTGACAAGGACGCGCACGTCGAAGCCTCGGTTTTCCCGCCGGAGCCCGAAGAAAACCTGCTGTATTTCATCGAGAAGTACTCGCCCAAGCTTGCGCCGTGGCAGAAAGAGCTGGTGCGCATCGTCCGCAAGGTCGCGCAGTACTTCTATCCGCAGACCCAGACCAAGGTCATGAACGAAGGCTGGGCCACGTTCTGGCACTACACCATCCTGAACCGGCTGCATGAAAAAGGGCTGGTGAACGACGGCTTCATGATGGAGTTCCTGCAAAGCCACACCAACGTGGTCAGCCAGCGCGGCTTTGACGAACGCGGCTATGGCGGCATCAACCCGTATGCGCTGGGCTTCGCCATGATGTCCGACATCCGCCGCATCTGCGAAGCGCCCACGCCCGAGGACCGGCGCTGGTTCCCCGACATCGCCGGCGGCGACTGGCTGAAGACGCTGGATTTCGCCATGCGCAACTTCAAGGACGAGTCCTTCATCTCGCAGTACCTGTCGCCCCGCCTGATCCGCGAGTTCCGCTTCTTCGCGATCTCCGACCACCAGGCCAACCCCAAGCTCGAAGTCGCCGCCATCCACGACGACGACGGCTACCGCGACATCCGTCGCCTGCTGGCCGCGCAGCACAACCGCGACAACCAGGTGCCGGACATCCAGGTGGTCCGCTTCAACCGCGACTCCGATCGCTCGCTGGTGTTGCGCCACTTGAAGAGCCGCGGCCGCCCGCTGGCCGGCGACGATGCCGAACAGGTGATGAAGCACCTGGCCCGGCTGTGGGGCTTCAAGGTGCGCCTGGAAGAGACCGAGCCGGACGGCACGGTCAGCTCCTACCGGGAACAGGACCCGCCGGCATCGGCCTAGCGGCAAGGCAGGCAAAGGGGGCGCGGATGTCGTCCCCTTTTCTTTGGCCGCTTGTCGACGGTTCGCGAAATCTGCTAGAATCGCGGATTCGCATTTTCTGCAGCGGCTTGTCCGTGGCGAAAATCGCAAATAGGACAGGTGGCCGAGCGGTTGAAGGCGCACGCCTGGAAAGCGTGTATACGTCAAAAGCGTATCGGGGGTTCGAATCCCCCTCTGTCCGCCAAGAATCTCATGCATCGTCGCTCGGAACGAAGCGATGAATGGCAAAGCCCCACACGTGATGCACGGTGGGGCTTTTTTCATGCCTATTTGTTGGACGTTTTCATCCAGGGAAGTCCTGGGCGTCCGGGGCGAATCGTTGAGCAGGCCAACGCGGTGGGGGCGTCAACCGTCGCGGTGCCTTGGAGAGCGTCCAGTCGCTTCAAGCAGCTTTAGACGGTTCTCCCTTCAATGGCGGCTTCCACATCGTGCTGGCTCCTGCAGGCTGGCCAGCGCCGCGACCGGCACCGGCTTCACAGGTGCACGTGCGGTGAAGGCGCCCAGCGTGCCGACTTCCACCTCGCGCGTCGCGGCCAATATATGGGCGACGGTATGTTGGCAATAGCGTCCCTGGCAGTATCCCATCCCCGTGCGGCAGGCGAGTTTGACACTGTTGACGTCGCTGACGTGCGGGTTGTCGGCCAGGAAAGTCTGTACAGCGCCGGCTGTGATTTCCTCGCAGCGGCAGATGGTGGTTTCCGGCGTGGCGAGTTTTGCCAGGGCGTCCATCCTGGGTTCGAAGAACTGAAGCACGGTGTCGCTGAAGCGGCTTGTCTTGCGGTGCGCGTCGTCTTCCCGGCGGAGCGATTCCTGGATGCTCGGATCGGGCGTGCCGCCGCGCAGGTCCTGCACGGCCTGCAAGGCGGCGATGCGCCCTTCGATGGCCGCCAGTTCGGCGCCTCCGATGCCGGCGGGTTCTCCCGCCACGAAAATCCGAGGCTGGCTGGTGCGCATGCGTTCGTCGTGCGACACAATCCAGCCGCCTTGCGTCGGGCGCCACACGCTTGCGCAGCCGGCCTGGCGGGCCAGTTCGGTGGAGGCCAGCAGGCCGTAGCCAGTGACCAGGGTGTCTGCCTGGAGCTTGCGTTCGGTGCCCGCGATGGGCGCCCATGCCGGGGTGGCGTCGCTCAGCTCCACTTGCTCCACGGCCTGCTTGCCCATGGCCCTTGTCAGTAGCGTACTGAAGCGTATCGGAACCCGGTGCCGCCGCAAATTGCGCAGCGCGCCGGCCGCCTGTCGGAAGAGGTTGAGGTGCCCGGGCAGCGCCCGCCAGGAAGACAGCAGCTCGGCCAGCGCTGGCTTCGGTCGCGCGATGGCGACTTCGGCAACCTGCGCGCCGGACTCGATCAGCAGGTCGGCGACCAGCAGCAGCAAGGGGTGGGAGCCGGCCAGAACGAAACGCTTTCCGGGCCGAAGGAACTGGCTCTTCATCAACGTCTGCACGCCGCCGGCGGACATGACGCCCGGCAGGGTCCAGCCGGGGAAGGCGACGGGCAAGTCATAGGCGCCGGTGGCGATCAAGAGCGCGGCGCCGTCGATCAGCGCGGCTTGATTGCCCCGGTTGATGGCGACCCGGACGCCGGGGTGGTCCGCCGTGCGGAAGACGCCCCAGGCCGTGCTGCCGAAGCGCCATTGGATCTGCGTCGATTGCCGGGCCTGTTCAAGCAGCTGCCGCCCGAAGGGATAGCTTTTGAAGGCGCTGCTGGGTTCGCTCTGGAAGGTGCTGGGAGCCTGCCTGAAAATCTGGCCGCCGACGTCGTGCTGCTCGTCGATTACTACGACGCGCAGCCCATGGTCGGCGGCGGTCAAGGCCGCCGACAGCCCGGCGGGGCCGGCGCCCACGATGATGAGATCGAAGCGCGTATCCGCCTGATCAGGGGCGTTCTGGTTGGCACTATTCGTCATTCGAAGGAACCTCGATGCGCATGTCTTCCGTTACCAAGGTCATGCAGCTGCGTGTCGACTGGCAGCCGTCGATGGTGACCAGGCATTCGAAGCAGACGCCCATATTGCAGACGGGCGCATGCGCCGCGTGGCCATGGCTGCGTCGGAAGACGCCGACGCCGGCCGCCAGCAGAGCGGTGGCGACGGTCTCTCCGGGATAGGCCAAGGTCTCATGGCCGTTGATGTAGATGCGGATGCGGGCGGGTCTGACAACCCGGTCCTGCAGTCGTATGGCGTCAGGCAAAAGTCAGGCTCCCGAAGCGTTTGGGGTCGTAGGGAGAGGAGTCGAATGTCTTGGCCCGGCCGAGGATGTCGTCGGCCAGGATTTGCGCATAGGTGGGGCCCAGGGTGAAAGCCGAGCCGCCTGTGGCGATGAACAGGCTGGTGGCCTTGGGAAGTGCGCCAATGAGCGGCAACTGGTCGGAAACCAGCGCGGTGGCGCCGGTCCAGACACGCAGCACCGGCAGCTCTCCGACGGCCGGAATGACGGCCGTGGCGGCGTTCAGATTGCCCGCCAGCGAGGGCAGCAACAGTTCCGGCTGGCGGTCGAGGTCGAGAATGCCGTCGGTCTGGGGCAGGGTGGCGGGCCAGCCGCCGCCGATCAGCACATTGCCTTCGGGCGTCTGCTTCATGGAGAGACGCCGTCCTGCATGCTGGATCAGGTGCTTGATGAACGGTTGGGCGCGCGCGGTGGCGGCCATGGTCAGGCCGACGGCGCTGACTGGCAGCGTCACGCCTGCCATTTGCGCGATCCGGCCCGACCATACGCCTGCAGCAAGCACCACGTTGTCGGCCAGGCAGGACACGCCGCCGTCCAGCGCGGCGCGCCAT
>NZ_DATCUY010000582.1:0-30146 GCF_036567245.1 Achromobacter sp. | reverse complement strand
TGCCGCGCTGCTGGCGCTGTGGTGGCTGGGCACGGACGTGCTGTCGCCCGCGGGCGGTATGGCGCGGCGTTTTTCGCCCGGTGCGACCTTCGCCAGCCTGGCCTCGCTGCTGGTGGGCTCGGACTTGCCCTTGCACATCCTGGTCAGCCTGCGGCGCGTCGCGGTCGGCCTGGGCTTCGCGCTGGCCATAGGCGTGCCGCTGGGGCTGGCTATCGGCAGCTACCGGCGGCTGGAAGCCACGGTGTCTCCAGCCATGCAGTTCCTGCGCATGATTTCGCCTTTGTCCTGGATGCCGATCGCGGTGATGGCATTTGGGGTGGGCGACGATCCGGTCTACTTCTTGCTGGCCTTCGCGGCCGTCTGGCCCATCGTACTTAACACCGCCGCCGGCGTGCAGCAGCTGGACCCGCGCTGGCTGCAACTGGCGCAAAGCGTCGCGGCCACCCGCTGGGAGACGCTGCGCAGCGTGATCCTGCCTGGCGTGCTGGGTCATATCCTGACCGGTGTGCGCCTGGCCATCGGCATCCTGTGGATCGTGCTCGTGCCCTGCGAGATGCTGGGGGTGTCGGCGGGGATGGGCTATTTCATCCTGGATACGCGCGACCGGCTGGCGTACTCGGAGCTGATGGCGATGGTCCTGATGATAGGCGTGCTGGGCTTTCTGCTGGACGCGGCGGCGCGCGCGCTGTACCGCTACTGGAAAGGATAGGACGGCTTACTTGCGCGAACTTTTGCCGTTGGCGGGACACATCACCTCGCGCAGCTTGCGCTGCACGGGATCCTGCGCGATCGGGGCATTGCGGATGCCAGGCGGAGGCAGGGACTCCACGATGGGGCCGGTGGCGTTCTCGCCGGCGTAATGCACGACCTGGCTTACGGTGTAGGTGTTGGCGGTGCAGTTCATGGTGACCGGCTGGGCCACGGAGCGGTAGGGTTGCCCATTGGCCGCGGAAATCTTGGGCTGGGCATAGAACCAGGCGACGTTCACTGCCATGACGGCGGGGCGCTCAGACACCACTTTGATCGATGCGCTGTCGTAGAACACGCCAGGCATGGCTTGCGGATCCACCGGCACCCAGTCAGGTCCGCCGGACAGCATGCCGCCGGGCCCAGCGTCGCGCGGCACGATGTTCACGGCGCAGGCGTCGGCGGGCACCGGATCGCCTTCGCGGACCGTGATGGTCTCGCAGGCGCCGGGGGGCGGCGCGGCCTGCGCGGGATGGACCCAGGCGGTCACGGCCAGGGCGATCAGGAATGCGTGCCTTGCGGTCATTGGTGTTTTCCGGTGGTGGCGCGGCGCGCCGTCGCCAGGCTTGTGGCCATCGCGTGTACCCGATCATACCGGGCAGGGCGGGAGCGCGCGGCGCGCAAACGCCTTAGGGGCGACGGCTCCTAATCCGTCAGCACATATTCCGGATAGCGCTTGCAGATCTCGGCCACCTGGCTGAGGGTGCCAGACAGGTGTTCCCGCAGCACCTGCTGGGCGCGTAGCGGATCCTGGGCGACGATGGCGTCCAGCAGGCGCTGGTGATCGTCCAGGATGCGCCCGGCCTTGCCGGCTTCAGGCAGGTGCAGTCGGCGCAGGCGGTCCAGGTGGCCGCTGTAGCGCTGTTCTAGTTCCCACAGCCGGGCCACGCCGGCGGCTTCGTGCATGTCGCGGTGGAAGGCCTGGTCGGCGTCGATGAAATGCTGGTACTGGCCGCTGGCATGGCTGGCGCGCTGCAGGTCGATGCTGGCCTGCAGGCGCTTGAACAGCAGCGGGTCGGGGCGCTGCGCCAGCACCTGCACGATCTCCAGTTCCAGCGAGCGGCGCAGGAAATGCGCCTCGCGGGCGGCGGCGACGTCGATGCGGCTGACCACCGTGGTGTGCTGCGGGTAGATCTCGACCAGCGCTTCCTCGGCCAGGCGCATCAGCGCGTCGCGGATCGGGGTCTGGCTCAGGCCGTAGGTTTCCGCCAGGGTGATGCGCGACAGCGGCGCCCCGGGCGCGAGTTCCAGCGACACGATCTGTTCGCGTAGATGTTCGAAGACCTGCGGCGCGGCGTGGCGCGAGCGGTCCAGTCTGAGCTTGGTGCTTTGCATCGGGTCGCGTGCGGAATGGGGCCTGAAGAGTAACGGAGTTTAGCGGGTTTTTACCTAGCTGACGCACTAATGTATTAGTGTTTAAATGACCCCGTCGCCATCACGTAACTAGCCTCGCCCCTATGAAACGCTCTTACGAAAGCCTGCGCAGCGCCGCCTGGATGGCCAAGGACGACCTGCGTTCCTTCGGCCACCGTTCCCGCATGATGCAAATGGGGTACGGCCCCGACGACTGGGCGGGCCGCCCCATCATCGCCATCATCAACACCTGGTCCGACCTCAATCCCTGCCACAGCCACTTCAAGCAGCGCGTCGAGGACGTCAAGCGGGGCGTGTTCCAGGCAGGCGGCTTTCCGGTGGAACTGCCGGCGATCTCGGTGTCGGAATCGTTCGTCAAGCCGACCACCATGCTGTACCGCAACTTCCTGGCAATGGAGACCGAGGAACTGCTGCGCAGCCATCCTGTGGATGGCGCCGTGCTCATGGGCGGCTGCGACAAGACCACGCCGGGCCTCATCATGGGCGCGGTCAGCGCCGGGCTGCCCTGTGTCTACGTGCCTGCCGGCCCCATGCTGCGCGGCAACTGGAAGGGCAAGATCCTGGGCTCGGGCTCCGACGCCTGGAAGCTTTGGGACGAGCGCCGCGCCGGCAAGATCACGCAGGAACAATGGACCGAGGTCGAAGGCGGCATTGCCCGCAGCTACGGCACCTGCATGACCATGGGCACCGCCAGCACCATGACCGCCATCGCCGAAGCCATAGGCATGACCCTGCCGGGCGCGTCCTCGATCCCGGCGGCGGACGTCAACCACATGCGCATGTCGGCCGAGTGCGGCCGGCGCGTCGTCGAGATGGTCTGGGAAGATCTGACGCCGCAGCGCATCCTGAGCCTGGCGTCCTTCAAGAACGCCATCAACGTGGCCATGGCCATGGGCTGCTCCACCAACGCCATCGTGCACCTGGTCGCCATGTCGCGCCGCGCCGGCTGCGCCGTGGGCCTGGACGACTTCGACGCCGCCAGCCGCAAGGTGCCGGTGATCGCCAACATCCGGCCCAGCGGCGACACCTATCTGATGGAAGACTTCTTCTACGCGGGCGGGCTGCCGGCGCTGATGTCGCGGCTGCAAGACCATCTGGATCCGTCCGCCATGACGGTCACCGGCAAGACGCTGGGGGAGAACATCGCCGGCGCCGAGGTCTACAACGACGACGTGATCCGCCCGCTGGACCGGGCCATCTACGACGAAGGCGCGCTGGCCGTGCTGCGCGGCAATATCGCGCCTGACGGCTGCGTCATCAAGCCCAGCGCCTGCGCGCCGCAATACCTGCGCCACACCGGCCCGGCCCTGGTGTTCGACGACTATCCCAGCATGAAGGCCGCGGTGGACGACGAAAACCTGGACGTCACCGCCGACCACATCATGATCCTGCGCAACGCCGGTCCGCAGGGCGGCCCCGGCATGCCGGAATGGGGCATGCTGCCGATCCCGACCAAGCTGGTGAAGCAGGGCGTGCGCGACATGCTGCGCCTGTCGGACGCCCGCATGAGCGGCACCAGCTACGGCGCCTGCATTCTGCACGTGGCGCCGGAAAGCTATGTCGGCGGCCCCTTGGCCCTGGTGAAGACCGGCGATCTGATCACCGTGGACGTGCCCGCACGCAGCATCCATCTGAACGTCAGCGACGACGAGCTGGCCGCGCGCCGCGCCGCCTGGACGCCGCCGCCCAAGCGCTACGAGCGCGGCTATGGCTGGATGTATTCAAGGCACATCCTGCAGGCCAACGACGGCTGCGATTTCGATTTCCTGGAAACCGGCTTCGGCGCGCCCGTGCCCGAGCCCGAGATCTTCTAGGCGCCTGCGCGCCCCATCCCCACAGTCTTCAGCCCCCGGAGCCATCGTGTCCCAAATGAATCCCGAAACGCGCGCCCGCCTGGCCGGCGTCAGCACCGCCACCCTGTGCACGGCCTTGTTCAAGCGCGGTTTGCGCAACCAGTTCATCCAGGACGTGCGTCCGCTGAACGCCACGCTGCCCAATATGGTCGGCCCGGCTTTCACTTTGCGCTACATCCCCGCCCGTGAGGACCTGAACACCATCAAGGTGTTCGAGGACCGCGCGCATCCGCAGCGCGTTGCGGTCGAGACCTGCCCGGAAGGCGCAGTGCTGGTGATGGACAGCCGCAAGGACGCGCGCGCCGCTTCCGCAGGCTCCATCCTGGTCACGCGGCTGATGAAGCGCGGCGTGGCCGGCGTGGTGACGGACGGCGGCTTCCGCGATTCGCCCGAGATCGCCGAAATGGCCTATGCCGCCTATCATCAGCGGCCTTCGGCGCCGACCAATCTGACCCTGCATCAGGCGCTGGACATCAACGCGCCCATCGGCTGCGGCGACGTGCCGGTGTGGCCGGGCGACATCGTCGTGGGCGACCGCGAGGGCGTGGTGGTGATACCCGCCAGCCTGGCCGACGAGATCGCTATCGAGGCCGTGGAGATGACGGCCTTCGAGGACTTCGTGACCAGCGAGGTGCAGCAGGGCGCATCCATCCTCGGGCTGTATCCGCCCACCGATCCGGGCACCAAGGACAAGTTCGCCGCCTGGCGCAAGCAACAGGGCCGCTGAGCCTTGCCGCCGGCGCAGCCGGCAACCCCATAAGCCAAACAAGAGGCAGGAGACAACCATGAATACACAACGACGCGGCGCGCTGGCCGCGCTGCTGGCCGCCGCCACGCTGGGCGCGCTGGCATCGCCCGCCCAGGCCGCCGACTGGCCCGCGCAGAAGCCGATTTCCTATGTGGTGCCATTCACCGTGGGTGGCTCGACCGACGTGGTGGGCCGGGTGCTGGCGCAGAAGCTGGGCGACCGCCTGCACCAGAACGTCATCGTCGAAAACAAGCCTGGCGCGGCCGGCGGCATCGGCGCGACTTACGTGGCCAAGGCCGCGCCCGATGGCTACACGCTGTTCGGCGGCACCATCAGCACGCATGCCATCAACGCCAGCCTGTACAAGAACCTGAAGTACGACCCGGTCAAGGATTTCGAACCGGTCTCGCTGATCGCCTACTTGCCCAACGTGCTGCTGGTGGATCCCAACCTGGGCGTGAACTCGGTCGCCGACCTGATCGCGCTGTTGAAGCGCGACCCGAGCAAGCGCACCTTCGCGTCCTCGGGCGCCGGCACCTCCACGCACCTGGCCGGTGAATTGTTCTCCAGCATGATAGGGGTGCCGCTCACGCATGTGCCTTACAAGGGTACGCCGCCCGCCATGGTCGACGTGTCTTCCGGCGCGGTGACTTTCATGTTCGACCAGATGACGGCGGCCTTGCCCCTGTTGCAGACCGGCAAGCTCAAGCTGCTGGCGGTGACGACCAAGGACCGCATCGCGCTGGCGCCCGAGGTGCCGACCATGCAGGAAGCCGGCGTACCGGGCTTCCAGATGGCGTCCTGGCAGGCGGTGTACGCGCCCAAGGGCACGCCCAAGCCCATCCTCGACAAGCTGGCGCAGGAAATCGCGGTGATCCTGAAAGAGCCGGACGTGCAGGAGAAACTGGGCAAGACCATGGGGATGGAACTGGTCGGCAGCACGCCGGATCAGCTGCGCGACCTGATGGCGACCGAGATTCCGCGCTGGGCGGAAGTCGTGAAGAAGTCGGGCGCAACGGTCGAATAGGCGGCGGGCTTGCGGGCGCGGCGTCTCGGCGCCGCACCCGCTGCCGTGTCATAGCCTCAAATCCAGGACTTCAATCCCTGGGATTCAAGCTCAGGGCTTCAGATTCAGCTTCGGCACCAGCGCCTTGAACGCTTCCTCCTGGCGCGCCACGTCAGCCGTGAACTGCGGCAGGTCGGCGTAGGAGGGCGTCAGGTTCTGCTTGCGCATCAGCGCCTGGAAGTCCTGCGATTGCGCCACCTGGCGCGCCGCGGCGCGCCATTTCTCCACCGCGTCCGCGGGGGTGGCCTTGGGCAGGCCGATGCCGCGCCAGACGCTGAACTGCAGGTCCGCGCCTTTCTCCTTCATGGTGGGCACGGCGGGCAGGTTGTCCAGCCGCTTGGGCGCCATGACGGCCAGGGTGCGCAGCTTGCCGGTTTCGACGTGCTGCTGCAGTTCGGCGTAGGCGACGGTCGTGGCTTGCACGTCGCCCGCCAGCAGGCCCATGATGGCCGGCGCCGAACCCTGGTAGGGCACGTGCACGAACTTCACGCCGGCCTGTTCGCCCAGGGCCGCGGCCGCCATGTGCGGCACGGTGCCTATACCGGCATTGGACACGGCGACGCGCTCGGGATTCTTCTTCGCGTCCGCCAGGAATTCCTCCACCGTCTTCCAGGGCGCATCGGCGCGCACCGTGACCGACGAGGGATCGTCGGTGAAGCGGGCGATGGGCTGGAAGTCGCCAACCGTGGTCTTGCCTATGCCCATCAGGGGCACCACCAGCATTTCGGGGGTCATCAGTACCAGCCGGTAGCCGTCGGGCTGCGCGTTGGCGACGTAGGCCCAGCCGATGGAGCCGCTGGCGCCGGGCTTGTTGATCACCACCGTGGGCTGCGCCAGCAGCGGCGGGCGCACCGCCTCGGCGATGGCGCGCGCGGTGTTGTCGCTGCCGCCGCCGGGCTGGTAGGCGACCACCAGCTCCATCGAGCGGGCGGGGTAGTCCGCGGCATGCGCGGCGGACAGGACGGAAACTGCGGACAGGGCGCTGATGGCCAGCGCGGACAGGCGGTAGGGGCGCATGGTGGCGGCTCCGATATCAGTAGCCCAGGGCGGAAAGGTCCGCGAGCGTCTGCTTGGTGATGGCGATGGTGCGTTCGCGTTCGGCCCCGGCCAGATCCAGGCGCGGCGGCTTGACGGTTTCGGCGCTGCCGGTGATGAGGTGTTCGGCCAGTTTGATGTGCTGCACCAGCTTGACCACCGTGTCCAGATGGAACAGCGGCGTCAACGCGGCATAGAGCTTGCGGGCCCGCACGAAATCTCCTTCGACGGCCAGCTTCAGCAGATCGACCGAGGCCTTGGGCACCGCATTGGCCATGCCCGACACCCAGGCGGTCACGCCCAGGGCGGCGCTTTCCAGGATCAGGTCGTCCACGCCGCAAACTACGGCAAGGCGCTCGCCGAAGCGCGTGATCAGGTCGGTCACGCGGGTGGTGTCGTAGGATTCCTCCTTGATGGCGACGATGGTGGGCTCTTCCAGCAGTTCGGCCACGAGGTCCGGGGTCAGGTCCACGCCGTAGCCGCGCGGGTTGTTGTAGAGCAGGATGGGCAGGGCGCTGGCCCGCGCCACCGTGCGGTAGAAGGCCACGGTCTCGCGGGCGTCGGATTTGTAGGTCAGGCCGGGGAAAACCATCAGGCCGTTCACGCCGATGCGGGCGGCTTCCTGCGCGAAGGCGGCGGCGCGCGCCGTGCCGGTCTCCGCCACGCCCGAGACCACCGGCACCCGGCCGCGCACGGTCTCCACGGCGGTGCGCAGCACCTGCAATTTCTCTTCGGGCGAGAGCTGGGCGTTTTCGCCGACCATGCCCATCATCACCACGCCGCCCACGCCGTTCTCGATCAGGCGTTCCAGTCCCAGGCGGATGGCGTCCAGGTCCAGTGAAAAATCGGGTTTCAGCTTGGTGGTGACGGCGGGGAATACGCCTTGCCATTGAATGCTCATGCTGCGACTCCTGGTATGTGGTCCGTCCGGATTGTTCCGGTTGGATACTGGTTATTGGATATTGGATCCAAAAATATGGGATTTAAAAAAACGAGGCGAGGGCCTCGGACCGACACTCTGGGAGTGGCGGCTTGAACTGGATCATGGATCCAATATACTCACATTAAAAGGGCTGCGGGCACTAGCTGTCTCTCGGGGTTTTCCTGGGCATGATCGAGCCGGTTCCGCCCAGTCCCATCCCGTACGGCCTTCGCCGGACGGTATAACCAGGCAGGTTTCATGTCCCAGAATTCGCCGCTTTCCGTAACAAACCCATCCCGTCCCCCGGCCGGTTCGCCCGGCCGCCTCGTGCGCAAGACCGCCGTCGAACTGGTGGTCGACGAACTGCGCGACCGCATCCTGTCGGGCGCGATTCCTCCCGGCTCCGCGCTGCGCCAGGAATTGTTCGCCGAGGAACTGGGCGTGAGCCGGCTGCCGGTGCGGGAGGCCATCCGCCAGCTCAGCGCCGAAGGGCTGATCGACATGATCCCGCATCGCGGCGCCTATGTGTCCATGCTGTCTCGGGCCGAGGTACAGGAGTTTTTCGATATCCGCCTGCGGCTGGAACCGTGGCTGTTCCGCCTGGCCGTGCAGCAGCGCGAGGTCCAGGATCTGGACCTGGCCAGCCAGGTGGTGGCGCAGATGGACGCCGCCGAGCCCGAGCAGTGGGGCCGCCTGAACTGGCAGCTGCATGAACTGCTGTACCGCTCGGCGCAACGGCCTGCCGCGCTGGCCATGGTGCGCGCGCTGCACGAAAAGTCCGAACGCTACTTCCGCTTCCAGATCGTCAACGCGCCGATCCGCCAACAGGCGCACGACGAACACAGCGAACTGATCGCGCTCGCCCGGCAGGGCCGGGCCGAAGAAGCCGAGGCCGCGCTGGAGCGCCATATCGCCGAGGCCGCCGAGCAGATACTCGCCATCGTCGACCATCTGCTGGATGCGTCGGCCTTGCAGGAACCCGCCTAGACATCCAGCTCCAGCGTGCCGCAGCCGCGCGACACGCAGACCATCATGCTGCGGTTGGCGGCGCGTTCCTCGTCGCTGAGGACATAGTCGCGGTGATCCACCTCGCCGGATAGCACGCCGGCCTCGCAGCTGCGACACAGGCCTTCGCGGCAGGAGTGGGGCCAGGCGACGCCGGCCGCCTCCAAGACGTCCAGCACGGACTTGTCCGGAGGCACTTCGTGGCAGCCGCCGCTGCGGACCAGCTTGATCCTGAAAGCTGCGCCAGCTTCCGCTTCGGCGGGCGGGGCGACGGCGAAACGTTCGAAATGCACGCGGGGCGCGGAGATGCCGCGCCGTTTGCAAGCCGCGGCCACGGCATCCATCAGCGGCGCGGGCCCGCAGCAATAGACATGCAGGCCGGGCTCTTGCCGCGCGGCCAGGTACGCATCCAGGTCGCAGCGCGCGCCGCCTTGTTCGCTGTCGACATGCAGATCCACGCGTTCGCCGTGGAGGACGAGTTCGGCAAGGTAGGCGGCCGCGTCGCGGTCGCGCACGCAGTACAGCAGCCGCCAGGGCTCGCCGCGCCTTACACAGGCATGGATCATGCTGAGGATAGGCGTTATGCCTATGCCGCCCGCGATGAAGACATGGGCGCCGGCCTGTGCATGCAACCCGAACAATTGCCTGGGTTCGCCGATATCCACCAGGTCGCCTTCGCGCAGCTGTTCATGGACGTAGCGCGAGCCGCCGCGCGAGCCGGCCGCGAGGCCGATGCCCAGCCGGTAGACCCCCAGCTCCGCCGGATCGCCGCATAGGGAGTACTGCCTGAGCAGGCCATTGCCCAGCGCCACATCCACATGCGCGCCGGCTTCGAATGCCGGCAGCATGGCGCCGTCGGGGCTGCGCAGATGCAGGCCCAGCACGCCGCTCGCCTCGCGCACGATGCGGCTGACCATCA
Organism: Achromobacter sp.; assembly: GCF_036567245.1. Taxonomy (GTDB): domain Bacteria; phylum Pseudomonadota; class Gammaproteobacteria; order Burkholderiales; family Burkholderiaceae_B; genus Achromobacter. The sequence continues at coordinate 20,477 of NZ_DATCUY010000582.1, read as the reverse complement.
ACCGACGCATCTCAGGCCACCGCCTGAGCCGCGCGCACGCCGGACGCGCCTGCCGCGGCCTGCTGCTGCTCTTCCTCGACGCGACGTGCCACCACCCAGCGGAACTGGGACAGCGCGGCGTCAATGGACAGCGGCACCATCTTGAAGTCAGGCGCCAGCGACAAGGAGCGCTGCTGCGCGGTGATGATGTCGCGGTCTTCGTCGAAGGCGTCCACCACGCTCTGATGGATGGACGCGGTGATGTCGGGCCGGTCGATGGAGAAGTTGTGCGGATGTGCGAAGAAATAGTGGGTGGATGTCGCGGTCTCCGGCGTCAGGGCCTGGCAGCCGCGGAATTCGATCCCGCCTGCGCGATTGCCTTCCTGCGCGCCGCCGCCTGCCGGAGCCATGCCCGAATCCATCAGCAGGATGCCGGGCAGCGTGAAGTTGTAGATGTTCCAGCGGTCCACCAGGCCTGGCCACTCGCGGACCTTCTTTGCGAAGGCGGGCGCTTCGGTGTTGAGCGTCCAGCGCGTGATGCGCACGCCATCGGGCAGCCGGTCGACCTTGGGCGATACCGAGGCATAGTCTTCGCTGCCGCCCAGGGTGGTGGGGTGCACGAAGGGCAGATGCGAGAAATCGAGCAGGTTGTCGGCGATCAGCAGATAGTTGACGTCGTAATGGATGTAGCCGTCCAGGCTGCGCCAGTCCGGATGGTCCAGCCATTGGGTGTCGGGGATGAGGGCCGGGTCGGCGCGTTCCGGATCGCCCATCCAGATCCAGATCCAGCGGTGCCGCTCCACCACCGGGAAGGTGCGCACCTTGGCCTGCGGCGGAATGCGCGCCTGCGCTGGCGCTTCGACACAGGCGCCGGTCGGATCGAACTTCAGGCCGTGGTACATGCAGCGCACGCAATCGCCTTCGCGCCGTCCCACCGACAAGGGCGCGCCGCGGTGGCAGCAGCGGTCTTCCAGCGCCACCAGCCGGCCCGCGCCATCGCGGTACATCAGCACGGGCACGCCGATGATGGTGCGCGAGAACAAGCCGTCGGCGCTGACTTCCTGGTCCCAGGCCGCGACGTACCAGGTGTTTTTGATGAACATGGGTTTGCTCCTGTGTTTACTTGACGTAGCGCCAGGCGCCGTCCTTGATCTGCACCATGACAGCGGCGCGTTCGTCATAGCCGACGTGGTCGGTGGGCGACATGGTGGACACGCCTTGCGAGGTGACGGCGTCGCGGGTGGCTTCCAGCGCATCGCGCAGGCCCGCCCTGAATTCCGGCGTGCCAGGTTTGGCCTTGGGCAGCGTGGCCTTCAAGGCCTGTTGCAGCACGATGCCGGCATCCCAGGCGTTGGCCGCGAACACCGACATGGAATCCTTGCCGTGGGCGGCTTCGTAGCGCTGCGTCAGGTCCATGGCGACCGCGCGTATCGGGTTGGCCTCATCCAGCTGGCTGGCGACCACGACCGGGCCCACCGCGAATAGCGCACCTTCGGCATCCTTGCCCGCGATGCGCAGGAACTCGCGGTTGGCGATGCCGTAGGTCTGGTAGATGCGGCCGGCGTAGCCGCGTTCGCGCAGGGACTTCTGCGGCAGCGCCCCGGGCGTGCCGGAGGCCGCCACGATGACCGCGTCCGGCTTGGCTGCCAGCAGCTTCAGGGTTTGAGCGGTGACGCTCGTATCCGTCTTCACGTAGCGTTCCGAGGCAGCCAGCTTGATGCCGGCGCGCGCAGCCTGCGCGGAGACTTCGGCCAGCCAGCTGTCGCCGTAGGCATCGGCGAAGCCGATAAAGCCCAGCGACTTCACGCCGGCGGCCTGCATGTGCGCGACGGTGCTGGCCACCATCAGGTTCTCGTTCTGCACCACCTTGAACACCCAGTGGCGCTGCGCGTCCATGGGTTCGACCAGCTTGGCCCCGGCCGCCAGGCTCATCAAGGGCACCTTCTTCTCCTGGGCGATGGGCAGCAGGGTCAGGGTGGCGGGGGTGACCGAGGTGCCCAGCACCACGTCCACGTTGTGTTCGTCGACCAGCCGGCGGAAGGCGCGGGCCGCGCCGGTGGCGTCGGACGCGTCGTCCAGCACGATGTAGCGCACCGCCTCGCCGGCGATCTCGCGCGGCAGCAGATCTATCGCGTTTTTGGCAGGGCCGCCCAGCGACGCGGCCGGGCCGGTGAGCGACAGGATGACGCCGACGCCGACATCGGCCGAGGCGGCGCTACAGGACAGCAGGGCGCACGAAACCAGCACCGCGCGCACGGGGTGTAGAAGGGGTTTCAAGATCTTGTCTCCTTGTGGAAACGCCGGTCTGCGCGGCGTTTGACAAGACGATAGAGAGCGGCGGAATATGCGTCAATGTCATGAGCATGATTCTGGAAATGCACGATATGCATAACGAGAAATTGGATCTCAACCTGCTCGCCGTCTTCGACAGCCTGATGCGCGAACGCAGCGTGACGCGCGCCGGCGAACAGCTGGGCCTGTCGCAAAGCGCCATGAGCCATGCCGTGAACCGCTTGCGCGCGTTCTTCGACGACCCGCTGTTCGTGAAGACCGGCCAGGGCATGCAACCCACGCCGAAATCAGAGAGCCTGGCGCCGACCATCCTGGCGTTGATGGCGACCATACGCGGACAGGTGCTGTCGCAGGCGCAGTTCGATCCGGCCTCGGCCATGCGCGTCTTCACCCTGTGCATGACGGACATGGGTGAACTGGTGTTCCTGCCGCCGCTGATCAAGCGCCTGCGCGAACTGGCGCCGCACTGCACCCTGCGCACGCGCCAGGTGCCGCTGCAGCAGGTCGAGCCGCTGCTGGCCTCGGGCGAGGTGGACCTGGTGCTGGGATCGCTGCGCGCGGCGCCACAGGGCCTGTTTCAGCAGCAGCTGTTCATGCACCGCTTCGTGACGCTGGTCAGCGTGAAGAACAAGGAGGTGGCCGACGAGCTGACGCTGGAACAATTCCAGCGCATGCCGCATATCGTCGTGACGCTGGCGGGGCGTTCGTCCGAGGCCTATGACAGCGCGCTGGAGGAGCAGGGCGTCAAGCGCAACATCTTCCTGTCCACGCCGCACTTCCTGGTGGTGCCGCTATTGCTGGACCAGCATCCGGACCTGATCGCCACGGTGCCGCAGGAATTGGGCAATGTGTTTGGCGGCTACGGCGTGGTCAAAGTGCTGGAGCCGCCATTGCCGCTGCCGTCCTTCGCGCTGCGGCAGCATTGGCATCCGCGCTTTCACCAGGACCCGGCCATCATCTGGCTGCGGGAGCTGGTGAAAGATACGTTTGACGGGTATCCGTGGGATACCATGCCCGCCGGACGCCGCAGGGCCTGAGCCCCCGCGCCAGCCTCAGTTGATCTTGATGTTCCGTTCCTTGACCAGCGTCTTCCATTGCGCGGTTTCGCGCGCCAGGTGGTTGCGCAATTCATCCGGCGTGCCGCCGATGGACTCCGCGCCGATCGAGTCCAGCGTGGCGCGCACCTTCGGTTCGTTCAGCGCCGCGCGCATGGCCGCGTTCAGCTTCGCGACTACCTCGGGCGGCGTGCCGGCCGGGGCGAATGCCGCGAACCACGGCATCAACTCGTAACCGGGCAAGCCGCTTTCCGCCACGGTGGGCACATCCGGCAGGGCGGCTGAACGCTTGCTGGTGGTCACCGCCAGCGCGCGCAGCTTGCCGGCTTCGATGTGCGGCTTGGCGGAGGTGATGCTGTCGAACATGTAGTCCACCTGTCCGCCCAGCAAGTCGGCGATGGCCGGACCGCTGCCCTTGTAGGGCACGTGCAGCATGTCCACCTGCGCCATGGACAGGAACAGCTCGCCCGCCAGATGGATGGAGGTGCCCACGCCGGCGGAGGCGTAGGTGTAGTGGTTGGGCTGGGCCTTGGCCTTGGCGATCACATCCTGCACGCTGGTGGCGCCGGTACGCGCGGGATTGGTGACCAGCACGTTCGGCACCACGGCCAGCAGCGAGATCGGCGCGAAGTCCTTGATCGGGTCGTAGTTCAGGTCCGCGTACAGCGCCGGATTGACGGCCATGCCGTTGGCCACGATCAGGATGGTGTAGCCGTCGGGCTTGGCGCGGGCCACGCTGGCCGCGCCGATATTGCCGCCGGCGCCCGCGCGGTTTTCCACGACGAAGGTGGTGTTGAGCTGCTTGCCCATGGATTCGCCCAGGGTGCGGGCGATGCTGTCCATCGCGCCGCCCGGTGGGAAGGGCACGATCCATTTGACTGGATGATCCGGGTAGGTCTGCGCCAGCGCCGCGGATGCGCCGCCCAGCAGCGCCAGGCCCATGCAGGCCTGGGCAAGTCGTTTGAATACAGGGCGCAAGCGCATGATGGTCTCCGTAGTGCTGGAATTATTGTGTCGCCGCGCGCCGATGGTCCGAGACCCGTGGGAGGAAACTCCCGGGATTCATACTTTTACGATCAGGTTCGTGCGATGACTCAGTATGGCTTGCGTTTTCCCTGCTAGTCCAAGACTATATGGGTTCCGATTGATACCTTTATGGTATGTATGGGGCCATGCAATGCAATTGAGGCAACTGCGCTATTTCCAGGCTGTGGCGGAAGAAGGCAGCTTCACGCGCGCGGCCGCCCGGCTGCACATGGCCCAGCCGCCGCTCAGCCGGCAGATACGCCTGTTCGAGGAAGAACTGGGCGTGCAGTTGTTCGAGCGCACCACGCGGGCGCTGCGTCTCACTGAAGCGGGCCGTTTCCTGCTGGAGCAGTCGCGCCTGCTGACGGCGCGCCTGGAAGAGGTGCTCGAGGGCACGCGCCGGCTGGGGCAGACCCAGCGGCGCTGGTTCGGCATAGGCTTCGTGCCATCTACGCTCTACGGCTTCGTACCCGAGCTGATCCGGCAGCTGCGCAATGCGGACCCGCAGGTCGAAGTGGGCCTCACGGAAATGACCACCTTGCCGCAACTGGAGGCGCTGAAGGCCGGACGCATCGATCTGGGCATAGGCCGCATCCTGTTCGACGACCCCGCCATCGAGCGGCGCGTGCTGATGACAGAACCGTTGATGGCGGCGGTCCCATTGGGTCACCCGGTGGCGCGCCTGCGGCGGGTATCGGTCGAACGCCTGGCGCGCGAACCCTTCGTGCTATACCCGGCGCGCCCGCGGCCGAATTTTTCCGACCATGTGCTGGGGCTGTTCCGCGCGGCGGGACATGCGCCGCAAGTGGTACAGGAGGCCAACGAACTGCAGACCGCCATCGGCCTGGTGGCGGCGGGGCTGGGGGTGACGGTGGTGCCGGCATCGGTGCAGCGGCTGCAGCGCCAGGATGTGGCGCATGTGGCGATCGACGCCGATACTTTTGTGTCGCCGGTGATCGTCAGTTATCGCAAGGACGACGCGTCGGCATTTCTGGCGCGGGCGTTGGAGCTGGCGCAGGCGCTGGCGAACTAGCACCAAGGAGCGACGGCCATGCCGGATCAGGCAGCAAAATCCCTCTCCCTCAGACAGCTCGAATTGTTGCTGGCGTTGGCATCGGCCGACAGTATTGCGGGCGCCGGCGCGCGGTTGGGGATGACGCCTTCGGCTACCAGCCACGCCCTGCGCACGCTGGAGGCCACGCTGGGGGCGCCTTTGCTCGACCGCAATGCCTCGGGCGTGCATTTCACCTATGCCGGGCAGCAGATCCTGCCGCACGTCAGGGACGTGTTCGCTTCCCTGCAGATCGTGCGGGCGACGGCGAGCGCCAGCGCCGGCCTGCGTTCGGGCCTGCTGAATCTCGGCTCCCTGGGCGCGAGTTCCTCCTTGAACATCCTGCCCCAGTTGCTGGAGATGTTCAAAGCCCGCTATCCAGGCGTCGACGTATTCGTGACCGAGAAGCCGGACCCCGAGCTGGAGCGCGCGCTGGTCGAACGCCGCATCGAGATAGGGGTGGTGGCCTTGCCCAAACCTGATTTCGACACGCTGGCGCTGGTCACCGATGAGCTGATGGTGGTACTTCCCACCGGCCATCCGCTGGCCGGGCGCAAGACGATCGCGGTGAAGGACCTGATCGACTATCCCCTGATCATGACGCGCGCGGGTTCGCAGCCGGTCATTACCCGGATGTTCGAGCGCGCTGGCGCCAAGCCGCATATCGCGCACGACCTCTCGCAGATCATGTCCATCCTGGAATTCGTCAGGCGCGGGCAGGGCATCTCGGTGCTCGCGTCGCTGGTGCTGCCGCAGGCCTACGACGGGCTGGTTTACAGGAAGATCAGCCCCGCCTCCAAGCGCAGGATGGGCCTGGCGTGCCTGAACGAACGCAGGCTGTCGCCCGCCGCGCATGCCTTCTGGGCCATGGTCAGGGAGGCCGCTCCCAAGCTGAAGTTCCCGCTCAAGTAAAGCCGCGCGGCCACGTCCCGGCACGTTCCCCTTCATATTGAAAAAAAACTCAATTGAAGGTGAAGATTGCGAATTCTAGACTGCATCGATCGACTCTGATGGAGAAGGCGTATGCAGTCAGTGGAAGCTTCCGCGCTCAGCGGCGTGCGTGTCCTGGACCTCTCGCGCATCCTGGCGGGCCCGAGCGCGACGCAGCTGTTGGGCGACCTGGGCGCGGACGTGGTCAAGGTGGAAAAGCCGGACGAGGGCGACGACACCCGGAAGTGGGGACCGCCGTATATCAACGACCAGGAGGGCCGCGCGACGACGGAAAGCGCGTACTACCTGAGCGCCAATCGCAACAAGCGGTCCATCGCGCTCGACATCGCCACTGAAGCGGGCCGCGACACGCTGCACCAACTGCTGGGCAATGCCGATGTGCTGGTCGAAAACTACAAGGTTGGCGGCCTGGCCAGGTATGGCTTGGACTACGCGCAGCTCAAGAATCGATACCCGCGCCTGGTCTATTGCTCCATCACCGGATTCGGCCAGACGGGGCCCTATGCGAAGCGCGCCGGCTACGACTTCCTGATCCAGGGCATGGGCGGGATCATGAGCCTTACCGGCGAGCCCCAGGGCGCGCCGATGAAGGTGGGCGTAGGCATTGCCGACGTCATGACCGGCATGTATGCCGCCGTCGGCATCCTGGCGGCGCTGCGCCATCGGGACGCGACCGGCTTGGGGCAGCACATCGACATCTCGCTGCTGGACAGCCAGATTGCCTGGCTGGTGAACGCGGGGACGAACTATCTTGCCACGCAGGAGCCGCCTGCGCGCCTGGGCAACGGCCATCCGAACATCGTGCCTTACCAGGTGTTCGACGCCGCGGACGGCCCCATGATTCTTGCCGTGGGCAACGATGCGCAGTTCCGGCGCTTCTGCGAGGTGGCCGGAGTCGCCGGCCTGGCTGACGACGAGCGCTATGCCTCCAACGCTGCCCGGGTCGCCCATCGCGCCGAACTTTGCCAGCGGGTACAGGAAGCGCTGGCCCAGCGCCCCAGAAAAACCTGGCTGGAACAGCTGGAAGCCGTGGGCGTGCCTTGCGGCCCGGTCAACGATTTGCGCGATGTGTTCAATGATCCGCACGTTCAGGCCCGCGGCGCGCATTTGCGCATGCCTTGCGCATGGGCGCAAGGCGGCGAGCTGAACCTGTTGGCGAACCCCTTGAAGCTGTCCGCCACGCCGGTCTCTTACCGCAGGCCGCCGCCCCGCCTGGACGAGCACGCGCAGCAGATCCTGGCCGATTGGTCGGGCGCCAGTCAGCAGGGTCGACGTCACACACCTTAGACAACACCGCCCCGGACGAGGGCGGATACACGAGGAGAGAGGCATGGATAGGAGACAGTTGTTGGCGCTTGCTGCATTGACGCCATTGAGCAGGGCATTTGCGCAAGGCAAGTACCCGTCGCAGAGCATCAGGCTGGTTGCGCCTTACGCGCCGGGCGGTACCGTGGACATCCTGTCGCGGCAGCTGGCCGAGCCGATGCGCGCCAGCCTGGCCCAATCGGTCATCGTGGAAAACCGTGGCGGCGCCGGCGGCACGCTGGGAGCGGACGCCGTGGCCAAGGCCCGTCCCGACGGGTACGCGATCCTGTTCGGCGCGGTGCATCATGCGATCGCCCAGTCCGTGTATCCGAAGCTGGGATACGACATCCGCGACATGAGCGCCGTGGGCTTTCTGGGGCGCGTCAACCATGCGCTGATCGTCAACAAGGATCTGCCCGCGCAGAACGTGCAGGAACTGGTGGCGCTGCTGAAGGCCAATCCGGACAAGTACAGCTATGCCACGCCGGGCGCGGGCACCATGCAGCATCTGATGGCCGAATACTTCAAGAACGTCACCGGCACGCAGATGATGCATGTGCCCTATCGCGGTTCAGCGCCGGCGATCGTCGACATCATTGCGGGGAACGTGCACATGATGTTCGAAACCATGCCTTCGGCCATCCAGCACATCCGGGCGGGCAGCGTGCGCGCGATCGCCGTGACCTCGAAGGTGCGCTCGCCCAGCCTGCCCGACGTGCCCACGGCGGCGGAGAGCGGCGCGGCCAATTACGACGCGACCAGCTGGTACGGCATCTATGCGCCGCCGTCCACGCCGGCGGACGTGGTGCGCGTGCTCAACGCGGCGGTCAACGACGCGTTTGCCGATCCAGTATTCGTGCAGCGCTGGATCGCGCTGGGCGCCGATGCGGGCGGAGGCACGCCGCAGGAACTGGCGGCGCTGACGCGCAGCGAGGTCGAACGCTGGGCCGAGGTGGCGCGGCGCGCGGATATCAAGGTGGGTTGATGCCGGCGGGCCTTTCGGCCTGGCCGGAGTTTTGCACGTAGCAAGGATGAACAATGACTGAACTTTCCCAAGACCAATTGGCGCTGCAACAGCGCGCGCGCGAACTGGCGCAGACCGTATTCAAACCGACGGCCGCGGCCACCGACCAGTCCGAACAGTACCCCTGGGACAATGTCCGGCTGCTGCGCGAAAGCGGCTTCATGGGCATGACGATTCCACGGGAGTACGGCGGACAGGGGCTGGGCTATCTCGATACCGTCCTGGTCGTGGAGGAAATGGCCAAGGCCTGCGCCACCATGGGACGCATCTCGGTCGAAGCCAATATGGGCGCTATCGGCGCCATCATGCAGTACGGCAGCGATGAACAGAAGACCCTGGCCGCCAGGTGCGTGCTGGCGGGCGACAAGCCCGCCATCTGCATCTCGGAGCCCCAGGCGGGCAGCGCAGCCAGTGAAATGGGGACCAGGGCAGTCCGCAAGGGCGACGACTACCTCATCAATGGCGAGAAATACTGGATCACCGGGGGCGGGGTGTCGCGCCTGCATTTGATCTTTGCGCGGGTCATCGACGATGGCGAGGACCTGGGCATAGGCGCGTTCATCCATGTGCGCGAGCCGGACGGCGCGGATGATGGCTTGGAGATCTCCAAGCGTTCCTACGCCATGGGCGTGCGGGGCATACCCGAGACCTATCTCCGGTTCCACGACCTCAAGGTGCACAAGTCCATGCTGGTGGTGCCGCCGGAGGGTCTCAAGCGCGGTTTCGCCGGCCTGATGCAGGCCTACAACGCCCAGCGCGTGGGCGCGGGCACCGTGGCGTTGGGCATCGCGCAGGGCGCCTTCGAGGAGGCCGTCGACTACGTCAAGCAACGCCAGCAGTTCGGCCGGCCGATAGCCGAGTTCCAGGGCTTGCAGTGGATGGTGGCCGACATGGCCATCCAGCTGAACGCCGCGCGGCACATGCTGCACGCCGCCGCGCGCAGCGGTACGCCGCGGACCTTCGGCTTTCCGGATCTGTCGCTGGCCGCGCAGGCCAAGATCTTTGCCGCCGAAACGGCGCAACGCGTGACCAACGACGCCTTGCAGTTGCATGGCTCGTCCGGCTACGGGCGCGACCTGCCGATGGAACGCCACGTGCGCGATGCGCGCATGTTCACGATCGCGGGCGGCACCGCGCAGATCCTGCGTACCCAGGTCGCGTCCGCCGTGCTAGGGATGAAGCTGCCGCAAACGCGGGATGGGTATCTGCGGGGGCGGTGATGCTTGACGATGAATTCCACCTCGCGTAGCATCTTTTGAACCGATCGGTATAAAAGGAGCTTTCGCAATGGAATTCCAAGGCAAGGTCGCGCTGGTTACTGGGGGAACGCGCGGCATCGGCGCCGCCATCGTTCGAAGATTTGCAGAACGGGGCGCCGATGTCGCGTTCACCTATGCCAGGTCGGATCAGGCGGCCACAGACTACGTCCATGAACTCGGCAAAACCGGCGCCAAGGTCCTGGCCATCAAGGCGGACAGCCGCGATCCGGCCGCCGTCCGGTCAGCGGTGGAGCAGACTGCTGGCGAACTGGGCAGGCTGGACATACTGGTCAATAGCGCCGGCGTGTTCCCCTACGGGCCGGTCGAGGACGCCACGCTGGAAGAAATCGACGACACCCTGGCGATCCACGCCAGGGCGGTGTTCGTGGCCTCGCAAGCCGCGCTGGCTTACATGGGGTCAGGCGGCCGCATTATCTCCATCGGCTCCTGCTTCGCTCAACGCGTACCCTATGGGGGCGTGACGCTCTATGCGATGAGCAAGTCCGCGCTCATCGGATTCACCAAGGGTCTCGCGCGCGAGGTCGGCAGCCGTGGCATTACGGTCAACATTGTCGATCCCGGGTCGACCGACACCGACATGAATCCCGCCGATGGCCCGACGGTATCCGCCGAGCTGGAGCTCATGGCGGTCAAGCGCTATGCCAAACCCGAGGAGATTGCGGCGGCCGTCGGTTATCTTGCCGGGGCCGAGAGCCAATTCATCACCGGCGCATCGCTCGCGATTGATGGAGGCTTCACCGCCTAGGATCTCCGCATGGGCGGAACCGTTGGTGGCATGATCCAATCACAGTCAAACAGGAATGGGGATACAAATGGCCTGGGGACTTTTGGTTCTGGCCGGCATGCTTGAAATCGTCTGGGCAATGGCGCTGAAGCAGGCAGACGGTTTGACGAGGTTTTGGCCGAGTCTGATCGGCATAAGCGTCGCCATGCTGAGCCTGGTACTGCTCGCCTTGGCCCTGAAGCATCTGCCGGTGGGCACTGCTTACGCAATCTGGGTGGGTATCGGCGTTTTTGGCGTGGCGGTTTTCGGAACATTGGTGCTCGGCGAGCAGATGTCATCGGCCAAGCTACTGTTCCTGGGGCTGATCGGCATTGGTGTGGCAGGACTGCGGATAATTGAATCGTGAATTCCGGCAAGCAGGCAAAACCGGCACCCGCGCCGAAAATCGGGCGTCCCAAGGAGTTCGACAAAGACCTGGCCTTGCTGGCGGCCATGCGGACCTTCTGGACGCAAGGTTATGAAGGCACCTCGATCCAGGATCTCGTCAGCGCCACCGGAGTCAACAAGCCCAGCCTCTATGCGACCTTCGGGTGCAAGGAAGAGATCTTCCGGCAGGCCGTCGAACTCTACGACCGCGTCGAGGGGCGGGCGACGTCGCAGAGCCTCAGCGTGGCCCGCACGGCCCGTGAGGCTGTCGAAACCATGCTGCGATCGAACGCACGCGCCTATGCCGTCGCCGAGGGGCCGCGGGGTTGCATGATCGTGTTGTCGTCGCTGCTGGGCGCGCCCGAAAACGAAAGCGTGCGCGCGTTTCTTGCCGCAAACCGAGAGGACGGGGAATCGCAGTTGAGGGAGCGTCTGGCGCAAGGCATAGCGGAGGGCGACCTCGCGCCGTCCGCCGATGTCCATCAGCTTGCCGCCTTCTACACCACCGTGCTCGAAGGCCTGTCGATCCAGGCCCGCGACGGCGCCGGCGTGAAGAAGCTCAACATGATCATCGATGCCGCGATGTTGGCCTGGCCGGCCAATTGATGTTCGGCCGCAGCGCGTACGCGGGCGGCTGAACATGGTTTGGCTTGCGCTGCCGAGCCTATGGCTAGGCGACCATCCAGGCGACGATCCGGCGCACGACCGGCAACAACAGCAAGAGGCTTGGAAAGGCGACGATCCAGGAGGCTCCCCAGGCGCCAGGCCAACTGATGGCAAAATCCGGGCCCACGCCCACACTCGTGGCCGTCGCCACCGCTGAAACGATGGCGGACATGAACACTGAAAGAACCAGCGGCATCAGGAAGGGGGCATAGCGCTGCGGGAGCTTTTTCAGGGCGGATCTGGGCGGGTACTTGGCCATTTCAATACTCCCCGCCGTTCCGCGCAGAGTTTTTCTCGGCGATCAGGTCCTTGATGTATGTGCGCAGCGAGCGCGGCTCGCGTCCGAGCGCAGCCTTCAGCGCAAGACTATTGCCCCCGAGTCCATAGGCGCGATAGTGATCGAAAACCTTCGACAGCAAAGGCAATTGATGATTGCCATAAGGCAGTCGCGCATTTTCCGCCCATGCACTGAAGCTGGGCTGCAACGCAGCGACCGGCGATCCCAGTTCTGCAGACAGGGCTGCCACGATGTCCCTGCGGCTGTACATGCCCGCGCACAGCTCCAAGGTGGCGAAGGCGAGCCTGTCCCCGGTCAAGGCGATTGCGGCAATCTCCGCGACATCCCGATAATCCACACGGGCGATGCTGGTGTCCTCGGGGAAGGGTTCGCCGAAGCAGGCGTGGTCGCGGATCGATAGCCAGGCCAAGCCGATGTTCTGCATGAAGTTTGCAGGATGCAGGATCGTGTATTCCAGCCGTGAGGAGTAGAGGGCGTCCTCCACCGGAATCTTGCTGGCGTGATTGGCCAGGCGCGTGTTCGTCGGCTGGATGACCGACGAGAAGACAAATTTCCTCACGCCGCTGCGCTCCGCCGCCTGAACCAAGGCGACTCCCATGGGCGCTTCGTCGGAAGCGAACGCGGGGCCGATATGAAACACGCCGTCCACGCCTTGCGTAGCGGCTGCAAGACTGTCGATGTCGCGGAGGTCGCCGATGGCGGTCTGCGTCGCGCCATGTGTACGGGCCAAATCGGCGCGCGCTTCGTCACGAACGAGCGCCCGGACAGCAACCTTGCGCCGCTGCAATTCAGGAACCACCAGGCTTGCGAATTTGCCGGTGGCGCCGACGACCAAAACAATGGGTTGAGTGCCGTTCACAGGGTTTCTCCTTCGTGTGCGTGTGAGTACGAAGGCAGTGTATTTTCTACCGATTGGTGGAACAATACTCGTGGAAATTGAAAATGAATCACGATATCCGAGATAAATAATGAGCCGCCTGGAAGACCTCGAAGCGTTCATCCATATCGCTGAAACCGGCAGCCTGACAAAGGCCGCGCGCCATCTCGGCCGCTCGCTACAGGCCGTCAGCCGTTCTCTTGCTGCGCTGGAAGAAGACGTGGGCGTTCAGCTTGTCCATCGCACCACGCGGCATTCCTCGCTCAGCGAAGCGGGCGAGGCCTTTTTCCGGCGCGTCAAGCCGGCAATGGAAGAGATAGGCGAAGCCCGGCTGGAAGTCGCCGACCGGCGAGCCGCGCCGTCAGGCATATTGCGTGTAGGCGCCCCGGTGCTGTTCGGCCCGGATTTCCTGGTGCCGATCATCGCGGAGTACATGCGCGCATACCCCCAGATCGAAGTCGATCTGCAGTTGACGGATTCCTTTGTCGATCTTGCCGCCGCAGGTCTCGACCTGGTCGTGCGCATCGCCGACCTGCCGGATTCCGGCTTGCAAGGGCGGCGACTGGGAGCCTTGCGCAGAGTCGTATTCGGAGCGCCTTCCTATTTCGAACAGCATGGTCGTCCCGCGCATCCGTCGGAACTGCGCCAGCACGCCTGTATCGCCAGGACCGTCGATCAGGGGCCGGGGCAATGGGCCTTTCAGATAGACGGCAAGCGGCGCAGCGTCGGGGTCCGGGGGCCGTTCCGGACCAATACGATGGCAGCGATCTATTCTGCTGTCAGCGCCGGGCTCGGTATCGGCTATTCGCCACTGTGGCAGATCAGGCATCTGCTGGATGCCGGGCAGGTGGAAGTCATACTCGAAGATTTCGAGTCCAAGCCGGTGCCCATACACGCGCTTTGGCAGGAGAACAGGCTTCCACCCGCCAAGGTGCGAGCTTTCGTTGATTATCTGGCGGCTGGGCTGAAGCTCGATCGGTTCTAGCTGGCACGGTAGACTAAGAATCCTCCTATTCCCATGCGCGGCGACCATGTCTCCCCAAACGAACGTCCGGATAGCCCAGAGCGGAGACATCGATTCGATGGTTGAACTGGATCCGATCGCCAGGCAAGAACTGGGCAGGAGGACATTTATTGCCCATGCGGTGGCTGCTGGCCAATGCTGGGCCGCGACGGAAGCGGAGGATGCGTCGGCGCTGATTGGTTACGGCGTGCTTAACCACTCGTTCTTCGAGCACGATTTCATTCCGCTGGTCGTCGTCAAGCATTCGGCGCGACGCCGTGGCGTCGCTACGGCAATCCTGCGGACGCTGGAGTTGCAATGCCAGGGAGGAAAATTGTTTACGTCGACCAACACTTCAAACCTCGCGATGCGCCAGTTGCTTGGTCAGCTTGGCTATATCCGAAGCGGCCAAATTGAAAATCTGGATGACGGCGATCCCGAGCTCGTATTCGTGAAGCTCCGATCATTTTTTTGAGGGGCCGCCACCCGTCTGGAGTTGGCCACTATCCAATCCAAATCTCTTTCGGCCCAGGAGGATCATCATGTCGGTATTTCAGATCAAGCATTTGGACCATGTCGTCCTGAGAGTGCAAGACATGGCGCGCAGCGTGGACTTTTATACAAAGGTACTAGGCTGTTCCATCAAGAAGAGGAACGATGAGTACGCCATGATCCATCTGAGCGCCGGCGGCTCCATGATCGATCTGGTCGATGTGCAAGGACCCTTGGGTGCCGCAGGCGGCGGGGCTCCAGGGAAAGACCGGCACAATCTCGACCACTTTTGCCTGCGGGTCGATCCGTTCGATGAAACTGCCATCCTCCAGCATTTGCAGGGTTTCGGCATTACGGCGGACAAGGCCGTAAAGCGATATGGCGCGGAAGGCGAAGGACTCTCGATCTACTGCTTCGATCCCGACGGCAATCAAATCGAATTGAAGGGACCTGCGATCTAGAGCATGCGTATCCGTTTCGCATCCGCCCCATGGATTCAGGTCAGATCTCAGCAATTGGTCAACGCACCGGTAGCAGATACTTCAAGGCCTGCGTGAAGCCACGCGGCGCGACGCTGAGGTGGTCCTCGTCGTCCAGGATCACGGACTTCAGTTTCAAGCCTGGATATTTCCGGTCCCGCAACGCGGCTTCAAGAGCCCGGTTGTCGGCGACCATGTCCACCGTCTGGTTGTAGCGCCGATCGCCTTTGCGCAGGGCCTCGTAGGCGCCGACATAAAGATAAACGTTCGCCGTCAGGTCCTGATGCTGCTGGGCATAGCGCGCTTCGAGCTTCAAGGCATATCGCTTGTCGTACCACAGAGACGGACTGCCCAGGATATAGCTGTTGAACATGCCGGGCTCGGTGAAAAGGATCTGCGCTCCAAGCAGTGCGCCGTAGGAATGGCCAAGAAAGAGGGCTTTGGCTGGGTCCGTCCTGTAGCGGGCGGTGATGTAAGGCTTTACCTGATCGCGCAGGTACCGTTGATAGGCGAGCGCCTGGCCATGGATTGCGTTGGCTGGCGCAGTGCTTGGGCCGTTCGGGGTCGGCGTGTAGTCGCGCTGGCGGCTGACTCCGCCGTCTTCGCCCTTGCCATAAGACAGGCCGACAAGAATGAACTCCTCGATCTGCGGCCCTTCAACGTTCAGGCGGCGCCCTAATTGTCGGATGATCGGGAAAGCATAGTCCGCGTCAGTCACATAAAGCACGGGGTAGCGCCGCTGCGGTTGCTTGGCATAGGACGGCGGCAAGGCAACGAAGACTTGGTAGCCGCGGCCCGATACCGGATCGGGCACATCCCATACCTCGCTGTCGGCGATTTCGTATGGGCGTCCCTCGCCAGATTGCATCTTTTGCGTCGATTGCGCCTGGGCTTGCGTCGGACCATCAGGCATGCCGAAGCTGGCGAGGAGGACAATCAGCAGGGCATTCAGAAAGCGTCGTTTCATGGGATGAGGCGGTGTCGGTCTACAATTTTGGCTGTATGGGGCAGGCGAAATTGTAGACGGACTCCCATGACTCGTACTTGGGGAAACCAGAGATCATTCAGTGCCGCAGAATCGCTCTCGACGCTGGCCTTGCGCTGGCTGCCAGGAAGATCGCCCCGTAAACGCGCCGCGGCAACGGCGCTCGTACCGCAAGGAGCAAGATCATGGTCACAAGCCTGCGCGCAATCCGTTCAGACATTACGAAGCTCCAGGTGGACGCCATCGTCAATGCCGCAAACTCTTCATTGCTAGGCGGGGGCGGAGTCGATGGCGCCATCCATCGCGCGGCGGGTCCGGACCTGGTGCATGAATGCAGGTTGCTGGGCGGCTGCAAGACGGGGGATGCGAAGGTGACCAAAGCCTATCGCCTGTCCGCTCGGTACATCATCCATACGGTGGGGCCGGTATGGCGGGGCGGAGATAGCGGGGAACCAGCGCTGCTGGCCAGCTGTTATCGCCGATGCATCGAGCTTGCCGAACAAAGGGCGGTCACATCGATTGCGTTCCCCAGCATCAGCACGGGGATATATGGGTATCCCATCGAATTGGCGGCGGAGGTGGCAGTCAAGACGGTGCGTGAAAGCCTGGCTGGGGACTCTTCTGTCCGAGAGGTGATCTTCTGCTGCTTCTCTCCAGAAGACCTTTCTCAATATGAACGCGTCTTGAACCGGCCGATTCTCTAGTCGGCCGGACCCATTCGACGTGTTGCATTCACGCTGGCCTCACCACGTGTACTTCACGCCGATCCGCCCCACATACTGGTGGTAGTCTTGCGCGCCCCAGCTGCCGGAAGCGTTGACCCATCCCGTCCAGCCTTTCCTGAAGTCGGCATGCACGCCCACCTTCAATTCGTACCGGTCCTTGGGATACAAGTCTCCAAGGGGCAGTTGATTGAAAGACACGGAACTGTCGACGCTGCTGTGCCACCAGTTCACGGTTGCGAAGGGTTGGGCCTTGCGGTTGTTGCCAAGGTCAAACGTGGTGAAGGTACGTACCCCAAAGCGGGTAATGGTCCCGTTCGAATCGGCACGGTCGACTCGGGTGCCGTTCTGCTCGGTGACGCTGTCGGTGTTGGAGTCGACATAGATTATTTGAGCCTGCGGCTCCAGCGTCCAGTTCTCCCGCAGCTTGAATGCGTAGCCGGCTTCCGCGGATATCGCCCAAGCCTGCGAGTCGTAGTCCACGCGCGGCAGTTCGGCTCCTTGCACTCGGTTGTTGAACCAGCCGTACTGAAACCAGGTGTCCACATAGGCGCCCAGTTTGGTCGCGTCGTTTTGAAACCATGTGCCATACACGCCTGCGCTGTAGCCGTTGACGCGGCCTTTTGCCTTGTACGGGTTGCCGTCGGCGCGGGCAGTGCTGTCAGCCGTCCCGTATCCGAGCATGGCTCCCAGGTGCAAGCGATCGGTCTCTGAAAAAAGCTTCCATTGCGCAAGATCGCCGCCGCCCTGCAACAGGAAAAGGTCGGTGCTAACGTCAAAGTTGCCGTCGCGGCTGTGGCTGCCTTCCCATTTTCCTGACATGCGCAGCCAGAGCGCCTTGCGCTTGCTGCTGTCATCTGCGAACTGTTGCGATTCGATGAATTGAGGTTCGCCCAACCGGTCGTGCATGCTTTGCACGAACATCTGGCCAACCAGGCGTTGGTTGGCCAGGTAAGCCGCAACTTCGGGCCGGTACAGGGGCTCGGGGTCGGGTGTCGGCCCGGGCGGGGAGGGCGGGATTGGCGGATCCGGTTCTTTTTCAGACCGCAAGTACCAGTTCTGATCGGTCGGCGCCGCGGCGGTCCCCCGGTAGAGCCGATATTCGTAGGGGCCGGCCACCGCGCGACCGGACAGCGTGAACGCACCCGCCCCGGATACCCCGCCATTGACCACTTCGACTACCTGAATCCCGCTTGCCGTCGTCAACGCCCCGGGGCCGCCACTGTTCTTTATGCGCAGTTGCGATGCGCCTGTGGCGCTCCCGCCATCGATGACAAGCCTGTCTGATGGGGAACTGTCATCTCCCAGAAAGGTGTTGAGCGCGATGATGCCGTTCCCGCTGTAATTCTGCGTCGTGACGGTCTTGTATGTGCCTGTCTGCGGGGGCGTGAAGTCGATGAGGCTGTTGGTATTGACCAGGTTCGTGACGGTGGAGTCCCCCGTCACCACCCAATTGCTGTCATTGCTCATGGAAAGGTTGGTCGTGCTGCCAGGCTGCGTCAGCACGCGCCCCTGGATCAAGCTGCCGCTGGCGCCGATATCCGCCGTCGCGGCGCCAGTGGCGCCGACGTTGATGGCGGCATTGCCGCCGGTGACGGAGGAGCCGGTCAAAGACACGATGGCGGGTCCCTCCGACAGGTGTATGCCGTCGGCTCGGGCTGAGGCGATCTTGGAGTCCACAAGGGTGAACGTCTTTGCCGCGCCGCCCGCCGCCCCGGTCAGGTGCAGGCCCTGGGCATTTGCGCCTGCGGTTTGCAGCGTCGCGCCGGTGGCGCTGAAGCGCGTGGCGTTGACCGACACGCGTACAGCATCGGCGTCCGTGCCCTGGGTGTCGACCAGGCTTCCCGTCTCGCCGTCGCGGCCCAGATTGACCGTGCCCCAGCCCTCGACGTGGATGCCGTACGCCGCCAGTCCCAGCGTGCTCACCCGCGTGCCGTTGATGTTCGCCACGGCGCCGGACTGGGTGCGCACGGCCACTGAACGGTCGGCGAAGGTCAGAATCTGCCCGCCATCCACGGTCGCGGGCGGCCCGCCGTTGACGAACAGCGCAAACGAGCTGGCGGCCAGCGTGCTCACCTGCGTGTCTTTCAATGTGGCACTGCCGCCGTTGACGTACATGCCGTAAGTGCGGTCGGACTGGATGGTCATCCCATCGGACTGGAAGATGCCGTTGGTGAAGACATAGACGCCGATCGCATTTTGTGCGCGAACCGACGTGCCGGTGCCGCTGAATTTGCCGTAATCCTGTACCAGAACGCCGTATGCGTTTGTGCCCTCGGTGGTGATCGATCCGTTCGTTGCCGTGAGTTGGCTGTTATTTTCGAAGACGTGGACGCCGTACGCGGTCGTGCCCTTGGTCAGGATGGTGGTGTCGCGCAGGTCGGCTTTGGCGCCTTGCCACACCTCGGCGCCCTTGGAGCCGTTTTGCAAGGTGGTCAGCGTCGAGTTCCGCAGTACTGTCGTCGCGGCGGCGCCATAGGTGCGCAGGGCATGGGAGCCGGCGAAATCCGTCGTGACATACACGTTCGTACCATCGAACTCTGCCGGAAGGCCTGTCGACCCGACGTTGTAAATGCCCCGCACGCTGCCGCCGGTGGCATATACATAGACGCCTCCTGGCCTGACTACCATCTTGCCGCCGCTTCTGACATACAAGCCGTCGATGGCATCGCCGTTAACGCTTATGCGGATGGGCGTTCCATTGCCGAGCGAGGGGTCCAGGATGGCCAATCCGCCCTGGACCTGAATACCCGTACCGCCCAAGGGTGGGGGGTAGGGGGGGATAGGTGTGATGACCGTGCCGCCGACAAACGTCTTTTCTTCGCCGGTCACAACCCGAAAGGGGGTTGTGTAGGTGCCTTGCGGGACCTCGTCTGCAATCGTCGCCGAACCGCTGAGGGTCGCGGCAAGCCCGATGGCAATACGGGCCGCGAGGTTCGGCGATTGAAAAACATGGGGGATGTCTTCATGTTCTGCGCATTTCACGAGCGGCTCCTGCCAGAGGGGATGTGACCGAAAGTCAATCTGGACGCTGCAGGAACATCGATGCGTCGTCCTTTCGAGCAGACACAACATGAACTTCGTGAAACCGTACTACTACTTTCTGCCTAGTGCAAATGTGGAATGCACACTTGCATGTGTAAATTGGCCGGCAGCTGGATTCCCCCAACCCTACAATCGCTGTCCGCCCGTCGCATCGATACTCTGCCCGGTAATCCAGCGCCCCTCGTGCGACGCCAGAAAGGCCACGACATCCGCAATATCCTCAGGCTGCCCGACGCGTCCGAGCGCAATGGTCTTGGCGATGAGCCTGCTTTGCTCGGGATCCCTCGCCCGGGCATTGAGGTCCGTGGCTGTGGCGCCGGGGAGGACGGCGTTGACCGTGATGCCGCGCGTGCCCAGTTCGCTGGCCAACAGCAGGGTCAGCGCTTCCAGGCCGGCCTTGGCTGGCGCGTAGACGCTCATTTCCGGATAGGCGGCGCGGGTGCCCATGGAGGAAACATTGACGATCCGGCCGTGGTCGCGCAGGAAGGGCAGGGTTTGCTGGATCAGGAAGAAGGGAGTCTTCAGGTTCACTTGCAGCACACGGTCGAACGCTTCCGGCGTGACTTCGGGCAAGCGCGCGCGCAGGCCCACGGCGGCGTTGTTGACCAGGATGTCCAGGCCGTCGTCGGCGTAGCGTTCCTGGAGCGAGGCGCGCAGGTCTCGCGCCAACGCCGCGGCGGCGTCGGCTTGCGACAGGTCGGCCTGCAGGGCCCAGGCTTGCCCGCCTGCGGCCTGGATCTGGCCCACGACCTCGTCGGCGGCATCGCTTGCGGCGTTGTAGTGGACGGCGACGCGCG
>NZ_DATCUY010000581.1:0-2468 GCF_036567245.1 Achromobacter sp. | reverse complement strand
GGCACGGGCCTGCTGCGGCGCCGGCTGGGGGGCGCCGCCGGTGGCCGCGGTAGCGGAGGTATCGACCTTGGCCAGGAAGTCCTCCAGGCTGGTCTTCACCGGCGCCAGCATGAACTGGCGCGCGCCGTTGTAGTACTCGGCCAGCAGACGCTCCTTCAGCACGTCGCCCTGGTACAGACCCAGGCCCAACGACCACGGCCGGCTGGAGGAATAGCGGTCCAGCTGCTCGATGCGGTCCTGCAGGATCTCCATCGCTTCCAGCCGGCTTTGCAGGTCGGTGCGCTCGCTTTGCAGGCGTACCACCTTGTCCAGGTCGGCCTGCACGTTCTGCGCCAGTTGCCGGTTGCCCAGGTAAGACCAGCTCCAGCCGCCCAGCACCAACCCCAGCGCCAGCACCAGGCCAAAGAAGGCCAGGTAGCGCATGCGCGTCTTGGCGGGGCTGGCGTGCTGGCGCACCAGCTTCTTGTCCGCGAAGATCACGCTGGAGAACAGGTCGCGCAGGAAGAAGCCGTTGTTGGAGGTGACGCTGCGCGTCTGCGCGCGCTGTGCCGGTCGCAGCTCGAAGCGTTCGGCCAGCCGCTCGGTGGAAGTGCTTTGCGTAACGCCTTCCTGTAGCGCGCTGGTGAAGTAGAAGCCGCGGAACACCGGCTTGTACTGGAATGGATTGGTCTCGAACAGCGTCGACAGGAAGGTCCGCAGCGCCGGCTTGATGCCGGCGAATTCCAGCGGAAACGTCAACAGGCCTGGCGGCAGGTCGCGGCTGTTGCGCAGCGAGATCTGCGCCGTGCCCATTTCCTTCAGGCCTTCATACAGCTCGTCGAAACGGCTGTCGAACAGCGCCAGCACATCGCGGTTCTCTTCGGCGCCATAGGGCAGGGTCGCGCCCCAGACGCGGTCGCGTTCGCTCTGGTCGCTGTCGGAAAAGAACTCGCTGAAGCCTGAGATCAGGTCGGCCTTGGTGAAGATGATGTAGACCGGCGCAAACACTTCCAGGCGGTCGGTCAGTTCCTGCACGCGCTGGCGCAGGTTCTTGGCCAGGTTGATCGCGAACTCGGGCCCCGCGCCCGTCAGCTCGTCGATGCTGGCGGCCACGATGATGCCGTTGATGGGCGCCTTGGGACGATGCCGCTTGAGCAGGTCCAGGAAGCCCATCCATTCGTTGCGGTCCTCTTCATGCACCGAGTAGCGTCCCGCAGTGTCCAGCAGGATGCCTTCGGTGGTGAAGAACCAGTCGCAGTTGCGCGTGCCTCCCACGCCGCGCACCGCCGCGCCGTTCTTGTCGGCGAAAGGGAACTGCAGGCCGGAATTGATCACGGCGCTGCTCTTGCCCGCGGCGGGGTTGCCGATGACGATGTACCAGGGCAGCTCGTACAGGGCTTCGTTGCCCGAGGTCTGGCCGATCTTCGAGGTCTTGATGGTGCGCACCGCTTGGGTCAGCCGTGTGCGCAGCGCTTCCACGTCGTTGCGGTTGGCGGCGGCGCCGGTCTGCACCTGCTGCTCCAGCATGTCGCCCAGATTCTTGTTGGCCTTGCGGGTGCGCCGCCGGCGCCACAGAAAGGCGCACAGCCACAGCAGCACGCATACGCCCAGGGCGATGCCTGCCCAGGCCAGACCGATCTCTACCGTGTCGGCGAACAGGAACAGGAACACCACCAAGGCGAGCAGTCCCAACGCCATGAAGGTGCGCGGGTTGGCCAGCGCGCGCGAGGACCAATGTCGGCCTTCGCTGATGGCGCGGGAGGTGCCGGATAGTAGATCGGAGGGGCTGCGCATGGTTTGAGCTATGTTCTTGTGGGTCAGGCGGGGAGGGATTCGGAGGGCGACACCAGCACCAGCGTCCGCAACGCCGGGTCCTGGGTCATGAGTGCGAGTACGGGTGCGTCGGCCTGGGCGCAAGCCGCGCCTGCGACGGCCACGGTGAGCAGATGGGCGGCCGCGCCGGTGTGGCCGCAGCCGGAACCCACTGCCAGGCAGTCCAGGTTCGGATCCAGCGCGGGAAACAGCGCAGAGGCCAGGCCGGCGGTCTCCAGCGGGCGGCTGCCACGGTGGTCGGCATCGCTGATCAGCGCGGCTACGCCGTCGGCGGGTTTGCCTTGCTCGGCCAGGAACTGCGTGGCCAATTCGGTCAGGCGGGGTTCATGCAGCGCGCCGCGCGCGTCGGCGGCGACCGCGCGCTGAGCTTGCGCCGACAGGATCAAGGACAGCGCGGTATCGGTACGCGCGGGCTCGCCGCCAGGCGCCTGAGCGGCCAGGTCCAGCAACAAGCCCGCCGCAGCTTCGCCAGGCACCTGGCCCTGCGGATTGGCGTTGGACATGAGCCTGCCGGCGGCGCCCCATTGCTCTACTCGCGCGGCGTCGATGTAGGAGTCGGCGACGGCGACCAGACGCAGCGTGGCGCTGCGCGCGGTCAGCGGTTCCAGCGCCAGCTGGCGCAGCAGGCCGTCGCAGGCGAGCGCGTCCGGCGCGGC
>NZ_DATCUY010000580.1:0-9566 GCF_036567245.1 Achromobacter sp. | reverse complement strand
AGCAGCGTGGCGCCGCCGGGCCGCACGCCATCCATGGCCAGGACGGCCTGTTCGGCCACGCCGAAGAACGGCGTGGGGTGCGAGCCCAATGCAATGCCGTAGCCATTGAGGACGCAGGCGCGAGCCTTTTCAATCACAGGCTCCGGCAGGTTTCCGACAGCAAGGCCCGTCGAGAACGTCGCGAATTTTCTGGCCAGATTCATTTTTCTCCCCCTGTGTTCTTGTGCTGTTTCCGCTGCGGCGGCATCAGGCGTTGTAGCGGTCCCGCAGCACCCGCTTGAGGACCTTTCCCGAAGGATTGCGCGGCAGTTCCTCCACCACTTTCAGCTCCCGCGGCACCTTGAAATTGGCCACGCGCTTGCGGCAGTAGCCGGCCAGCTCTTCCAACGTCAATGTCTGCCCTGGGTTGAGCACCACCACAGCCGTGATGCGTTCGCCCCATTGCTCGTCGTGCACGCCGATGACCGCCGCTTCGGCGATCTGGGGCATTTCGTAAAGCACTGCCTCGACTTCGCTGGAAGCCACGTTCTCCGCACCGGTCAGGATCATGTCCTTGGTCCGGTCGGTGACGAACAGGAATCCTTCCTCGTCCAGGTAGCCCACATCCCCGCTACGCAGCCAGTCGCCGAAGAAAGCTTCGGCGGTTTTCTCGGGTGCGTTCCAGTAGCCCTTGGTGACCTTGGGCCCGCGCACGCAGATCTCCCCTTTCTCGCCGGCGGGCAACCAGCGGCCTTCGTCATCGGCGATACGGATCTCGACGTGCGGCAGCGCGCGACCGGTGGAGCCGATCTTCTCGATTTCGCGGCCTGGCTCCATGAGGGTGTCGCCGCTGCACGTTTCCGTCATGCCGAAGCCGTCGATGAAGCGCCCGCGCGTGAACACGCGGGTGAAGTCGCGTATGCGGGATTCGGGCGTTTTCTCGCCGCCTGCAATACACCAGCCAAAGGTATCCAGGGCGTACCTTCCCGGGTTCTGTACGGCCAGCACGCGACTCAGCATGACGGGCGCCATCCAGCCGCAAGTCAGCCGGTGGCGTTCAATGGATGCAAGTACCGCCTCCGGATCGAATTCGCGGTGCACGCAGAGCGTGCCTCCTACCCACAACACCGCGATGCCAGGCAGATCGAAGGCCCCGACGTGATAGAGCGGCCCCACCACCAGCAGACGTTCCCGATGCGTCAGGCCCAGCGCGATCACGTGATCGATCGACTTCCAGTGGATGTTGCCGTAGGTGTGCATCACGCCCTTCGGCCGCGAGGTCGTGCCGGACGTGTACATCAGCCGCAGCAGATCATCCTGCGTCGTGGCGGCCGGCTCCGGAACGGCCAGTCCCGGCTTGCCGAGACGGCGCGAGTCGGCCTGCGCAGCGGCGTCGAGCACCACCTTGGGCACTTCGAGCGCCGCCACCTCCGCGAACTCCTCGTCCACGAACAGCAGCTTGGCGCGGGCGTCGCCAAGGATGTAGCCGGCCTCGGGCGCCGCCAACCGGTAGTTGACCGGCAGGAATATCGCGCCCAGATAGCTGGCGGCGAACGCCAGTTCCAGGAAGGCGGCGCTATTCTTCATGAAGAGCGCGACCACATCGCCGCGGCCGATTCCATGTGACTGGAGCAGCGCCGCCGCCAGGCGGATGCGTTCATGGAAATCGGCGTAGCTGACCGCGACGTCGCGATAGATGATGGCGGCACGATCGGGCGCGCGCCGGGCGTGGAAGGCGATGGCTGCGCTCAGATTGAACATGGTGGGTCTCCCTTGGATGGCGGCTCGGCGCGGGTGACGGCCTGAGCCGGTCCCGCGTCTCGATGCTTGCGCTTCAGTATGACTTCGGCATGCCGAGGTCGTGTATGGCGATGTAGTTCAGGATCATTTCTTCCGACACCGGCGCAAACTTGAACAGCCGCGCGTCGCGCCACAGGCGCTCAACGTGGAATTCGCGCGCGTAGCCCATGCCTCCCATGGTCTGCATGCTGCGCTCGATGGCATGGCTGGCGGCTTGCGATCCTATCAGCTTGGCAATGTTCGCCTCGGAGCCATAGGGCAATCCCTGATCGCACAACGAGGCCGCGTTCAGGTTCATGAGGCGGGCGCACTGCAGTTCCGCATGCGATTGCGCCAGCGGAAACTGCAAGCCTTGGTATGCGCTGATGGGCTTGCCGCCAAACACCTTGCGATCGTTCGCATACTGAATCGCCAGACGCTCCGCCAGCCGACCCGCGCCCACCAGGCTGGCGGTCGTGACGATGCGTTCGGTGTTAAGCACGTCCAGCAGTTCGCGAAAGCCCTTGTCGAGCGTGCCCACCAGTTCATGCGGTTCGATGCGAACATTGTCAAAGAACACCGAGCAGGCGCTGAGCGTCTGGGTTCCCACCTTCTCGATGGCCGAATAGGTCAGGCCCTCGCGTTCGACGTCGATGATGAACATGGAAATGCCGTCGGTGGGGCGCGCCCCTTCGACCGGTTTGGCAGTGCGCGCCACGACCAGCATCTTTTGCGCGGCGTCGACGGCGGTGATCCAGATCTTGCGCCCGTCCAACCGCCAGCTGCCATCAGGCTGCGCCGCGGCGAAACTCTTCATCGCCAGCGTGTTGGTGCCAGCATCGGGTTCGGTGAGCGCCATGCAGAAGTTGATCTTGCCGCTGGTCAGCCCGGGCAACAGCTCGCGCTTCATCTGCTCGCTGCCGAACTTGGAGATCGGCACGCCGCCGAAGATGGGATTGATCATGAACAGCTGGCCCAGCGTCGAACCACCGCCGCCTGCGGAAAGTTCCTCCACAATGAGCGCCAGCTCCACCATGCCCAGGCCCGATCCGCCATGCTCCTCGGGCAGGGCCGCGCCCGCCAGGCCGGCCTCGCAGATGGCCTGCCAGCAAGCCTGGGGGAAGGCATTCTTGCGGTCCTGCTCATACCAGTAATCCACGCCATACGTTTCACCGATGCGGCGCGCGGTCTCGACGATCAGCTTCTGCTCGTCCGAAAGCGAAAAGTCCATATGATCTATCCTTGAATAGGGGTGCGCAGCAGCCGGTACGGGTCCTGCAGCAACTCGATGACGCAGTTGAGGAATTTCAGCGCGCCGGCGCCATCGTGCAGCCGGTGGTCCGCCGCCAGCACCAGGCCCATTTCGCGCCGCAACGCCGGCGCGCCTTGCGCGCCGGGCCTGAACATCTCGCGGATGCTGCCCACGCCCAAGATCGCCGACTGGGGCGGATTGATGATGGGTGTCATGTATGTGACGTTGAACATGCCGGCGTTGGAAATTGAAATGGCCCCGCCGCTCATGTCGTCGCGGGTGGCATTTCCCGATCGCACGCGCTCCAGCAAGGCGTCCGACTGCCGCGCGATGCCATCCAAGGTAGCGCCTGCCAGGCCGTGCAGCACCGGCGCCATCAGGCCGCGTTCGGTAGTGACCGCCACGCCTACGTCGATGTCCTGGAACTGCACGATGTGGTCGTCGTTCCAGATGCGGTTCTGTTGCGGCAAGGCCGCAAGCGCCCGCGCCACGGCGGCAATGACGAAGTGGTTCAGCGTCAGCCTGGGCGCATCGGGCTGGCCATTCAAGCGGCCGCGCAAGGCCAGCAGTTCGCTGACCTCGGCCTCGGCCGATAGATAGAAGTGCGGAACCTGCTTGGCCTGCGTCATGCGCCGGGCCATGGACTGCACCAGTCCGCTGGCGACGATGCGCTGTCCGCCGTCCATGGCAGGAACAGCTTGCTCGGCGGCATTCTCGACCTGTGCGGCCCGCCCCGGTTCGCCCGCCTGACGCACGTCCGCAGCCTTGATGCGCCCGCCCGGTCCGGTACCGCCGACTTTCGCCAGATCCACGTCCAGTTCACGGGCCAGGCGCCGGGCCAGCGGCGTGGCCACGATCCGACCGCCAGCGGCCGTAGCGGGCGGTACCGGCGTCCGCGCCGCCAGCATGGGCGCAGAAGCGGAGGTTGTCTCGGCCCCGCCTGCGGCACCTGACTCCAGGTCTGACTTCTGGCCCGGTCCCGTCCAACGTGCGACCACGGCGCCCACCGGTACCGTTACACCGGCCGGCACGAGGATCTCGCCGATCAGACCGTCCGCCTCGGCCGCGATTTCGCTGGCGACCTTATCCGTTTCCACCACGAACAGCGGATCGCCAGCTTTTACCTGGTCGCCGGCGGCCACGCTCCATTCGATCAGCATGCCCTCGGTCATGGTCAGGCCGAGCTTGGGCATCAGAAGATCATTCAGCGCGCCCATGGGCTATTGCCCCGCGAAGCGCGCTTCGCGCTTTTCAAGGAACGCGCCGACGCCTTCATGGGCATCGCGCGTGTCCAGCACCAGACCTATCATGGCCTGCTCGTGCGCCAGCGCATTGGCCAGCGGCATATCGGCGCCATCGCGCAGAGTGCGCTTGAGCAGCTTGAGCACCAGCGGCGACTTTCCTGCGATCTGTTCCGCCAGCGCCAGGACCTGCGCCATGAGCTGGTCCTTCGGCACCGCGCGATTGGCCAGGCCGATGCGCACCGCCTCGTCTGCGCTGATGCGCCCGCCGGTAAACATGAGTTCCTTCGCCAGGCAAGGCGCGACTTGCCGGATGATGCGCTGCGTGCCGCCCGCGCCGGGAAACAGGCCCAGGTTGATCTCCGTCAGCGCAATCATGGCGCTGTCGGCCAGGATGCGCAGGTCCATTGCCAGCAACAGTTCGGTGCCGCCGCCGAGCGCCCAGCCATTGACCGCGGCGATCGTGGGCTTGTCGCTGATTTCGATGCGCCGGAATACGCGATGGATATCTTCGGCAAACTCCTGGTAGTGCGCCAGGCCCTGGCGCGAGTTCAGGTCCGCCAGATCGCCCCCGGCCACGAACGATTTTTCCCCCGCGCCGGTAATGACGATGACGCGGCAATCTTCGCGGGCCTCCAATGCGGCGAATGCCCGTTCCAGTTCGATCAAAGTCGGAATATCCAGCGCGTTGTGCACCGTGGGGCGGTTTATCGTGATGATGCCGACGCGGTTGCGGACGTCGGTAAGAATGCTGGGTTCGTTCATGCTGTCTCCAGGGATCAGGCGCAGAGCTTGCGCGCCGCGGCGATGACATCGGCCTCTTGGGGCTGATACTGTTCTTCCAGCGCCGGCGCGAAAGGCACCGGAACAAAGGGGGCCGCGACGCGGACGATAGGCGCGTCGAGCTCGTCGAAGCCAATATCGGCCATGCGCGCGGCAATCTCTGCGCCCACGCCGAATGCCTCGACCGCTTCGTGCACGATAAGCAGCCGATGGGTGAACTTGATCGAGGCCAGCACCGCCTGCTCGTCCCAGGGCTGGATACTGCGCAGGTCCAGCACCTCGGCCTCGATACCGTCTGCAGCCAGGACCTCGGCGGCCCGCAATGCCTTGTGCACGGTCGCGCCGTAGCTGACTATGGTCAGGTCGCGGCCCGGGCGCGCCACGCGCGCCTGGCCTAGCGGTATTGGCCCGGCGTTGTCCGCCACTTCGCCCTTGAGGGCGTACAAGGCCTTGTTCTCCACGAACACCACCGGGTCCGGGTCGAGGATCGCCGACTTCAGCAGGCCATAGGCGTCGGCGGGGTTGCTGGGGCACACCACCTTCAATCCAGGGATATGGGCGAACCACGCTTCCAGGCATTGGGAATGCTGCGGACCGGCGCTGATGCCGCCGCCGTGCGGCGTGCGCACCACCAAGGGCACGCTGGCCTGTCCGCCGAACATGAAACGGGCCTTGGCAGCCTGGTTGACCAGCGCGTCCATGGTCAGCGTCATGAAATCCATGAACATGATTTCAAGCACCGGCTTCAAGCCGGACAAAGCCGCCCCCACGGCCGCATTGGCCATGGTGGCTTCGGAGATCGGCGTGTCGCGGATGCGGTCCGGACCGAATCGGGCATGCAGCCCGCGGGTCACGCCGAACGGACCGCCGGCTTCGGCTATGTCTTCGCCGAACAGGAATACCGTGGGATCTTCCTCCATGCACTCGGCCAACGCGCGGTTGATGGCATGGGCAAAACGTAGTTCAGCCATCTCAGTTTGCCTCGATAGGGGTGTAGACATCGTTGCAGGCCGCGTGCCAGATCGGTTGGCGGCCCAGTCGCGCGCGCTCCACCGCTCGCTCGACCTGAGCCTGGACCTCGTCGAAAACCTGTTCACGCTGCGCCTTGGTCACCCCTTTCTTGTCCAGCGCCGCTTCGAAGCGCGCCACCGGATCGTGCTCGCCCAAGCCGTCGATCTCTTCCGAAGGGCGGTACTTCTGGGGATCGCCTTCGTAATGGCCGCGCCAGCGGTGGGTGATGCATTCCAGCACCCGCGGACCTTCGCCGGCGCGTATGCTGGCCACGGCCGCGCTTGCGGCCTCGGCGACTCGCAGCACGTCGTTGCCATCGATTTTTTCGTGCGGAATGGAGAACGCAGCCGACAGTTTGTCCAGCGGCGCGACGAACTGCTTATGGGTGGGGGAGAACTCGGCCCAGCCGTTGTTTTCGCAGAGAAACAGCAGCGGCAGGCGCCACAGCGCGGCCAGGTTGAGGCTTTCGTGCAGCACGCCTTCTGCCATGGCGCCGTCACCGAAAAACGCCACCGCCAGCGAGTCCTTTTTCCTGACCTGATGAGCCAACGCGCTGCCCAGGGCTATCGGTATGCTGGCGCCAACAATGGCATTGGCCCCCAGCATGCCGATGGACAAGTTGGCCACGTGCATGGAGCCGCCGCGACCCTTGCAGATGCCTTCCTCGCGCGCCATCAGTTCCAGGAAGAACTCTTCGATGTCGATGCCCTTGGCTAACGCGTGCCCATGGCCGCGATGGGTCGAGGCGACGGTATCGTCTGGCCGCAGCACCATGCCCATCGCGGCAGCAACGGCCTCCTGGCCGATGCTCAGGTGGATGAAGCCGGGGACTTCCCCGTCCGCGAACAAGCGTCCCAGCCTCAGTTCCGCCAATCGGATGCGCAACATGCGCCGGTATGCGTCCAGCAACTGCTCTTTGTTGGCGCTAGCCACCATTGCCTCCTCGTAACAACCGCTCTTTGGTTCGAAGCGGCGTGCTTGGCGCCGCTTCGTTACATATAAGTTATCGGTCGGTTAATTTACTAACCGGACGGTTAGATGAATCATAAGCAAAGGTTCTCGCGAACGTCAATCAGGTTTTTCAGGGGTCTGGGCCACGCCCGGACGGACGCCAGCCGCCCTGCCCCTTGCGGTCAAGGAGCAGGGACTTATCGAGGGCAGGGAATCAGGCGCGGCCGCCGGACAGGGCGCGCGTGATCAGCACGGCGCGGTCGCGCAGGTCCGCGCCCAGGCGTTCCAGGGCGTCGCCCGAAACCTGCGCGCTGAAGCCGACCGCGCTGATGGCCATGGCCGGTTTACCGAACTCGTCCAGCACGGCGGCGGAAACGGTGCTCACGCCCTTCACATAGTTGCCGGCGTCTACCGCATACCCCTTGTCGCGCGCTTCCCGAACGCCTTCCAGATATTCCTGGAAAGGGGGCTTGTCGTCCCACCTCAGGTTATCGAAGCGCTGCCGCAATTCCTGGTCGTCCAGGCCCGAATGGGCGGCCATGCAACGGCCCAGCGCCGCGATGTACATGGGCAAACGTTGGCCCACGCTCATGTGCACCCGTACGGAACTGTCGGTGTCGGCGCGGTCCACGAGCACCACGCGTTCGTTGGAAGTGCGCTGCCAGAGCGTCGCCGTGACGCCATGGCCGCGCGCGATGTCACGCAAATGCGGGTGGACCAGTCGCACGTAGGATCCCTGCTCCAGCACGCCCTTGGCCAGCTCGACCAGTCCCAGGGCGATGGAGTACGTCTTGGTGGCCTCATCGAAGGTCACCAGGCCTTCATACACCAACGTCTTGAGAAAGTTGTAGCAAGTGCTGGAATTGAGCTGAAGATCGCGCGCCACCCGGGTGACCCCCACGCCCGAGGGCGCGGCGCTCAGGTAACGCAGGACGCGCAACCCGCCCACGAGGGCGCCCACGAGTTTTTCCGGTTGTTCAGTCGTCATTCTGAAGACAGAGAATTTCTCTGGATAGAAAAGAGCAAAAATTGTGACACAGAGCCCCTGCCCACACAAACCAGACCCGCCCCCGTCAGTCGGCGCGCCTGGCTCGCATGCCGGCAAGATAGGCGCGTATTTTTTCCTGCACGCCCGGCCGGCTGAAGTTCTCGTGCATGAGCGGCTCCAGCGCCTCGATACGGCCGATACCGGGATCGGGCGGCTCCAGCAGCAGGCGCGCATTGCGGGCGATCGACAGGGCTTCCCGGCGCGCCAGGTAGAACGCCAGGCGGTCAGCGGAAAGCCGCTCGAAACCCTCGGCCGGAAGCACATCGGTTACCAGTCCCAGCTCGCGCGCGGGCGCCGCCTCCAGTAGCTGGCCGCTAAGACACAGTTGCCTGGCCCGCGCGGCGCTGATCTTGGTTTCCAGCGCGGCCTGGACCATGACGGGATACATGTTGAAGGCGATTTCCGGACACGCGAGCGTCAGATCGTCCGCGGCGATGACGATATCGGTCATCGCCAGCAGAATGACGCCGGCGCCGGCGGCCTTGCCCCGGGCCAGCGCCAGAATGGGCGCCGGGCAGCGCGCCATGGCAGCCATGAGTTCGCGCAAGCCCCGGCCCTGCGCCTCCAGCAACGCCGGACTGCGGACGAACTCCTCGATATCGCCGCCGGCGCAGAACAGGTAAGGCGAGGCGCTGCGCAGAACGATCAGGCCGATGCCGTCTTGCGGCACGGTTTCGATCGCGCGCCGCAAGACGGCGAGCATCTCCACGTTCAAGGCGTTGGCCTTGGCGGCCCGGTTCAATATGAGCGTGCGTACGCCATCGGCATCATGAATCTGGACAAAGTGCGCGGCGTCCGTCATTCGAATCTGCTTACCACGGCATCGAGCACCCAGGCCTGGCCACCGCTCACCGCCAGCGGATTGATCTCGATCTCGGCGAGGTCTGGCCGCATCAGGAATACCTCGCACAAGCTCGCGATCTGTCGCGCCAGGGCGGGCAGGTCGGCCGCGCCGCGGCCGCGGAATCCTTGCAGCAACCTGGCCGAACGCAAGCTCTCGATCATTTCCTGGATTCGCGACGGATCCAGCGGCAACAGGCGGCTGGCCACGTCGGGGTCCAGTTCCACTTCGACGCCGCCACGGCCCAGGGTCAGCGTGGGGCCGAATCTGGCATCGCGGCGCAGCCCCAGCAGCAATTCATGATCGAAACGCTGCATGGATTCGAGTAGGATGCCCATTGCCTTGATGCCCCGGTCGCGCGCGATTCCGCGCAGGCGCAGCAGCGCCTCGCGCAACTGCTCATCGTCGGAAATTCCCAGCACCACGCCGCCTATGTCGCTCTTGTGCAGCACCTCACTGGCCTGCAGCTTGGCAACGACCGGATAGGACAAAGGCGCGGGCAGCCCACCGGGCAGGTCGCCCTCCACCAGCACGCCGTCGGGAATGCCGGCGACACCGAGTTCGCGCAGCAGTCTCTTGCTATCGCACTCCGCCAGGAATAGGGTCCGATCGGCCGGCGCCACGGCGCATGGGCGTTCCGGCAGCGCAGGCGCCGTCAGCGCCGCGTGGCGCAGCCCGTTC
>NZ_DATCUY010000579.1:0-5025 GCF_036567245.1 Achromobacter sp. | reverse complement strand
CGGACGCGTTGTGCGGCAGCGCCGAGGGCGCCCAGCCCTGCCAGCCGCCCGCTTCGGGCGGCACCAACTGGCCGCCGTTCCAGGGCGCTTCGCTGGAAGCCTTGCGGCCCGCGTGGCCGAGCTGTATGCCCAGCTTGATGGGCGCATAGCGGCGGATGGCGGCGACGACGCGGCCGATGGCCGCCTCGGTTTCGTCGGACCACAAGCCCAGGTCTCCCGGGGTGATGCGCCCGTCGGGCTCCACCGCCGTGGCTTCCACGAACAACAGCGCGGCGCCGGACAAGGCCAGATGCCCCAGATGGATCATGTGCCAATCGGTGGCCAGACCTTCCTCCGCCGAGTATTCGCACATGGGCGCAATGACAATGCGGTTGGCCAACTCCAGCTGGCCGATGGATGTGGGACTGAAAAGCAGGGACATGCTGGAGCCTCCGGGGCGTGGGATGCCAAAGCATAGCGCCCCAACCCGGCTGGCGGCCTGAATGCCGCAGCCCCGGGCAGGGTCAACCGCGCTCGCGGGAGACGCGCTACTGCCCTTCGATCACCGAATCCAGGAACTGGCGCGTGCGCGCCTCCTGGGGCTGGCTGAACAGCACCGAAGACTCGGCGTCTTCGACGATGTTGCCCTCGTCGAAGAACAAGGTCCGGTCCGAGCTGCGTTCGGCGAATTTCATCTGATGGGTCACGATGATCATCGTCATGCTGCGCCGGGCCGACAGATCGCGCAGGATCTGCAGGATGCCGCCCACCAGTTCCGGGTCCAACGCCGAGGTCACCTCGTCGAACAGCATGATGTCGGGGCACATCGCCAGCGCGCGCGCGATGCCCACGCGCTGCTTCTGCCCACCCGACAACTGCGCGGGATAGACGTCGAGCTTGTCGCCCAGGCCGACCATTTCCAGGTATTCCACGGCGCGTTCGCGCGCCTGGGCGCGCGGCATGCCCAGCACGTGCAGCGGCGCCTCCATGGCATTGGCCAGCGCCGTCATGTGCGGGAACAGGTTGAAGTGCTGGAACACCATGCCGATCTTGCCGCGCACATTGCGCAGGTGCTCCGAATTGGACCCGGCGGGACGGCCCTGGGCGTCGGTCCACATCGGCACGCCGTCGATCTCGATGTCGCCGCTGGTGGGCCGGTCCAGCGTCATCAGCACGCGCAGCAAGGTGGACTTGCCCGAACCCGAAGGGCCGATCACGGCCACGGTCTGGCCGGACGGTATCTCCAGATTGATGCCGCGCAGCACCTCCAGTTCGCCGTACTGCTTGCGCAGGTTCTTGATGCTTACGCTGGCGCTCATCGCTTTCCTCCATATCGTTGCAAACGGGCTTCCAGGCCGCGCACGCCCCAAGCCGCCACCAGGCTCAGCGCCAGGAACAGCAGGCCCACCAGGGTCAGGGGCTCGGTGTAGCGGAACGTGGCCGAGCCGATCATCTTGCTCTGCTGCAACAGTTCCACCACGGTGATCGCCGACAGCAGCGGCGTGTCCTTGAACATCGCCACCAGGTAGTTGCCCAGCGCCGGCACCACGGGTGGAATCGCCTGCGGCAGCACCACGCCCACCGCCGTGCGCCAGCGCGACATGTTCAGCGCGGTAGCGGCCTCCCATTGGCCGCGCGGCACCGCCTCGATGCCGGCGCGGTAGACCTCCGCGCAATAGGTCGCGTAGTGCAGGCCCAGCGCGGTGATGCCGGTGGCCAGCGGCGACAACCGCACGCCGGTCAGGGGCAGGACGTAAAACAGGAAATACATCTGCACCAGCAAGGGCGTGCTGCGCACGAACTCGATCACGAAGGCCGTGGGCAGCGACACAATGCGCAGGCGCGAACGCCGCAGCAGCGCCAGCGCCAGGCCCAGCGTGACCGCCACCAGCATGCCCAGCAAGGTGGCCTGGATCGTGATGAGCAGCGCGGAGCCCAGCGTGGGCAGGATTTCCAGGGCGAATGACCAATCGAATACAGGCTTCATCGCACGCGCACCTTGCGTTCCAGCAGACGCACCCCGGCCGTGATCAGCAGGGCGACGGCGAAGTACATCAACAGCATCAGGGTGAAGATCTCGGTGGTGCGCAAGGTCTCGCTGCGCAGCAACTGACCGCGGAAGGTCAGGTCGGTGATGGTGACGAGAGACACCAGCGCAGTGTTCTTCAACAGCTCGATCAGCAGATTGCCGGCCGGCGGCAGCATCGCCGGCACGGCCTGCGGCACCACGATGCGGCGCATGATCTGTCCGCGCGTCAGGTTCAGCGCAATGCCGGCTTCGCGCTGGCCCGGCGGCACCGCGCGGATCGCGCCGCGCACCACTTCGGCGCCATAGGCGCCTGCGTTCAGCGCCAGCACCACGATGCCCACCAGCATGGCGGGCAGTTGCACGCCAAAGAGCGGCAGCACGAAATAGAACCAGAACAGCTGCACCAGGGCCGAGGTGCCGCGGAATACCTCGACATAGACCGCCGCGATCCAGCGCACCGGCCGCAGCGATGACAGGCGTCCGATGCCCGCGGCCAGTGCCAGCGGAACGGCCAGCACCACCGCGCCGGCCATGATCTCAAGCGTGACCGCCAGCCCTTGCAGCAGCGGCGGCACGAGTTCGGTGAAATGCTCGGATAGCAAGCGCATGCGCCCCCCTTACTGGCCGGCGCACAGTTTGGCGGCCGTAACTCCCTTGGGCAGTTCCTGCGGGGTGAAGCCGAAAGGCGCCACCAGCTTCTGGTGTTCCTCGGTGCCGATGAATTTGGCCAGTTCGGCGTTGAAGGCGTCGGCAAAGGCTTTGTCGTCGGAACGGAAGGCATAGGCGCCGTAGCCGCGCACGTCCTTGCCGTCGATGACAGGGTCTTTGAACGGATCGGCCTTTTCCAGGCCGCTGGCGGCGCTGGTCTTGCCCATCAGGTCGTTGACGGTGAGCGCCGTGGCCGCGTAGGCGTCGGCGCGCCCCGCCTGCACGCCGGACAGCGCGCTGACCGCGTCCGGAAACACCACCACCTGGGCGGGGGGCACCTGGATCTTGGAGGCGTACTCCGCTTCGATCGCGCCCACCACCACGCCCAGCTTGGCGTCGGGATTCTTCACCACGTCTTCATAGCTGTGCAGGTTCTTGGGATTGCCCTGCTTGACCAGGAAGGACTGGCCGACGCCATAGGTGGGGTCGGAGAACGCCACTTGCTGGCAGCGTTCGGGCGTGACGTACATGCCGGCCGCGATGATGTCGAAACGCTTGGCCTGCAAGCCCGGAATGAGGGAGCCGAACTCGGTCAGCACGCCCTCCACTTCATTGATGCCCATGCGCTTGAGCACCACCCGCGCGATCTCCACGGACTCGCCCGTCACCTTGGCTTCCTTGCTGTCCATGAAGGCGAAAGGCGCTTCATTGGCATAGCCGATGCGTATCTTGCCGGCGGCCTTGGCGGCTTCCAGGGTGGAAGTGGCGGCGGGCGCGCTCGCGGCCGGCGCAGCCTTGTCGGATCCCGAGTCGGAACATGCCGCCAGCACCCCCAGGCTCAAGGCGGCCAGCAAACGTCTGGATCGGATCAGGCTCATGGCAGTTTCTCCTGTATTTATTTCGAGGTATATGGATTCACTAAAAATAATACGCTATTAAATGATTTCGATACGAATGATATGCCCGGAAAAAAGCAGGCCGCAGCCTGCTTTTCGATCCGTCGCCCTATGGGGCGTCAGGACAAGTTACGAATGGTAGACGTCTATGTCCCCACTTACTCCGCGTAGGAAAACCGACCATTCTTGACGATGCCCATGACCCGGGCGCGCTCGTCAAAGCCTTGGTGGTTGTCCTTGGAGATGTTCAGCACGCCATTGGGCACGACCAGGTCGCGCGTGTTTTCCAGGGCGTCGCGCAGCGCCGCGCGGAATTCGGGCGTGCCGGGCTTGGCGCCGGATTTGAGCGCCCGCGCCACCGCCGAGTCCAGCAGCATCCAGGCGCCATAGGCGTCGCCCGCGAACTGGGTCAGCGTGTTGGCGCCGTAGCGGGCTTCGTACTTGTCGGCAAAGGCCACCGCCACCTTCTTGACCGGGTTGTCGTCCGGCAGCTCGCGCGCCACCACGCCGGGGCCGGTGGGGAACAGGGTCCCTTCCACATCCGCGCCGCCGACCTGCAGGAACTCCAGCGTGCCGATGCCGTGCGTCTGATAGATGGCGCCGGTGTAGCCGCGCTCCAGCAGCGTCTTCTGCGGCAAGGCGGAAGGCGTGCCTGCGCCGGCGATCAGCACGGCATCGGGCTTGGCGGCGATGACCTTCAGCACCTGTCCGACCACCGAAGCGTCGGTGCGCTGGAAACGCTCCTGCGCCACGATCTTCAGGTCAGTCCCGGCGGCGGCGGTGAACTCCTTCCACCAGCTGTCGCCGTAGGAATCCGCGAAGCCGATGAAGGCCACGTTCGTCAGGCCCTTCTTCTTCATGTCCGCGACCAGCGCGGTGGCCATCAGCGAATCGTTCTGCGGCATCTTGAAGGCCCAGGCGCGCTTCGGATCCGACAGCGGCTCGACGATGACGCTGGAGGCGGCCAGCGCGATCATGGGCGTGCCGGTCTCGGCCAGCACGTCCAGGCCGGCCAGCGCCGCAGCCGTGGTGTTGGGGCCGACGATGGCATCGACCTTGTCTTCCGAGGTCAGCTTGCGCATGTTCTTCACCGCCCGGCTGACGTCGGTGCCGTCGTCCAGCACCACGTAGCGGGCAGGCTCGCCGCCCAGCGTGGCGGGCCACAGGCGGATCGCGTTATTGGTCTGGATGCCGATGGCGGCGGCCGGGCCGGTGGTGGACACGTCCACGCCGATGACGATTTCGGCCTGGGCGGACAAGGCGGGGACGGCCAGCGCAACGGCGCAGGCGTAGCGGACGAGATGAAGAGACATGACAGCGGTTCTCGGCAAGGTTGAAGCAGATGCCCATATTTTGCCTCATGGTCACGCGCCGCCTTGCGATGCGCATCAAGAAGACGGAGCGCCAGGCCTGCGGTTACATCGGCTTGCCGTTGCGCGCAGACGCTTTCCGCGCCTGAGGTCCGTGCCCGCC
>NZ_DATCUY010000578.1:0-2964 GCF_036567245.1 Achromobacter sp. | reverse complement strand
CGGCCGGGCCGGCGGCCAGCATGGCGCCGATGGGCACGCCGCCCGCCAGACCCTTGGCCAGCGTCATGACGTCTGGGACGATATCGGCCCATTGGTGGGCGAACCACTTGCCGGTGCGGCCGATGCCGGACTGGACTTCGTCGATCATCAGCAGCCAGCCGCGCTCGGTGCATAGTCGGCGCACGTCCTGGAGATAGTCGATGTCGGAGGGGCGGATGCCGCCTTCGCCTTGCAGCACCTCCAGCAGCACTGCAGCCACGCGCGGTTCGGCGTCGCCGGCGGCGCGCACCGCGTCCACGCTGTTGTAGGGCACCTGGATGAAGCCCGAGGGCAGGGGCTCGAAGCCCTTGCGCGCCTTTTCGCTGCCCGTGGCCGCCAGCGTGGCCAGCGTGCGGCCATGCCAGGAGGAGTCCATGGTGATGATGTGGGCGTGCTTGTTGCCGCGCTGGTAGGCGTAGTAGCGCGCCAGCTTGATCGCGGCTTCGTTGGCCTCGGAGCCGCTGTTGTTGAACGCGACTTCCTGCATGCCCGACAGCTGCGTCAGGCGCGCCGCCAGCTCGGTCTGCTGCGGCACTTCGTAGATGTTCGAGGTATGGATGACGCGCGCAGCCTGCTCGCTGATGGCGGCCACCAGTTTCGGATGGGCGTGGCCCAGGCAGGACACCCCTATGCCGGCCAGCGCGTCCAGGTACTTGCGGCCCTGGGCATCCCACAGCCAGACGCCCTGGCCGTGCGTGAACGATACCGGCAGCCGGGCGTAGATGTTGGCCAGAGGCGAGGTCATTGCGGATCCTCCTGGGGATGTAGCGGATTGCGCCGGGGCTCTGCCGGAGTTCCTGTGGGAACCCGCCGGCCAAGCAGCTGATTTCCCAGGCCGTTTTCCCAGGCGAATCGCTTTTTGAAAGAGGGCAAAGGATCAATCATATACAATTCGCGGCGCAGGGCGCATGTTTGATCACGCCGAAGATCCGGCTTTCGTGAAGGGCGCGCTGTAGTGAAGAACTCATGGCAACTCGCGTCAGACAATTCGTAATTCATGGCGTTACCGAAAGCGGTAGCCGCTTTCGCCCCAGCGATTGGGCGGAACGGCTCGCTGGCGTAATGGCACAATTCCGGCCCGCCGGCTGTGCCGGTAACCACCTCACCTATTCGCCCTATGTGCTGCCCGTCGTGATCGACGGCGTGCGCGGGATCGTGGTCGATTTGCGTTTGCGCGATCTGGAACCGCTGGCGTACAAGTTCGTGGTGGATTTCGCTCGCGACAACAACCTCAAGACGGAAGAGCGCGAAATCTAGCCGTCCAAACCAAAAAAGCGCCCGGACCGGGCGCTTTTTCGTTGGGGGACGTGGCACGCCCATCGGGCGGGCACGCTCCTACGTGCCGTATCGATCCAGGATCTTGCGGATGTCGCGCACGCCCTGGCCGTCCGCGGTCAGCAGGGCGCGCGCGGTTACCGATTCCAGGTGATGCTCCAGCAGGTGCAGCACGTGCTTCTCGTCGCGCGCGCGCAGGCCCGCGACGATCTCCATGTGTTCGCTGACCGCACATTCGCTCGAATGCGGCCGGCCATACAGGGCCAGGATCAGCGAGCAGCGCGACACGATTTCATTCACGTAGCGCGCATACACCGCATTGCCCGACAGTTCCGCCATCAGGATGTGGAATTCGCCTGACAGCCGGATCGACTCGTTGGTGCTGTTGCGCTTGCGGGCTTCTTCTTCCTGCGCCACGTGCTGTTCCAGCCGCGCCAGCCCCGCCTCGGTGATGTGCTGCAGCAGCCGGCGCGTCACGTCGCGCTCCAGGCAGCGGCGCGCTTCGAAGATGTCGTGCGCTTCTTCCAGGCTGGGACGGGCCACCGCCGCGCCGCGGTTCGGCCGCAAATCCACCAGTCCCTCGCTGAACAGGCGCGTCAGGACGCTGCGGACGATGGTCCGGCTGACGCCGAAACGCTCGCCGATGATGTCTTCGGGCAGCTTGTCGCCGGGCAGCAGAGCCTGCTCGATGATGGCTCTGCGTAAATTTTTGTATACGATTTCGTTGCGGCTGATGTCTTTCTTGGCGGGCTCGTTGGCCGGCGGCGCGAGGGACTTCATCTTCTTGTTGGCTCCTATGCCTGCGCGCTTTTCAGGATGTTGGAATGGTCCGGCTGGCGCTGCCGGCGCGCATTTTTCTTAGTGCAGGAAAGCATACTACACCCCAGGCTAAGGGTTAGCGATAGCTTGCCGGCGAGATTGTGCGGAGTACATTGGCGACATAAATCGTATACAAATTTTTATACAAAACAACCTAGATTGTCGGAAAACAATCTTTTTGTTTGTATACAAATAAACAAAGGCTGATCCATGTCCGCTGTACCCCAGGCCGCAACCGAGCTGTCCCTTTCCTCGCCTTACCGCCTGCTGGTGGTCAACGGCAACACCACGTCCGAGCTGACGACCAGCCTGGCCAGCCAGGCCGAGGCCTTTTACGGGGACACCGTCCGCATCCACGCCGTCACCGCGGCTTTCGGCCCTGCCTATATCGCCAGCCGTGCTGAAGCGGCCGTTGCCGCCCATGCCGTGCTGGACGTCGTGGAGCGGGCGGCCGGGCAGGAGCCCGACGGCGGATTCGACGCCTGCCTGCTGGCCTGTTTCGGCGAACCTGGCATAGGCGCGGTGCGTGAACGCCTGGACGTGCCCGTGGTGGGCATGGCCGAGGCCTCCATCATGAGCGCCATGCAGCGCGGCGACCGCTACGCCATCGTGACGGTGGGGCAGCGCTGGCCCGGCATGCTGCGCGAACAGATCCGCCAACTGGGGCTGGAGTCCCGCTGCGCCGGCATCCTGGCCTTGCCGGGCAATGCCCTGGACTACGTGTCGCGTTCGGCCGAGTCGGCGCTGCATGTCAGCCGGGCGCTGGACGCGGCCGTGGCGCAGGGCGCGGACGTCGTGATCGTGGCGGGCGCCTCGCTGGCGGGCTACCTG
>NZ_DATCUY010000577.1:0-16853 GCF_036567245.1 Achromobacter sp. | reverse complement strand
GGCAGCGTGGGCTGGCTGGCGCCGGATGGCGATTTTTCGTTGAACGTGGCGATCCGCACCCTGGTGCTGGATGACGCCGGCCAGGGCGTCTACAGCGTGGGCGGCGGCATCGTGCACGATTCGGACCCCGCCGAGGAATGGCAGGAGTGCCATTGGAAAGCCCGGATCCTGCGCGCCTGATGCCGCGCTGGAACTTCCGGCGACGGCGGTAGTAGCATAGAGCCCGGCCACACCCGCCACGACCAGGAGCGACCCATGCAACCCGAATTGATCGAGACCATCCTGGTTGATGCCGAACAGCGCGTGCCCTTGCTGGACCGCCACCTGAAGCGGCTGGAGGCGTCCTGCAAGGACCTGGGTTATGTCTGGGCCGGGCGCGCCGTTGAAGGCGACATCATGATCGCCGCTACCAGCCTGGTGACCCCGGGCGCGCATCGGCTGCGGTTGCTGGTGGCCCGCGACGGCAGCCGCCAGATCCAGACCGCCATGCTGCCGCCCCTGCCCGCCGTGCAGGAAGTGATGCTGGCGCCCGAAACGCTGCGCTCGACCGAACCGCTGCTGCGCTACAAAACCACGCACCGCCCCTGGTACACCAAGACCATCGAATGGCTGCCCTCGCATCCGCACATCTTCGATCTGCTCTACCTGAACGAACGCGGCGAACTCTGTGAAGGCAGCCGCAGCAACGTCTATCTGCGCCTGGACGGCGACTGGTACACGCCGCCCGTGGACAGCGGCTGCCTGCCGGGCGTGCAGCGTGCCGAACTGCTCGAAACGGGCAACGTGGAAGAACGCGTCCTGACCCTGGCCGACCTGCATGCCGCCGACGAGATTCGCCTGTCCAACGCGCTGCGCGGCTGGTTTCCGGTGGTACTGCGCGAAACCTGACCACGCCTAGTCGGCGAACTCGTCGACCACCACCTGCCGCAGCCACTGGTTGGCCGGTTCGCGGTGGTTGCGGGCGTGCCAGAACACATTGATGACCGACTCCGGGATCTTCACCGGACAGGGCGCGGTCGCCAGGCCGTACGGGCCGCAGGCGCAGTCGGCGAAACGCTGCGGCACCACGGCGATCATGTCGGTGGCGGCCAGCACCGGCCCCACCGCGATGAAGTGCGGCACCGTCAGGCGCAGGCGGCGGCGGATGCCGGCCTGCCCTATCACCTGATCCACCACGCCGTGGCCCGTGCCTTCCGACACGATGGCCACGTGCTCGGCCGCGCGGAACTGCCGGGCGGAAACTCCGGTACGCGCCAAGGGATGGTCGCGGCGGAAAATGCACACATAGGGCTGGCGGAACAGCAGGCGCTGGAAGAAGCCGCTATTCAGATCGGGCAAGAAGCCCATGGCCAGATCGATGCGACCGCGCTCCATTTCGTCCTTCACATCGATCGAGGTGGTGCGCACGGTGCGCACCGTGACATTCGGCGCGGCGCGGTCCAGCGCGCGCATCAGCCGCGGCAGGAAATAGCTTTCGCCCACGTCGTTCACGCCGATCACGAAGGCGCGCCCGCTGTGCGCGGGGTCGAACGCGGCGCGGGCGTTCAGGGTGCTGTGCAGCGCCTCCAGCGCGGCGGCGATGGGCTGCGCCAGGTCCTGCGCATAGGGCGTGGGCACCATGCCGCGCGAGGTCCGCAGGAACAGCTCGTCGCCCAGCAGCTTGCGCAGCCGGCCCAGCGCGTTGCTGACGCCGGGTTGCGAGATGCCCAGGCTGTCGGCCACGGCAGACACCCGGCCATGCTTCCAGAGTTCATTGAAGACCACCAGCAGGTTCAGGTCCACGTCTTGCAGGTTCATGCGCTTGTCTCCACCAATATTGATTCTGGTGATTTATCTCATCAAGCAGATTCTATTTATTTATTTCACAAGCTGCCCGATGATGCAAGAAAACGCCAGCGCCCATGCCGCGCCGGCTCTGCCGGACCGCCCTCGCGGCCCGCCGAACCAAGGAGACCAGCCATGCGTACCTGTACGCTGCCCGCCGCCGCGCCCTGTAGCCGGAGCGGATCATGAGCGCCCCCGAGCAACCCATCGAGTTCGCCCCGCGTTGGCAAACCGACGGCTCCCATCGCATCCCCTTCGGCGTCTACACGGACGCCGCCCTGCACCAGCGCGAAATGGAGCGGTTCTTCTACCGCGCGCACTGGAGCTATGTGGGTCTGGAAGCCGAGATCCCCAACCCGGGCGACTTCAAGCGCACCGCCGTGGGCGAACGTTCCGTCATCCTGCTGCGCGACAACGACAGCCAGGTGCGCGTGGTCGAAAACGTATGCGCCCACCGCGGCGTGCAGTTCTGCCGCGA
Organism: Achromobacter sp.; assembly: GCF_036567245.1. GTDB lineage: Bacteria > Pseudomonadota > Gammaproteobacteria > Burkholderiales > Burkholderiaceae_B > Achromobacter. The sequence goes on along the minus strand of NZ_DATCUY010000577.1, from coordinate 14,551 downwards.
GCGTTCCGGCAACCGCAGCGAATTCGTCTGTCCGTACCATCAGTGGAACTACGACCTGCAGGGCAACCTGATCGGCGTGCCGTTCCGCCGCGGCGTCAAGCAGGACGGCAAGGTCAATGGCGGCATGCCGCCCGACTTCAAGCCGGAAGAGCACGGCCTGACCAAGCTGGCCGTGGCCTGCCGCAACGGCGTGGTGTTCGCCTCGTTCGACCACGACGTGGAGCCGCTGGAGGACTATCTGGGTCCGGACATCCTGCATTACTTCGACCGCGTCTTCGATGGCCGCGAACTGGTGATCCACGGCTACAGCCGCCAGCGCATCCCGGGCAACTGGAAGCTGATGCAGGAGAACATCAAGGATCCCTACCATCCTGGCTTGCTGCACACCTGGTTCGTCACCTTCGGCCTGTGGCGGGCGGACAACCGCTCCGAACTGAAGATGGATCAGCACCTGCGCCACGCCGCCATGATCTCGACGCGCGGCCAGGGCGGCAAGGGCAGCGTGACCAGCGGCGTGTCCAGTTTCAAGGAACAGATGTCGCTGAACGATGACCGCTTCCTGGACATCGTGCCGGAACCCTGGTGGAACGGTCCCACCGCCGTGCTGATGACGCTGTTCCCCAGCGTCATCATCCAGCAGCAGGTGAACTCGCTGTCCACCCGCCATATCCAGCCGGTGGGCCACGATGCCTTCGACTTCGTCTGGACGCATTTCGGCTTCGCCGAGGACACGCCCGAGATGACGCGCCGCCGCCTGCGCCAGGCCAATCTGTTCGGCCCGGCGGGTTTCGTGTCGGCGGACGACGGCGAGGTGATCGAATTCTCGCAGTCGGGCTTTGAACAAAAGCCCTGGCATCGCAGCGTGGCGGAACTGGGCGGCAAGACCGCCGAAAACACCGACCACATGGTCACGGAAACGCTGATCCGCGGCATGTACGCGTATTGGCGGCGGGTCATGGAGGCCTGACGATGCTGGACTTTTCCCTCTACTACCAACTGACCCGCCTGTACAACGACTACGCCGCCGCGCTGGACGCGGAGGAATGGGAGAAATGGCCCGATTTCTTCCTGGAAGACTGCGTGTACAAGGTGCTGCCGCGCGAGAATCACGAGCGCGGCTATCCGCTGGCCACCCTGTCCTTCGAAAGCCGCGGCATGCTGAAGGACCGCATCTACGGCGCCACCGACACCATCTTCCACGACCCCTACTACCAGCGCCACGTGGTGGGCGCGCCGCGCGTGCTGTCGGTGCAGGGCGACCGCATCGAGTCCGAAGCCAATTACGCCGTATTCCGCACCAAGCCCAGCCAGCTGACCACGGTGTTCAACGTGGGCCGCTACCTGGACGTGGTGCGCAGCGGGCCGGACGGACTGAAGTTCGAATCGCGGTTGTGCATCTTCGACAGCGAGCTGGTGCCGAATTCGCTTATCTATCCCATATGACCAAGGACATGACAGCTATGAGCACGCAATGGATCAAGGCCATCGCGCGGGACGAGGTGCCTGAAGAGGACGTCATCGCCGTGCAGGCCGGCGGCCGCGAGATCGCGCTGTATGGCGTGGACGGCGAGGTCTACGCCACCGCCAATCTCTGTACGCACGGCAATGCGCGGTTGTGCGACGGCTTTCTGATGGGGCATGAAATCGAATGCCCGCTGCACCAGGGGCGTTTCGACGTGCGCGACGGGCGCGCGCTCTGTTCGCCGCTGCGCGACAACCTGGCCACCTATCCGGTCAGGATCGAGGACGGCGTGGTGTTCGTGGCGCTGTAGGACCGTTGTTCAGACGGCGAGGCGCAAGGCTTCGTTGGCCGCCGCCATGCCCATGGCGGCGGTGACAGTCACGACCGAACCATAACCGGCGCAAGACAGGCCTTGCGGCGCCAGGGCCGCAAGGCCCGAGGCGCCCATATCGTCCTCGCCTTCGGTGGGACGGGTCCAGGCGTCGGGCAGGATGGCGGGCTGGTCGAACCACAGGGCGTGGATGCCCATCTTCGGCACGCGCTTCAAGGCCTTGCCGTTCTGGTCGGAGGCCCGCGGAAAACCGTGTTCGCGGCGCAGCTTGTTGCGCAGCTTGGACAGCAGCGCATCGTTGACCGCGGCGGACAGGTCGCCGGCGCGCAGGGTGAGCGGGTCGGTCTTGCCGCCGGCACCGCCGCACAACAGCATGGGCACGCCGATTTCCCGCGCATGCAGGATCATGGCGATCTTGGCGGCGGCCTGGTCGGTGCAGTCGATGATGACGGAGTACGGGCCGGGCAGGACCTGGGCGACGTTCTCGGGCGACACGAAGTCATCTACCCGGGTCAGCCGGCATTCCGGGTTGATCGCCAGCACACGCTCGGCCATGGCGTCGACCTTGGACTGGCCTAGCGTGGCGGTGAGGGCGTGGATCTGCCGGTTGACGTTGGATTCGGCGATGTGGTCGAGGTCGATGAGCGTCAACGCGCCTACCCCGCAGCGGGCCAGGGCCTCGACGGTCCAGGAGCCTACGCCGCCCAGGCCTGCTACTGCCACGTGGGCGTTGCGGAGACGAGCGGGGGCTTCGGGGCCGTAAAGACGGGAGAGACTGCCGAAGCGGCGGTCGAGGTCGGCGGCAAGGTCCTGGGGGTGATCGGGGGTGTTCATGGGGGCGTATTTTATTGCAGACGGTGTTCTGGTTCTTTAGACGCCTGGCGGGGCGGGCTGTGTGCTTGGCGTTTTTCTCCCTGGCGAGAAGGAGAGAAAGATCTTGCGGGGACGCCAAAAACGGCCGCGCGGGCGGCCTTTTTTGGCATATGGGTATCGTCAGTTGTGCGGATGACGCTGCGCGCATTCATATGCAGCTCGTCGGCCAACAACGCTTCCTGTTCGCGCACAGATCATCAGAAGCGCGCAGCGCCATCGCCCGACGCCAGACACCGCGTAAGCCCCAAAAGGCCGCCCGGGCGGCCGGCCTGGGGCGGGCCCCGCAAGATCCTCGCCCATCCCCACTGTCGGCGAGAACCCTACGAAGACCAATTGCCCCAGCGGACGCCAAGTTTCAAAAGCGGAGTCTGGCGTGTCGGTGCGCTGGGGCGCGCGGGGCGTCGATAAGCCCGAGGGAATCCGTAGGAGTCGCCGAAGGCGAGGACGAGGATGACGATGGGGCAGTCCGGAGCGAAGGCTCCGGACCGCAATCGTTGCCCCGCGCGCCCCAGCGCACCGACACGCCAGACGGATTAAGAACCCGCCGCAGCGCCAGCAGCAACTCCCGAACCACCGCCACCAACATCATCACCACCAAGCGCCTGATAAACCGTCACCTGATTCACCAACCGATTCAACATATTCTCATCCCGGGAAACCTCAGCCACCCGCCGCTTCTCCTGCGCATCCAGCCAGTCCCGCAACGGCACCGCTCCCGCCCGATAGCGCACTTCGTACAGCCGCTCAGCCTCGCGAGCCGCCTTCAACGACGCGTCCAGCTGCTCGCCCTGCAGACGCAGCTGCGTGCGGTTCGACAAGGCGTTCTCGACGTCAGCCATCGCCTGGTACAGCGCCTGCCGGAAGTTCACCACCCGCTCTTCGTAGTCCGCCTTGGAGATCTTGATGTTGAGCTGCATCTGGTTCCATTGCAGGAACGGCAGCGTCAGCGCCGCGCCCAGCGAACCGACCGGGTTCTTCAGAACATCGGACAGCGTGGGACTCGAGCTTCCCAAGGCGCCAGTCAGCGTCAGCGGCGGATAGAAGCTGGCGCGGGTCGCGTCAACGGTGGAGAGGGACTGGCGCAGCCGCAGCTCGGCGGCGCGCAGGTCCGGGCGGCGACCCAGCAATTCGGCTGGCACGCCGGCGCGGGCTTGCGGCAGCGGATACTGCGGCAGCCGCGCGGGGTCGGCCATCATGCGGTCCGGGGGGCCATCGAACAGGATGGCCAACGCATTCGCGTATTCCACCCGCTGCTGCACCAGCAGCGCGTGCGCGGCCTCCTGGCTGGCCACGGTCTGTTCGGCCTCGGCCATTTCCAGTGCAGATGCGCCACCCGCCGCGTACTGGGCGCGCACCAGGTCCTGGGTCTTGCGCGCATAGGCGATGCTCTCGGCGCTGCTGGCGATGCGCTGGTTGATGAAGGCGGTCTGCCAGTACAGCGTGGCGGTGGTACCCACCAGGGACAGCGCGGCACTCTGGCGGTCCTGCTCGGTCGCCAGCGACTCCCACTCTGCCGCGTCGCGCTGGCTGGACAGCTTGCCCCACAGGTCCACCTCGTAGCTGACGGTGAGCTGCGCCGCATTGGTGCGGGAGATGGCCCGATCGCCGTACAGATTGCGGTTGCGCGTCACATCGGCGCTGCCGCCGAGTTGCGGCAACAGCTTGTCCTCGGTAATCCCGGCCTGGTATTGGGCCCGGCGCACCCGGATCGCAGCGGCGGCCAGATCGTTATTGCGCGCCAGCGCGGCATCGACCAGCCCATCGAGCGTCGGATCGCTGAAGTTGCGCCACCACTCACCGCCCTCAATCAGCGCCCCGGCCTGGATGCCGCCGGCCGGAGCATGGGACCAGGCCGGAGGTGTGGATGTCAAAGGCCGCTCATAGTCGGTGTGCAGCAAGCTGCCGCAACCGCCCAGGGCCAGCAGCAGTGCCAGGACGGCGGGTTTGCAGATCAGGGAAACCGCTTTCATTTTCCTCATTCCCGGGCCAAGGCCTCGACGGGATCCAGGCGCGCCGCATTGCGCGCCGGCAAATAGCCAAAAAGCACACCGATCAAGGTCGAGCAGCTGAACGCCGCGACCATCGATGCCGTGGAGTAAACCATCTGGAACGAACCGCGGGTGGCCTTGGACACCAGCACGCCCAACCCCAGGGACAGGACGATGCCGATGGCTCCGCCGATCAGGCACACCAGCACCGCTTCGATCAGGAACTGCTGCATGATGTCGCTGCGCCGCGCGCCCACCGCCATGCGCACGCCGATCTCGCGGGTGCGCTCGGTCACGGACACCAGCATGATGTTCATGACGCCGATGCCGCCCACCATCAGCGAAATCAGCGCGATCATGGACACCAGCAAGGTCATGGTGGCCGTGGTGCGCTCGATAGTCTTGCGGATCGCATCCGTGTTGAACACGAAGAAATCCTTGGTCACGTGACGCCGCGTCAGCGTGCGCACGATGGCCTGTTCCGCCGCGGCGGGCGGCGCGGCGTCGTTGACGCGCACCGTAATGCTCTTCAGGTGCTGCTGGCCCAGCACGCGGGACAGGGCCGTGGTGTAGGGGATCCACACGTTCAAGGTGTCATTGCTGCCGAACACGGTGTCCTTCTTCTGCGTCACCCCGATCACGCGCGCCGGCATGGACCCCAGGAACACCACCTGTCCGATGGGCTCGGTATGCGAGCCGAACAGCTTGCGCCGCGTGGCCTCGTCGATCACGACTTCCTGCGCGCGCCGCGTCACGCTGGTGTCGTCGAAGAACTTGCCTTGGGCCAGCTTGATGGCGCGCACCCGGAAGTACTGTTCGCCCACGCCCTGGATCATGCCGGTCACCGACACGTTGCGAAAGCGCAGCGTGTTGTTGGTGGAGACTTCCGGCGTGACGCTGTCCACATAGGATTCGCGCGCCAGCGCCTCGGCGTCGGCCGGCACCAGGGTGCGGATATTGACGGCTTTCTCGTCGCCGAAGTCCTTGCCGGGAAAAACCTCCACCGTGTTGGTGCCGATTTCGCTGATGTCGTCCAGAATCTTGCGGCGCGAGCCCTCGCCCAGCGCCACCACCGACACCACGGCCGCGATGCCGATGATGATGCCCAGCATCGTCAACGAGGTGCGCAGCCGGTGCGCGTTCATGGCCAGCAGCGCCATGCGCAGCGCCTCGCCGCAACGGTCCAGATAGGCCTGCCAGACGGGCCGCGCGGCCAGCGCCGGCGCGTCTTCCTTGATGCGCTCGCGCCGCGGCGCATCGGGATTGCGCTTGTCGGCGACGATCTCGCCGTCGCTGATCTCGATGATGCGCTGGGCATGGCGGGCCACGTTCATATCGTGCGTGACGATGATGATGGTGTGGCCGGCGGCGTTCAGTTCTTCCAGGATGCGGAGCACTTCCTGGCCGGTGTGCGTATCCAGCGCGCCGGTCGGCTCGTCGGCCAGGATGATGTCGCCGCCGTTCATCAGCGCCCGCGCGATGCTCACGCGCTGCTGCTGCCCCCCGGACAGTTGGCCGGGACGGTGCCCGGACCTGTCGCCCAAGCCCAGCCGCTTGAGCAGGTCGTCGGCGCGCGCCAGGCGCGCCTCGCGCTGCTTGCCGGCGTAGACGGCCGGCACCTCGACGTTGCCCTGCGCCGTCAGATCGGACAACAGGTGATAGCGCTGGAAAATGAAGCCGAAATGTTCACGGCGCAGTTGGGCCAGTTCGTCCGGATCCAGCTCGCCCGTGCTGCGACCGTCAACCCGGTACTCGCCGCGGGTCGGACGGTCCAGGCAACCCAGGATGTTCATGAGCGTGGACTTGCCCGAACCGGACGCGCCCACGATCGCCACCATCTCGCCGGCCTCGATGGTCAGGTTAATGTCCTTCAGGACCGCGATGGTCTGCTCGCCCGCGGGAAACTCGCGGCGCACACCCGTCAGCGAGATCAGAGGCCCGCTCATCTCAGGCCCCCGGCACAGCGGCGGCCGGCGCGGCGTCCGCCGACACGACGCGTTCGCCCACCTCCAGCCCTTCCAGCACCTGCGCCTGGACGTTGTTGTTCATGCCGATCCGGACCTGGCGCGTTTCGGTCTTGTTGTCCTTCAGGACCACGCGCACGGCGTAGCGGCCGTCCTCGCCGCGCTTGCCCAGCGCCGAGGCCGGCACCACGACCGTGTCCTTGGCCTCGCCCAGCACGATGAAGACCTGGGCGGTCATGGAGATGCGCAGCTTCTCGTCCGGGTTGGGCACGTCGAACAGGCCGTTGTAGTAGACCGCGGCGGTGGTGGAGCTGCCGCTGGTCGAACCCGTCAGGGAAGCTGTTGCGTCGTCTTTCTGCACCGAGTCCGGCGCCGGCTCCACCGCGCGCAGCTGGGCGCGGTAGCGCTCGTCGGGTTCGCCCAGGATGGTGAAGTACACCGGCAGGCCCGGCTTCACGCGGGTGACGTCGGCTTCCGAGATCTGTGCCTTGATGGTCATGGTGTCGACCTGCGCCACCTTGATGATGGTGGGCGCGCTCTGGATCGAGTTGACGGTCTGGCCTTCCTTGGTAACCACCGCCACCACCATGCCGTCGATGGGCGAAACGATGCGGGTGTAGCCCAGGTTGACGCGGGCGGTGTCGACCTGGATCTCGGCTTGGGCGATCTGCGCGTCCAGCGAAGCGATTTCGGCGCGGGTCACGCCCAGCGTGGCCTCGGCGCTCTCGTAGGACTCGCGCGAGCTGGCGTCTGCCGCCAGCATCTGCCGCTGGCGGCGGAAGGCGAGTTCGGCCTGCTTCAGCATGGCGACCTTGGCGGCGCGCTCGGCGCGCCGGGTCTGCAGGGCGGCTTCGGCGTTGCGCAGCTCGTTCTGCTGGGTCATGTCGTCGATCTCGGCGACGAGCTGGCCTTTCTTGACGCGGTCGCCCAGCGCCACCTTCAGGGACTTCAGCTGGCCGGTGGCCTGGGCGCCCACGCTGACGCGCTCGATGGCGTCGATGGTGCCGCTGGCCAGGACGCTGTCCTCGAGATTGGCGCGGGTGACCTCGGCCACCGCAAAGGTGGGCGGCGGCGGCGCGGCAAAGAACGCGGCGCGCACGCCGAACACGACTAGCAGGAGGAAAACGGCGATCAGGGAGTAGCGCTTGAACTTGCTGCGAGACTTTTTCATTGAACCTGCCGGATGTGGCGTGCCTCTCGGGGCCGGCGCCGGTAGTGCGGATTGCGGACCAGGCAAGCGATCTTGCCCACGATGCCTGCTCATCCTAAACGTCTCGTCCGCCAGAACCATCGACGATCTGTGGCGAAACGGTGAAAAACAGTAAAGCGGGGCGGAACGTCAAGGTCCGTGCGATTGTTCCGTTGCATGAACGATACAACGCTTTGTCCAATCCTCCTGAAACCCCTTGCCCGCAGATGCGGCGAACGTGCCGCCATCTTGCGCCATAAGCACATGAGTTTGCCTCTAGATGGCCGCCATCATGCGATTGGCGCCAATATGGGTTTGCGGCGCTGCAAAACAGGCTTGGCTCGACATAGGGCGACGATATGGCCAGAATGAACGCAGTTACGCCGTATCCGTGTCCACTTCTCATAGATCCCCCTCTTCGTCGCCCAGTTCCCCAGAGTTTTCCGGGGCGGTGCTCTTGTGCCTGCTGGCCATGATGAATCATGTGGCGCTCACAGGGGGACGGATCACTGTTTCGCTCACCGCGCTGCAGATGGGGTTGTCGACCTTCAAGGTCGGCACGCTGGTCGCAGTGTTCGCGGTGCTGCCCATGCTGTTCTCGGTCCGCGCCGGCCGCTGGGTCGACCGCGTCGGCATCGTGCGGCCGCTGGTCATCGGCACTTCCCTCGTCGCCGCGGGCACGGCGCTGCCCTTCATCTCCCAGACCCAATTCGCCCTGCTGGTTGCCTCCTGTTGCATCGGCATCGGCTTCATGCTGCATCAGGTCGCTACCCAAGACCTGCTGGGCCACGCCGAACCGGCGCAACGGTTGCGCAATTTCTCCTTCATGTCGCTGGCGCTGGCGGGATCCGGGTTCTCGGGACCGCTGATCGCCGGGCTGGCGATCGACCACCTGGGCACGCGCATGGCCTTCGGCCTGCTGACCCTGGGCCCGCTGCTGTCGGCGGGGGGGCTCTATGCCTTGCGTCACCAATTGAAGGCAGTCGATTCGCAGCTATCTGGCAAAAAAGAGGCCGAAAAGCGGCGCGTTGCCGAATTGCTGGCGGTGCCGGCATTACGCCGCATCTTGATGGTCAATACCATTTTGTCCGGGGCCTGGGACACGCACTTGTTCGTCGTGCCCATTTTCGGCGTGGCCATCGGCCTGTCGGCGACTACGATCGGCGTCATTCTTGCGTCGTTCGCGGCGGCAACTTTCGTCATCCGGCTGATATTGCCCTTTATCCAGCGCCGCGTTCGGTCCTGGACGCTGGTGCGCGTGGCGATGGCGACGGCCGCTATCGATTTCATGTTTTATCCGCTGTTCACCGACGTTACCGTCTTGATCGTGTTGTCGTTCATCCTCGGGCTGGCCCTGGGCTGCTGCCAGCCGAGCATGCTGTCCCTGCTGCACCAGTATTCCCCGCCGGGCCGCGCCGCCGAGGCCGTGGGCCTGCGGATGGCCCTGATCAACGGTTCGCAGGTCTCGCTGCCGTTGACCTTCGGCGCGCTCGGTGCGGTAATTGGCGTTGCCCCCCTCTTCTGGGCTTATTCCGTGGCCCTGATGGCCGGAGGTTGGGCCAACCGCAATCCCCCGATCGAATCCGACCGTAAACCGTAGCCGTGACCATGCAGTCCTCTCCTCCCGCCGCCGGCATCGCCGGCGCCAGCCTGCCCTTTCGCCTCTGGACTCCGCAAGAGCGGCAGGATTCGCTGGAGGAGGCCCTGCGCCACTGGCAATCCGGTGAAGACGTGTGGGTGTACGGCTATGGTTCCCTGATCTGGCGCCCCGATTTCGACTTCGTGGAACGCCGGCTGGCGACCCTGCGCGGCCACCACCGGGCGCTGTGCCTGTGGTCGCGGGTCAACCGCGGCACCCCGGAATGCCCGGGCCTGGTGTTCGGCCTGGACCGGGGCGGTTCGTGCCGAGGGGTGGTCTACCGCCTGGCAGGGGGCCAAGTGCCCACCTATTTCCCCGCGCTCTGGGACCGCGAGATGTCCACTGGCGCCTATCTGCCGCGCTGGATCAACTGCGCCACTGAAACCGGCATCGTCCGGGCGCTGGTCTTCATCATGAACCGGGACAACCCGGCCTATATCCGCGCCCTGCCCGAGCCCGAACTGCTGGCCATCGTGCGCCGGGCCTCCGGACGCTACGGCCCCTGCACCGAATACGTGGTGCAGACCGCCCAGGCGCTGCGCGCCGCCGGCATCCATGACGCCCGCCTGGACGCCATCGCGCGCCGGCTGGAACTGGACGGGCATACCCTGCCGGAAGGCGCCTGAGGCACGCGGCCGGCAAATCTTGCCTGCGCACTGAGCGGGGTCAATAAGGGTACCGCCTCCCAGGCGGTATAAACTCCTTGTTATCAACGCTGAACTACTAGCCCCATGTCCGTCTCTGATCTGCGTCAAAGCTACGACAAGAACGTGCTGCTCGAAGGCCAGGCTGCGGCCTCCCCGTTCGAGCAATTCACTCGCTGGTTCGACGAGGCCCTGGCCGCCAAGGTCGCCGAGCCCAACGCCATGACCTTGGCCACGGTGGACGCCACCGGCCAGCCCAGTGCGCGCATCGTCCTGATCAAGGGCTTTGACGAGCGCGGGTTCACGTTCTTCACCAATTACGAATCCCGCAAGGGCCTGGACCTGCAGGCCGAGCCGCGCGCCGGCCTGCTGTTCTTCTGGCAGCCGCTGGAGCGCCAGGTGCGGATCGAGGGCGTGGTCGAAAAAGTGGCCGACGACGAGTCGGACGCCTACTACCACAGCCGGCCCACCGGTTCGCGCATTGGCGCCTGGGCCTCGCGCCAAAGCCAGCCCATCACCCGTGAAGAGCTGGAAGCCCGCGAACAGGAGTTCCGCGAACGCTTCGGCGAACAGCCGCCGCGCCCGCCGCACTGGGGCGGCTACCGCCTGAAGCCCACCGCCTTCGAATTCTGGCAAGGCAGGCCCTCGCGCCTGCATGACCGCCTGCGCTATGTCGCGGACGGCCAGGGCTGGAAGATCGAACGCCTGTCGCCTTGATGCCGGGCGCCGCGCGCGCCCGCCCCCAACCAACGATTGCATGACCGCCTCCTCCCCTGATTTTGACGCTGCCTTTTTCCGCACCGCGCTGGGCCGTTACGCCACGGGCGTGACCGTCGTGACCGCCGCCGGCCTCGATGGCGCCCCCATCGGGCTGACGGTCAGCTCCTTCAACTCCGTGTCGCTGAACCCGCCGCTGGTGCTGTGGAGCCTGTCGCGCAGCTCGTCGTCGCTGGCCGCCTTCGAGCAGTGCGAGCGCTATGTCGTCAATGTGCTGGGCGCGGAGCAGATCGCGCTGGCGCGCCGCTTCGCCACCGGCAAGACGCCGGACCGCTACGCCGGCCTGACGGTGCACCACGCGCCGGGCGGCACGCCCATGCTGGACGGCCATTGCGCCGCCTGGTTCGAATGCCACAACCGCAGCCGCTACGTCGAAGGCGACCATGTCATCATGGTGGGCGAAGTGGAACGCTGCGGCCATAGCGGCGAACCGCCGCTGGTGTTCCATGCCGGCGGTTTCGACCTGACCCCGGCCGGCGCACCGTCAGAAAGGAAAGCGCCATGAGCGTGGATGTGGATTGCGTCGTCATCGGTGCGGGCGTGGTCGGCCTGGCGATCGCACGGGCGCTGGCCCAGTCCGGACGCGAGGTACTGGTGGCGGAAGCCACCGAGGCCATCGGCACCGGCACCAGCTCGCGCAATTCCGAAGTCATACACGCCGGCATCTACTACCCGGCGGGCAGCCTCAAGGCCCGCCTCTGCGTGCGCGGCAAGCACCTGCTGTATTCCTACTGCGCCGAGCGCGGCGTACCCTACAAGCGGCTGGGCAAGCTCATCGTCGCCACCACCACCGAACAGGCCGCGCAGCTGGAAGGCATCGCCCAGCGCGCCCGCGCCAATGGCGTGGACGACCTGCAGTTCATCTCCGGCGAGGACGCCATGGGCCTGGAGCCGGCGCTGCGCTGCACCGCCGCGCTGTCCTCGCCGTCCACCGGCATCGTCGACAGCCATGCGCTGATGCTGTCGTTCCAGGGCGACGCCGAAAACGCGGGCGCCCAGTGCGTCTTCCACACGCCGCTGGTGTCCGGCCGGGTCCGCCCCGAGGGCGGTTTCGAGCTGCAGTTCGGCGGCGACGAGGGCATGACCCTGAGCTGTAACGTGCTGATCAATTCGGCCGGCCTGCACGCGCCGGCGCTGGCGCGCCGCATCGACGGCCTGCCGGCATCCAGCATCCCCGCCGATTACCTGTGCAAGGGCAGTTATTTCACGCTGTCCGGCCGCGCGCCGTTCTCGCGCCTGATCTACCCGGTGCCGCAACATGCGGGCCTGGGCGTGCACCTGACGCTGGACCTGGGCGGCCAGGCCAAGTTCGGTCCCGACACCGAATGGGTCGGCACGGAGGACTACACGCTGGATCCGGCCCGCGCCGAAGTCTTCTACGAGGCCGTGCGCAGCTATTGGCCAGCCCTGCCGGACGATGCCCTGGCGCCCGGCTACACCGGCATCCGGCCCAAGATCTCCGGCCCTCACGAACCCGCGGCCGACTTCGTCATTGCCGGCCCGGCCGCACATGGCGTGCCCGGCCTGGTGAACCTGTTCGGCATAGAATCGCCGGGGTTGACCTCCAGCCTGGCCCTGGCTGAAGAGACGCTGGCCCGCCTGAATGGATAGGCCGGATAGCCCCCAGGCTGCGCGTGCTTGCTGCCCCCCGAGGGGGCTGCCCTCCCTTGGGCGGCCCGGCGGGAGGGCTCTACACTGCCATCACCCTTTTCTCCTTCTCTCCTCTTCCCTGAACCATGCAGCACAACGACTACATCCTGACCCTGTCCTGCCCCGACCGCACGGGCATCGTGTACCGCGTCAGCGGCCTGTTGTTCGAATTGGGCTGCAACATCCTGGATTCGCAGCAGTTCGGCGATGAAGAGACCGGCCGCTTCTTCCTGCGCGTGCACTTCGACGTGCCCGCCGGCGTGTCCGTGGACGACCTGCGGGCACGGCTGGACGGCATGTCGGCCGAATACGGCATGGAGCTGAAGCTGCATGACGCCCGCCGCAAGGAACGCCTGCTGATCATGGTCAGCAAGCAGGGCCACTGCCTGAACGACCTGCTGTTCCGCGTGCACAGCGGCCATCTGCACGCCGAAGTGGCCGCCATCGTGTCGAACCACAACGACTACGCCGGCCTGGCGGCGTCCTACGGCATCCCGTTCCACCACCTGCCGGTTACCGCCGACACCAAGGCGCAGCAGGAACAGCAGGTGCTGGCCCTGGTCGATAAGGAAGGCATCGACCTGGTGGTGCTGGCCCGCTATATGCAGATCCTGTCGGAAGACATGTGCCGCGCGCTGAACGGCCGCGCCATCAACATCCACCACAGCTTCCTGCCCAGCTTCAAGGGCGCGCGCCCCTACCACCAGGCGCATGCGCGCGGCGTCAAGATCATCGGCGCCACCGCCCACTACGTCACCTCGGACCTGGACGAAGGTCCCATCATCGACCAGGACATCGAACGCGTGGACCACACGATGACCGCCCAGGACCTGACCCAGGTCGGCAGCGACATCGAGTCCCTGGTGCTGTCGCGCGCCGTGCGCAGCCACGTCGAGCACCGCATCCTGCTCAACCGCAACAAGACCGTCGTCTTCCGCTAGACGCAAGGGACCGCCGCCAGAGCGGCCTCTCACGACAAGGGCGGCGCGGGCGCGCCGCCTAGGAACTCCCCTCCGCCCCAGCCACTGCCAAGGCGGCAGCCGTGGCGCTCGCCACGTCGGGCTGCAGGTGGCCCTGCAGCCGCTGGTACAGGCCGATGCGGCGCACGATGTCCATCGGCTGCCCCATCAGGCCCGAAACGATCAGCGTCACCCCTCGCGTCTCGCACGCCTTGCTCAGCCCTTCGAGCGCTTCGGCGCCGGTCGAGTCCACGTAGATCACGTTCTTCAGGTCCAGCACCAGCGCGCGGGCAGGCAGGCCGTCTTCCAGCGACTCCACCAGCTTGGTAGCGCCGAAGAAGACGGTGCCGTACAGGCGCCAGACCGCGATCTTGCCGTCCTGGCCGGCCAGCAGGGGCTGCTCGGCGGCCGTGATGCGTTCGGCGCGCGACAGGCTGGAGATGCGGTAGATAAAGGTCAGGCAGGCGGCGAAGATGCCGAACTCCACCGCGACCGTCAGATCGAACACCACGGTCAGCAGGAACACCGACACCAGCGTGACCCGATACGGCAAGCGGTAGGTCTTGAGCCGGGCGAACTCGCGCCATTCGCCCATGTTCCAGGCCACGAACATCAGGATGGCCGCCAGTGTGGCCAACGGGATCGAGGCCGCCAAGGGCGCGGCCGCCAGCATCACCAAGAGCAGCACCAATGCATGCGCCATGCCCGCGACGGGACTGGTGGCGCCGCTTTTCACATTGGTCACGGTGCGCGCAATGGTGCCCGTGGCCGGCATGCCGCCGAAGAAAGGCGTGACGAAGTTGGCGACGCCCTGGGCCATCAGCTCCTGATTGGGATCGTGCCGGTCGCCTATCATGCCGTCGGCCACCCGCGCGCACAGCAGCGACTCGATGGCGCCCAGCGCCGCCAGCGTGATCGTGGGCATGAGCAGGAACCTGGCCGATTCCCAGCTGAACGCCGGCAAGGTGAAGTCCGGCAGCGCCGCCGGAATGCCGCCGAAGCGGCTGCCTATGGTTTCCACCGGCAGGCCGAACACGGCCACCGCCGCGGTCGCCAGCACCAGCGCGACGATGGA
>NZ_DATCUY010000576.1:0-7192 GCF_036567245.1 Achromobacter sp. | reverse complement strand
GCGCGGCCTTCTGCTCCGCGGCCAAGGCCGCGCGTCCCAAGCTTGCTGCAGCCAAAGCACTCGCGCCGCCGGCCAACAGGCGTCGGCGCGCTGCGCTCTCGATCAGGGATGAACGCATCGCAGTCTCCTCGTTGGGACCGGGAATCGTTGTTGTTCCCGAACCCTGCCGGCCAGCTACGACGTGGCAGTCTGCCCCGCGCCCGCGTGTCTCAGGCCGTCAATAGTTATGCCTGCGATGTTGGTTGAGCGATCTTTTCGTGTCAATTAGTTATTTGCAATACGCTGCCCTAGTTCGTTTGGATAGGGCAAACCACCGGCCTGGCGGGACAGCCTAGACCTGCCGAGCCAAGCTGTACACCGAAGCCGGCGGCAGATTCAGCGGCACGAAACCGACCTTGCGCGCCCGCAAGCCGCAAGCCTCGAGTACGCCCGTGGATATCGGGCAGCGCACGCCATAGGTGAACAGGGCCATCGATCCCTCGGCAGGCAAGGCATCGAACACGGCGGCCAGCAACTGGTGATGATGCGCCTGGCTCATGTTGCGCAACGGCAGGCCGCAAATGGCGGCGCCGATCCCGTCCAGCTCCGGATGGAGCTTGCGTGAGAGATCCTGCGCCGCCACCTGCAATACCGCCGCCTCGGGAAACTGCTTCCGCAAGCTGGAACTCATGGCCGAGTCCTGCTCGACCAGCACCAGACGTGTGGGGTCCACCCCGCGGCGCAGCATTTCACGCGTGAAAACACCCGTGCCGCAGCCCAACTCCAGGACTTTGCCGGCGCTGGGCGGAATGCAGGCGGTGATGGCCGCCGCCAGCGCCGGGCCGGAAGGCGCTACCGCGCCTACTGCCGCGGGATTGGACAACAGCGCCTTGACGAACTGCGTGCGCTCCCGCAGCCAGCCCATCCGAGAGCTGGTTGCGGGTTTGCGCGGAACAACGGTTTTGTAGGATTGCGTGGAATGCATGGGGCCTCAGTCTCCTGGATCGGGAATTCCGTGCGACCCCGAAACCTTAACTGCGCCAGGCCATGCACGCACGCAACCGTCGGTAAGCACCCTTGTCAATTCGACCACGGGCGGTCTCGCCTGTATCAGCGCTGTACCGGGCGCAGGTTCAAGGTATCGGCCTTCTCGCTATCCACCTTGGCGCGGCTGAACGCCATGGGGAAATACTCGCCCGTCGCCCAATCCTTGAGCAGGTTCTGGTAGTACGGGCTGCGCGGGTCGGCGGACTGCCCGGGCACGTTCTGCACGCGCGAGTTGTCCCAGTTGGCCACGTCTATCACCTGGCGATAGGACGAGCCGCTGATCTGGCGGAAGTCGCTGGCGCGGAAGGTGCCGCGATGCACCGTGTCGTTGTCGCCGCCGACCGGATAACGCGGCGTGCCGTAGGCGTTGGCGGTCGCCGGCGGCAGCAAGCTGGCCAGGCTGTGCTCGAACTGGATGTGGTGCAGCTTGCCCCACTGCCATTGCGAGGAGTCCGGACCCAGCTTGGCGCGCAGCTTCTGCATGCCGTCGTTCAACGCCTGGAGCAGCAGCGCGTCGCGGCCCTGCTGCGGCTGCGGGCCGAAGGCGCTGTCCGGGGATGCCAGCTTTTCCAGCGTCTTGGCCGTGGACAGGTTGCCGAAGGCCGCGCGGCCGTTGGCGGGCACGTACAGCTCGGTCACGCGCTTGACCACCTCGGGCAGCCAGAATTCGTAGACCGTCGCCGCGCGCGACTCGGTGCCGACCCGCGCATCCCAGTCCTTCAACAGGCTCAAGGCCTGCGACGTTCCAGGATCGGCCGAATTCAGCGATTTGGCGTAGCCCGTCAAGGTACGCGCCGGGATCGACAGGTTGTCGTACTGCAGCGCTTGCGAGCCCTGGACCGTCTGCCCCTTGCTGTCGGCCAGCACCTCGCGTATGCGCTGCACGCGGTAGGGCTCGGCCCAGGTGCGCGCGGACATGTCCTTGTAGCGGTAGTCCGCCGGCAGGTTGTACTCGTTGGCGGTGGCGACATAGCCTTCCGGCGGGTTGTAGGCGCGAGGCAGCGCATTGCCCGGCAGCACGCCGCGCCATTCGAAGTCGCCGTTGCCCGGCACGGGCAGCATGCCGGACCAGTCGGCGCGCGGACGTATCGGCGCGATGCTGCCGCCGAACCAGCCGATATTGCCGTCGACATCGGCATAGACCATGTTTTCGCTGGGCGTGTAGTGCTTCTCCATGCCGGCGACGAATTCGTTCCAGTTCTGCGCCTGGTTCAGCCGCAGGCTGGCCAGATAGGCCGCGGTTCCGGGGAATTCCAGGTAGGCCGCGCGCAAGGCATAGGCCTTGTGGCGCACCGGATCCACGTGGATGACCGGGCCGTGGCGGGTGAATTTCAGCTGGCGCACCGCCGCGCTCTGTCCGCGCACCGGGATGGACTCATCGACCTGCCGCATCTTCTCCCAGCGGCCCTTGTAGCGGTATTCGTCGGGCTTGGCCGGGTTGGTGTCGTAGACGTACAGGTCTTCCTCGTCGCCGAAGGCGAAGATGGTCAGCCCGAAGGCGATGCGGTCGTTGTGCCCCATGGACACGCCGGGCAGCGCTGGTTCGCCGGCGCCGATCACGTTCCAGCCAGGCGCGTTCAGGTGCACCATGTAGCGCAGCGACGGCATGGTGATGGAACGGTGCGGATCGCCCGCCAGGATGGGCTTGCCCGTGGCCGTGTGCTGCCCGCCTATGGTCCAGTTATTGCTTTCATAGCGGGTCGCCATGGGATCGAAAGCGGGGTCCAGCGAGGCCAGCATGCTGGCCGACAGTTCGCGTGCGAGCTTGTCGCGCTCGGCGGCAGCGAGCGGGCTGCGCGGGAAGTCGGCGGCGACGAACTTCTGGCCGTTGCGCGCCAGGTTGTAGTCGGCCAGGACCGTGTTGTCGATCTGGCGCACGTCCAGGCCCGCAGGCACCTGCAGGGCCAGCGGCGGCTCGAAGGTGCTGAGTCCCTGCACGGCGTTCAGGCCCAGCGCGGCGACCCGTTGCGCCATCCTGACCTCTTCGCTGAGATTGCGCGTCAAGCCGTAGATGCGGATGAGCGAAGTCTCGGGGCTCCAGTAGCCGGGTTCAGTGCCGGTCAGCTTGAATTCCGGCGGCATCTGCTCGGGATTCGCCTTGACCCAATCGACATAGGCGTTGATGCCCGCCGCGAAGGACGTGAGGATGGCCTTGCCCTGCGGATGGTAGCTGGCGAATTCAGCCTGCATGTCGCCGCGGTACAGGAACAGCCGCGCCGCGCGGTCCTGCTCGACGAAGCGCGGGCCGAACTGTTCGGCCATCTTGCCCTCGCCCTGGCGGCGCCAGAGGTCGAGCTGCCACAGGCGGTCGCGCGCCGCGCTGAAGCCCTGCGCGAAGAACAGGTCATCCTGGTTCTGCGCGTAGATATGCGACACCCCATGCCGGTCGCGCACGATCTCCACGGGCTGGGACAGCCCCTTCATGTCTACGGTTTCTTTCTTGCCTCCGGGCGATGCGCAGCCTGCCAGCACTGCAATCAACCCGCTCGCCAGCCATGCGGCGGCCCTGCGATTGAACGTACGCATTGACTCCTCCTCGGTTTTATCTGTCTTCTATCTGCCTGCCGGCTTCGAGGGGGCCACGCCGCCCGAAGCGACCGCTAGCAATATGTACAACCAAATCACGGGTTCGTGGAACGCTGTTTCATTTGATCAGCTTAGTCAGAATATGTAACCAGTGCCGGATCGGGCCACGGGTTCAGGTAGACGTAAACGCGGGGGCAGAGAATGGACCGCATAAGAACTTGCAGGAGACATCATCATGTCTCGGAGACTATTGCTCGCCCTGCCCGTCCTGGCACTGGCCCTGCACAGCGCCACCGCGGCAGCGGCACCCGCGCCCGATATCCTGCTGGGCGCTTCCGTCCAACTGACCGGCCCTGTCGCCAATACCGGCCGCTACTACCGCGATGCCTATCAGATGGCGGTGGACCAGATCAACGCCGCTGGCGGCGTGAAGATTGGTGACGCCAACCACAAGCTGGCGCTGAAGATCTACGACAACCAATCGGACGTCAACCTGAGCGTGCGGCAGTACACGCAGCTGGTGACGCAGGACAAGGCCAATCTGCTGCTGGGCCCCTTTGCCAGCAATTTCGCGCTGGCCGATTCCGCCGTCTCGGAAAAGTACAAAGTGCCCATGGTCCAGGGCGGCGGCGCCTCGGACCAGATCTTCTCGCGCAAATTCAAGTACATCTTCGGCACCTTGGCGCCGGCCAGCAATTACTTCGGCAGTACCGTGGAGATGTTGAAGGCGCTCAAGCCCGCGCCCGCCAACGTGGCCTTGCTGTACGCCGATGACGCTTTCGATGTGTCGGTGGCGCAGGGTACCCGCCCGCTGCTGAAGGCCGCGGGGCTACCCATCACGATGGACGAGCGCTACAGCACCAACGCCACCGACTTCAACTCGCTGCTGTCGCAGATCAAGAGCAAGAACGTGGACGCGGTGCTGGTGGCGGGACACGAGACCGAGATCCTGAACTTCGTGCGCCAGGCCAAGAGCCTGGCCGTCGCGCCCAAGATGTACTCCTTCACCGTGGGCGTGCCGTCGGAGGATTTCCGCAAGGCGCTGGGGCGCGACGCGGACTACGCTTTCGGCATGACCGCCTGGCTGCCGTCGGCCGCGTTGAAGGACCGCTGGTTCGGCGACGCCGAGCAGTTCGCCCGCGCCTACAAGGCCAAGTTCGGCTATGACCCGGACTATCACGCGGCGTCCGGCGTGGCCGACGTCGAAGCGCTGGTCTATGCCATGGAAAGCGCCGGCAGCGCCAAGCCGCAGCAAGTGCGCGACGCCCTGGCCAAGATCAAGTTCGACAGCTTGTACGGCCCCGTCGCGTTCAACGCGCAGGGGCAGATCGACCTGCCTCAGGTCGTGATCCAGGTGCAGGGCGATCAGTTGGCCGAGATCTATGGCGCCAAGGGCTTCATCACGCAGCCCAAGTACCCCATGCCAGCCTGGAACGCGCGCTAGGGCCAGCGGGAGGACGGGATGGATCTGCTCGCGCAAATCCTGGTCAACGGCATACTGCTGGGCGGGCTGTATGCCGTGATGGCGCAAGGCCTGGCGCTGGTCTGGGGGGTGCTGAACATCGTCAACCTCGCGCACGGCGCGTTCATCATGCTGGGGGCGTACGCGTCCTGGTACCTGTACAACGACGCGGGCGTCGATCCCTTCCTGGGGTTGCCATTGACGGCCGCCGCCATGTTCCTGCTGGGCTACGCCCTGCAGCGCGGCCTGCTGAACCTGGTGGTGCGCGCGCCCATGTTCAATACGCTGCTCATCACATTCGGCCTGGAGGTCGTGCTGACCTATCTGGCGCAGCTGGCATTCTCGGCCGATTTCCGCACCATCAACCCGCCCTACGCCGGCAACAGCTACGCCATCGGCCCCGTGACCCTGCCCCTGGCGCGATTGGCCGCCTTTGGCGTGGCGTCGGCGCTCACGCTCGGAATGTGGCTGTTCCTGCTGCACAGCCGCCTGGGGCGCGCCATCCGCGCCACCGCGCAGAATCTGATCGCGGCCCGGCTTTATGGCGTCGAGCCGCGCCATCTCTACGCCGTCACGTTCGGGCTGGGTCTGGCGCTGGCAGGCGCGGCCGGCGGGCTCTATGGCACGGTCTCGCAGATCAATCCATACATCGGCGCCACGCTCACCGCCAAGTGCTTTGCCATTTCCATCATCGGCGGGCTGGACAATCCGCTGGGCGTGATGGTGGGCGGACTGTTCCTGGGCATTGTCGAATCCCTCACCACGCTATACGTGGGGCCGACCTACGCCGACGTGGCCAGCTTCGGGATTCTGGTGCTGGTGCTGCTGGTCAAGCCCAGCGGCCTCCTGGGCAGAGCGGCATGACGGCGCCGCGCGTGCTGCTGGCATTGCTGGCGCTGGCCGCGCTGGCTGGCGTGCCCTGGTATGGCTCGGACGTGCTGGTGCAGTTCGGCATCAACACCCTGCTGCTGGCGGTGCTGGCCCAGGGCTGGAACATCATCGGCGGATACGCCGGCTACGCGTCCTTCGGCAACTCGGTCTTCTACGGCCTGGGCAGCTATGGCGTGGCCATCGCCATGGCGCAGTGGGAACTGCCCTTCGCGGCGGGACTGGCGCTGGGCGTCGCGCTGGCCGTGGTTTTTGCCGTGGTATTGGGCCTGCCGGTGCTGCGGCTGCGCGGCCATTACTTCGCCATCGCCACCCTGGCGCTGGCGCAGGTCATGACGGCCATCGTCTCCAACATCGGGCTGGCCGGACAGAACATCGGCCTGGTGCTGCCGCCACTGAACAACGATCCGCTGTTCTACGAACTGGCCCTGGGCCTGCTGGTGCTGGCCACGCTCACCATCGCCTGGCTGACGCGCAGCCGCTTCGGTTTCGGGCTGATCGCGATCCGCGAGAACGAGGAAGGCGCGGCCGTCATGGGCGTGAACACCACGCTGTACAAGGTCACCGCGTTTGCCATCTCAGGCGTATTCAGCGCGCTGGCCGGCGGGATCCACGCCTACTGGATCACCTTCCTGGATCCGGAAAGCGCCTTCGACATCAGTCTGAACGTGAAGATGATCATCATGGCGGTATTCGGCGGCGCGGGCACCGTGTTCGGCCCGGTGGTGGGCGCGTTCTCGCTGTCGGCCATCTCGGAACTGCTGTCCAGCGAGATCACCAGCGTGGCGGGGCTGTTCTTCGGCGCGGTGATCGTCGCGGCGGTGGTGCTGATGCCGCGCGGCCTGGCCGACCTGCTGCGCCGTTTCCGCAAGTCGGGCTGGCGCTACTTCGTCGACAACATACGGGCGCACCGGCTATGAGCGCGATCCTCGACCTGCGCAATGTGACTCGGCGCTTTGCCGGGCTGGTGGCCGTGAACCAGGTCAGCTTCACGCTGGCCGAGGGGGAAATCCTCGGCCTGATCGGCCCCAATGGCGCCGGCAAGACCACGCTGGTCAGCCTGATCAGCGGCACGCTGGCGCCCAGCGCAGGCGAGATTCTCTATCAGGACCGGCCGATAGGCGGATTGCCCGCCTATCGCCGCGCCCGCCTGGGCATAGGCCGGACCTTCCAGATCATGCGACCCTTCCCCGGCCTGTCGGTGCTGGACAATGTGGCGGTCGGCGCCCTGTTCGGCCACGGCGGCGGCCAGCCCAAGCTGGCGCTGGCGCGCGAGCAGGCGCGGGCCTG
>NZ_DATCUY010000575.1:0-18773 GCF_036567245.1 Achromobacter sp. | reverse complement strand
AGACGTATCAATGAAAAACCCTCTATTGAACGCCGCGGTTGTGCTGGCGCTGGGCGCCATGGCCGGCGCGGCGTGGGCGCAATCCGCCCTGCCGCTGCGCATTTCGCTCACGGCCGACATCCGCTCCACCGAACCCGGCGTGAACCGCGACAGCAATAGCGACGCGGTGGTGCTGCACATCGTCGAAGGCCTGGTGGCCTATGGCGAGGACGCGGAGGTCCGCCCCCTGCTGGCCAAGTCGGTGGACATCAGCCCGGACGGCAAGACCTATACCTTCAAGCTGCGCGAGGGCGTCAAGTTCCATAACGGCAAGCCCATGACCTCGGCCGACGTGCTGTGGACCTGGCAGCACTACACCGCCGCCAATTCGGGCTGGCGCTGCGCCAGCGAATTCGACGGGCGCGGCACGGTCAAGGTGACCGGCGTGGAAGCGCCGGACGCGCAGACCGTGGTCTACCGCATCGAAAAGCCCAGCAGCCTGTTCCTGGCGACGCTGGCGCGCGCCGACTGCGGCGGCACCGGCATCCTGTCCAGGGATTCGGTGCGCGCGGACGGTTCCTGGGACAAGCCCATCGGCACCGGTCCATTCGAATTGGCTGAGTGGAAGCGCGGCGAGTATGTGCGCCTGACGAAGTTCGCGGACTACTCGAACCTGGACGGCAAGCGCGACGGCTACACGGGCTCGAAGCGACCGCTGGTGGACGAGGTGCGCTTCCTGATCGTGCCGGACGATTCCACCGCCAAGGCGGCCCTGCAGCGCGGCAATATCGACATCATCGAGGACGTGTCCAATAGCGACGTGCCGGTGCTGCAAGGCACGCCGAACGTCAAGGTGGCGCACGCGCCGGTGATGAGCATGACGGCGCTGCTGATGCAGACCAAGGATCCGGTGCTGGCCAATTCCAAGATGCGCCAGGCTTTGGCGCACGCGATCGATTACCAGCAGTTGGCGGCGGCGGTGACGGAAGGCTTGGCGCAGCCGAACAATTCGATCGTGCCGCTGGTGTCGCCCTACTACGACGCAGCGCAGAAGCAGGGCTGGAACTACGATCCGGCGCTGGCGCAGAAGCTGCTGGGCGAGGCGGGCTACAAGGGACAGGAACTGACGATCCTGACGACCAAGCGTTATCCGCAGTCGTATAACTCGGCGGTGATCGTCCAGGCGATGCTGCAGGCGGTGGGGATCAAGGCACAGTTGTCGGTGGTGGAGTGGGCGACGCAGCTGGACCGCTATAACGCGGGCACCTACCAGATGATGACCTTCCCTTATTCTGCGCGGCTGGATGCGGCGTTGAATTACGAGATGGTGACGGGGGATAAGGCGAAGCAGCCGCGCAAGGTCTGGGACAACCCGGAGGCGCTGAAGCTGATCGAGGCGGCGTCGGCGGACACGGATCATGCGAAGCGGCAGGCTTCGTTTGACCAGCTGCATCGATTGTTCCTGGCGGATGTGCCTAGTATTCCTTTGTATAACGGGTTGGATATTGGGGCTTTTCGGGCGGATATCAGGGGGTATCAGCCTTGGGCGGTTAAGAAGCCGCGGGCATGGGAAGTGGAGCGGGTTGCGGCTCCGTGATGTTGTCTTTGTAGTCGGCGGTGTTTTCTTCGTAGGTCGCCCGGCGGCGCGAGCCCCAAGGCGGCTCGCGCCCACGATTGCGGTCCGGAGCGTTCGCTCCGGACTGCCCCTTCGTCATCGTCGTCACCGCCTGCGGCGGCTCCTTCCGATTCCCTCGGGCGCATCGAGGTTGCTCGCAGCCTTGGGGCCCGCGCCGCCGGGCTGCCTTCATCTTGGCTTGTTGCGCCGTCAGGCCAGTGGGTGGTGGAGAGGTTTGCGGGGCCCGCTGCTTGCGGCCGCGCAGGCGGCCGCAAGCAGCTTACGTGGTGGTGGGGCGTCGTGATGATTTGCGCTTGCGCGCGGGTGTTTATTCTGTCTTTCTCCCGTTCTTCGTCGTTCCGCGTTCGTCGTCTCCCTTCCTGGTACTTCCCTCGTCTTTCCTTTTGCGTTTCCCCTCGCGCATTCACGCGCGGCCGCCCGCTACCTTGGGCGCCTCTTCTTCACATACCCCGCTTTTCAAATCCGCCGCCCACTGGGCTACCGCTGGCCGCCTAGCAATAACCACTAGGGATACTACTGGTATCTCTTTGGGATACCAGTGGGGTACCTTCTCATCCATTGCGCGGGACGGCAATTGGGAGTCTCTGTCGTCGGCGCCTTTTTCTTACGCTGCAACCCACATGAACGCTACACAACGCACCTATCAAACCCTGCTGGACCAGATCGTTTCGCGCCGGATTCCGGCGGGGGAAGTGTTGGAGGAACGACGGCTGGCGGATGAGCTGGAGGTGTCGCGCACGCCTTTGCGCGCGGCCATGAACCGGCTGCTGGGCGAAGGGATGCTGGAGCGGCTGTCCAACGGGTCCATCGTGGTGCGCTCGTTTGGCGTCACGGATCTGCTGGAGCTGCTGCAGATCCGCAGCCTGCTGGAGAGCGAGGCGGCGGCGATGGCGACGAGCCGGATTCCGGCGGAACCGCTGGAGGGACTGCGCGCCCGGTTACAGGCGATGCTGGATGCGAAGACGCCGGATGAAAAGTCGGACTGGGAGGTCGACAACGCGCTGCACGATTTGGTGGCGGCGTATTGCGGCAACCGGAATCTGGCCTCCATGATCACGGCGGCGCGACGGCAGGTGCGGATGTGCGATGTCGAACGCTTGCCGCAACGGCAGGTACAGGCGCGCGAGGAGCATCTGGCGATCATCGAGGCGCTGCTGTCGGGCGATGCGGCGCGGGCGCGGCAGGCGATGGCGGGGCATCTGGAAAACGTGCGCCGCAGCTATGTGAATTCGCTGGGATATCTGAGCCATGGCGCGTGACATGAGCGAATCCCCGCACATGATCCGCCCGCGGCCGCTCACACCCGCGGCGTTCGCGCCGTATGGCGAGGTGATTGCGCACCAGGGCGCGGAGCGCCGCCACTATCTGACCGAGCCCATGCGGCATGGACCCGAGGTCGTGCGGCATGCGGGCTGGGTGAGCCGGGTGCAGGCTGCGGCGCCGGGGCCGGTCGAAATCCGCTTGATGGAACGCCATCGCTTTGCGGCGCAGAGTTTCGTGCCGCTGACGGACTCGCCCTATCTGGTCGTGGTGGCGCCTACTGGCGCCGACGATCTGCCCGACATGGCGCGGCTGGAAGCGTTTCTCGCTACCGGCAGCCAGGGCGTGTGCTATCGCGTCGGCGCCTGGCATCACGGCCTGACCGTGTTGCAGGGGCCGGCGGAATTCCTGGTCCTGATGGGCCAGACCGGCCGTGGCGATGACGACGAGTTCTGGCAGGCGCCGGCTCCGCACGCCCTGGTTTCGATTTCCGATTGATTCCTCACCGATGACTTGCCCGCTATGACTACCGATCATCCGCACTTGCGCCGCGACTTTGTCGGCTACGGCGCCAACCCGCCCGATCCCCACTGGCCGGGCGGCGCGCGCCTGGCTCTGAACCTCTGCATCAACTACGAGGAAGGCGGCGAGCCTTCGGTGCCGGACGGCGACACTGAATCCGAGACCGGGCTGACCGAAGGCGGCGCGGGCGGCTTCGCTGGGCGCGACCTCGCGGCCGAGTCGATGTTCGAGTACGGCAGCCGGATCGGCTTCTGGCGCGTGCACCGTCTGCTGCAGGAGCGCGGCATGGCGGCGACGATACTGGGCTGCGGCCTGGCGCTGGAACGCAATCCCGAGGTCTGCGAGGCCATCAAGACGGCGGACTATGACGTGTGCGCGCACGGCTGGCGCTGGGAACGGCACCAGAACCTGACGCTGGAACAGGAACGCGAGCGCATCCGCCGCACCGTGGAATCGATCACCCGCACGGTGGGCTCGCGCCCGTTGGGATGGTATTGCCGCTACGGCCCCAGCCTGAACACCCGCGCCCTGCTGGCCGAGGAAGGCGGCTTCCTCTACGACTCCGATACCTACAACGACGAGCTGCCCTACTGGACCCAGGTCGGCGGCAAGCCCCACCTGCTGGTGCCTTACGGCCTGGCCAACAACGACGCCAAGTTCATCCGCGGCGGCATGGCCACGGGGCAGGACCTGTTCGAGTACCTGCGCGACGCATTCGACATGCTGTACGAGGAAGGCGCCACGGCTCCCAAGATGATGTCCGTGGGACTGCATCTGCGGCTGGTCGGCCAGCCCGGACGCGCGGCGGGCCTGGCGCGTTTCCTGGACCACGTGGCGGCGCACGGCGACGTCTGGGTCTGCCGCCGCGCCGACATCGCGCGCCACTGGCATGCGCACCATCCGGCCGCCCAAGGCGCCGCGCGCTGATTTTTTTTCTGCATCGCCCACGTTTTCTCATCAGGAGAGCAGCATGTCGAAGTACCAGAAAATCAA
Source organism: Achromobacter sp. (assembly GCF_036567245.1). Taxonomy (GTDB): domain Bacteria; phylum Pseudomonadota; class Gammaproteobacteria; order Burkholderiales; family Burkholderiaceae_B; genus Achromobacter. Next base: position 14,383 of record NZ_DATCUY010000575.1, on the reverse strand, counting down.
TCGCCGCGGCCTGCTGGCCACGGCCCTGGCCGGGTTGCTGGCGCTGGGCCTGAGCCCGGCCGCGCAAGCCGAGCCCTATCCGAACAAGCCGATACGCATCGTCGTGCCCTTCCCGCCCGGCGGCGCGGCCGACACGCTGGCGCGCGCCTTGTCGCAGCAGTTGAACGACACGCTGGGCAAGCAGGTCATCGTGGAAAACCGCGCCGGCGCGGGCGGCACCATTGGCACCAATGCGGTGGCGCGCGCGGAGCCGGACGGCTACACGCTGCTGCTGGGCAATGTGTCGACGCTGGCGATCGCGCCCAGCCTGTATCCGAACCTGAACTACGACCCCGTGAAGGACTTCACGCCGATCACGCTGGTGGGCAAGAGCCCGCTGGTGTTCGCGGTCAATCCGGGCCTGCAGGCGAAGAACCTGCCGGAACTGATCGCGCTGGCGAACAAGGATCCGGGCAAGCTTACCTTCGGCTCTTCCGGCGCGGGCAGCATCACCCATCTGACGGGCGAAGTGCTGAACCTGGCCACCGGCGGCAAGCTGGTGCACGTGCCCTACAAGGGCAGCTCGCCGGTGCTGCTGGCGGTGGCCTCCGGTGAATTGAGCATGGGCGTGACGCAGGTGGTGGAAATGCTGCCGCAGTACAAGGGCGGCCGGGTCGGCGCCGCGGCGGTGACGGGCAAGGAAAAGTCGCCTGCCCTGCCTGAAGTGACGACCGCGGCATCGCAGGGCGTAAAGGGGCTGGAAGCCACCACCTGGTACAGCCTGATGGCGCCGGCGGGCGTGCCCGCGGAAGTGGTGCAGCGCCTGCAGCCCGCGCTGGAGAAAGTGCTGACCAACGCCGAGCTGCGCAAGCGTTTTGCCGACGAAGGCCTGATCCTGGCGCCGTCCACGCAAGCCGAGCTGAGCGCGTTCCTGGGTACCGAAGTCCGGGATTGGGCCGCTGTGATCAAGCAGGCGGGCGTCAAGCTCGACTGAGCGTATCTCTGCGGAGTCGACACCCGCGCGCAGTCCGCATGACATCGGCCCTGAGTTCACACTCAGGGCCGCAATCGCGTCCCGCTTGCGGACAATCGCTTACTTGCCGTCCCGGACCTTGGTTTCCCAGGCCCGCGGCTTGCCTTCCCAGACCGAGAATCCCTCCACGCGCTTGCTGGAAGCCCAGGCGTCGGCGCCGTTGTACAGCATCAGCATCGGCGTCTGTTCCAGCATCAAGGCGTGCAGTTGGTCGAACAGGGCCTGGCGCTTGGCCGGGTCGGATTCCAGGAAGCTCTCGTCGATCAGCTTCTGCGCCGCGGGGTCGTCCCAGACCTTGCGCGGCTGCTTGGCCTTGTCACCGGAGAACTGCTCGAAGCTCAGCGACGGGTCCAGCCGCGACGAGAACGAGAACGAGCTGATCTGGTACTTGCCGGTGTTGTAGCGGTCCAGCTGCGTGGCCCATTCCAGCACCTCGATCTTGGCGTTGATGCCCACCGACTGCATCATGGCCTGCGCGATCACCGCCACCTGATAGCTGGGCACATGGGCGCGCTTGTTGGCGTAGATGACCACGGGCTCGCCCTTGTAGCCGGCTTCCTTCAGCAATTGCTGGGCGCGAGCCGGATCGTATTTGTAGCCGCGCTTTTCCGCCTCCTTGTAATAGGCGGAACCCGCGTAGACGGCGGAGTTGTTCAGCTGGCCCAGGCCCTCCGAAGCTGCGGCCACGACCTGCGGGATATCCAGCGACGCGGCGATGGCCTGGCGGATCTTGACGTTCTTCAGCACCGGATCCGTGGTCTGGAACAGCATTACGTGCTTGACGGCATCATGCGGGCTGAACACGGTCAGGTTCTTCGCGCTTTTCAGTTCGCCCACGTCGGTGTTGGTGATCTGCGCGGCGTCGATGGCGCCCGACAGCAAGCCGGCCTTCGACGTCGAAGGATCGGGAACGACCAGGAACTTCACCTCCTCCACCAGCGGGCGCTTGGAGCCGACGTAGCCGTTCGGCTTGTCGCCGCCGGGCGAGGCGTACTCCTTGAAGGCGGACAGCAGTGTGTATTCGCCGCGCTTCCAGTCCTTGAACATGTAGGGGCCGGTACCTACCGGCTTGATCCAGGAACCGTCGGCCGCGACCGAATCCTTGGAGATGATCGCCGTCATGCCGCAGTCGGTGCGGGCCAGCGAATCCAGGAACACGGCCGACTTGCGGTCCACCTTCATCACCACGGTCTGCGCGTCGGGCGCGGACACCTCCGTCACCTTCAGGCCGTTGCGGCCGTCGAAATCGCTTCGGCAGCGCCAATCCGTCTTGGGATCCATGTAGCGCTGCCAATTCCAGATCACGTCGGCCGAAGTCAGCGTGGCGCCGTTGTGGAACTTGACGCCTTCGCGCAGCTTGAAGGTATAGGTCAGGCCGTCTTCCGACAGGTCCACCGACTTGGCCAGCAAGGGGCCGACGGTGCCGTCTTCGCGGTAGCCGACCAGGCCCTCGACGATGTTGAGCACCACGCCGTCGGTGGTGTTGTCGCGGTTGACGCCGGGGTTGGTCGAGCGGATGTCGGCGGGCTGGGCGATGGTAAGCAGCGCGGCCTGGGCCGAACCAGCGGCGGCCAGCGCCAGGCTAAGCGCGAGCGCTCTGGGTAGGAAAACGTGGTGCATGCAAAGACTCCCCGGCGTGCGGCGCAAAATTCACGCATATATTGGCGCCAAAATTAGCTGCTCATTATGGGCGGAATGCGCCACGCCGCTATCGGGGGTATCCCTGAAATCACCTCCGGAATGAAAAACGGCGTCCCTGGTTAACCAGGGACGCCGCGTGCGGGAAGAGCCAGTCGCCGAATACGCGTCAGGAAATGTCCTGGCCGACGTGCTGGGCGATGATCTTCTGCAGGCGCTTGACGTCGCGCGCTTCCAGCGCGTCCACCATGTCGAAATGCTCGCGCGCGGAAATCTCGATGCGCGAACGCGTCACCCATTCCTTGGCCGGCGCCGCCGGGCCGCGGGCCCGGGTTTCCTGGATCAGCGCGGTCAATTCCCGGTTGCGGCACATGTCATACATGCCCGCATGAAAAGCCAGGTTGACCTCGTACTGCTCCAGCAGCGTGCCGTCCTGCAGCAGCTTGGCGAAGCGTTCGGCCAAGGTGCGCAAGGCCCGCACCTTGGCCGCCGTGACATTGGGCATCAGGTCCGCCGCCGCGCCCGTTTCCAGCAGAACCCGGATATCGCGGATCTGCAGGTGCTGGTCCGGGTCCATGGCGTAGACGTGGTAGCCCCGGTTCGGGATGTGCGCGATCAGCCGCTTGGCGGCCAATTGGTCTAGCGCCCGCCGCACGTCCAGACGCTTGGCGTCATAGCGTTCCTGCAGGTCGATCTGTTTCAGCCAGGCGCCGGGACCGTACACACCCGCCTGAATATCGTGGGCGATGCGATCAACCAGGCCGGGTTGCGCCGTTGCCGCTTTCGGCATGGACCACTCCCGTCTATCAAATCCGAAGCGCGTATTTTATGCGTAAGTATCCCGGGGGACGGCGCCAGCGCCCCCTGGGAAACCCACCCCTCAGGCGCTGGCCCGCAATGGCTCCTGCCGGTCCAGCCGCCAACGCAACCGCACGCCGCCGGTTTCGGTGGATTCCAGCGCCGGAATCGCCGACAGCAGGCTGCGGGTGTATTCCTCCTGCGGCTGGTCGAACACGGCGTCGCGCGAACCCTGCTCGACGATGCCGCCGTCGCGCATCACCACCACGCGGTCGGCCACCTGCTCCACCACGCCCAGGTCATGGCTGATGAACAGGCAGGAAAAGCCGTGGCGCTCCTGCAGGTCGGCAAACAGGTCCAGCACCTGCGCGCGCACGGTCACATCCAGCGCGGACACCGGCTCGTCGGCAATGACGAAGGCCGGACGACGCACGATGGCGCGGGCGATCGCCACGCGCTGGCGCTGCCCGCCCGACATCTCGTGGGGAAAGCGCTTGGCGTATTCGGAGCCCAGCCCCACTTCGGCCAGCACCTCGTCCACCCGGCGGCGCTTGTCTGCCGCGGGCATGTCGCCCAGCATGCGCAGGCCTTCGCCCACCAGTTGGCCGATGGTCATGCGCGGATCCAGCGAGGAATACGGGTCCTGGAACACCATCTGGCAATTCAGCCGGTAGTCGCGCCAGGAGGCCGACCGGCGGTTCACGGGCTGGCCGCGGAACAGAATCTGGCCCGAGGTGGGCGCAAGCAGGCCGGCAATGGCCCGGCCCAGCGTGGTCTTGCCCGAACCCGAGCCGCCCACCACCGCCACCACTTCGCGCGGCTTGACGTGCAGGTCTATGCCGTTGAGCGCGCGCTTGGCGCCGGTGCGCGAAAACAGCCGCTGGTGCCCGGCGTAGTCGACCACCAGGTTCTTGACCTCGACGATGGGCGCCTCCTTGCCCAGCTGTCGCGCCGGCAGGCGGCGCGGCATGGCGTCCAGCAGCTTGCGGGTGTAGGGATGCTGCGGTCGTTCCAGGATGGCGGCCGTGGCGCCGGTTTCCAGCACCTTGCCGTGCTGCATCACCACCATGCGTTCCGTGTAGCGCGCCACCATCGGCAAGTCGTGGCTGATCATCAGCACCGCGGTATGGTGTTCGCGCGTCAGGTCCACCATCAATTCCAGCACGTCGCGCTGCACCACCGCGTCCAGCGCGGTGGTGGGCTCGTCGGCGATCAGCAGCGCCGGCTCCAGCAGCATCACCGAGGCCAGCATCATGCGCTGGCGCATGCCGCCGGAGAACTCGTGGGGCCAAGCCTCCATTGCGCCCTTGGGATCGCGGATGCCGACCCGGCGCAGCATTTCCAGGATGCGTTCGCGGCGCGCCGCCGTGGACAGGTCCTTGCGGTGGAGCTTCAAGCCCTCGTCCAGTTGCCGGCCGATGGGCATGGACGGATTCAGCGACGTCATCGGCTCCTGGAACACCATGCCGATGCGCGCGCCGCGCAGCTTGCGCAGCGCGGCCGGCGAGGCCTGGATCACTTCGACGCCTTCGAACTTGATGGAGCCGCCCGCCACCACCAGCGGCGACGGCGTCAGGCCCATGATGGCGCGCGCGGCCTGCGTCTTGCCGCTGCCGGATTCACCGACGATGCCGACCATCTCGCCGGGCGCCACCTCGAAGGACACCCCGCTGACGATTTCGCGGCCGCCGTGGCCGACGCTCAGCGACAGATTCGATACCGATACCAATGCGCTCATTGCACGCCCCTCATGCGGGGATCGAAACGGTCTCGCACCGCGTCGCCCAGCAGATTGATCCCCAGCAGCGCGAGCGCGATGGCCAGGCCGGGAAGTATGGAAAGATAGGAAGCCTGCGCCATGAACGGCCGGGCGGCGGCCAGCATATTGCCCCAGGTGGGCGCGGGAGGCGGCACGCCCAGGCCCAGGAAGGACAGCGCGCTCTCCGCCAGGATGACCCAGCCGAACATGGAGGTCGCCAGCACCGTCAACGGCGCCACGCAATTCGGCAGCACGTGGCGGAACATGGTGTAGAGCTCGGAATTGCCCAGCACGCGCGAGGATTCGATGAACTCCTTCTCGCGCAGCGACAGCACCGTGCCACGCACGATGCGCGTCACCGAAGGCGTATAGGCCAGGCCCAGCGCCAGAATGATGCCGTACTTGTTCGCGCCCACGACCGCCAGCAGGCCCAAGGCCAGCAGCAGCCCGGGGAACGCCAGCAGCGCATTGTTGAAGGCCATGATGATGCGGTCGGTCCAGCCCCGCACGAAGCCCGTGAGCGTGCCGATGAGGGTGCCCGCGACGATGGCGAAGGTCACGGTCAGCAGGCTGATCCAGACGCTGCTGGAGGCGCCGGCCAGCAGGCGCGACAGCTCGTCGCGCCCGAACTCGTCCGTGCCCAGCAGGAACTCGCCCCCGGGCGGCTTGAGCCGCGCCACGAAGTTGATCTTGAGCGGGTCATGCGGCGTCCAGAAGGCGCCCATGACGGCCGCCACTATCATCAGCGCCACGATAGCGCCGCCCAGTAGCGCGTTGGCTGCGATTCGCTTTTTCATTCGGCGGTCACTCTCGGATCGAAAAGGGGATAGCAAAGGTCGATGAACAGATTCACGATCACGTAGACCACGCCCACGAACAGCAGACAGCCCTGGATCACGGGGTAATCGCGGGCGAAGATGGAGTCCACCAGCAGGCGTCCCAGTCCGGGAATGGTGAACACGGTCTCCACCACCGCTATGCCGCCCAACAGGTTGCCCAGCACCAGCCCGATCAGCGTCCAGGTCGGGCCGAAGGCGTTGCGAAAGGCATGGCGCATCAGCACCGCAGATTCGGACAGGCCCTTGGCGCGCGCGTGGGTGATGTAGTCCAGTCGCAGCACTTCCAGCGTGCTGGCCCGCGCCATGCGCATCAGCACGCCGATCTCATGCAGGAACAGAGTCAGGATGGGCATGGCCAGGTACAGCAAGCCGGCCTTCCAGTCCTCGCCGATGGAGACGTAGCCCACCACCGGCAGCCATTGCAGCTTGAGGCCAAAGAAGATCAGCAGCAGCAGGCCCAGCCAGAAGGTCGGAATCGACACCAGCAGCGTGGCCGTACCGACCAGGAACAGGTCGGGCGCCTTGTTCTGCTTCCAGGCGGCGATCATGCCGGCCGGCACCGCCACCAGCGCGGCGAACAGCACCGCCACCAGCACCACGCGGCCGCTGATCAGGAAACGGTCCCACACCAGCGGCAGCACCGGCTGGCCGGTGTTGATGGACGAGCCCAGGTCCCCGTGCAGCATGTTGCCGAACCAGATGCCGAACTGGGTCAGCCAGGTCTGGTCCAGCCCCAGCCGCGCCCGCAGGTCGGCCAGCGCGGCCGGCGTCGCCAGATCGCCCAGCAGCAGTTGGGCGGGATCGCCCGGTATGAGCCGGATCATCACGAACACCGCCACCGCCACGATCAGCAGTGTCGGTATGGCCATGACGATACGGGATAGCGCGAAACGCAGCATGGCCCTCTCCTATTCCGCCGTGCGGACTCGCGGACGCCCGCAAGCTCCGCGTCCGCCGGCCTCAGTTGCCTTCATGTCGCAGCTTGCGCAAGGCGGCGGCCAGGAAGTCCTGCACCTGGCCCACGCATTTCAAGCCGTCGTGCGGCACGTTTTCCACCACGTCCAGCACCGCGTTCACGCCCTGCGCTTCGAACGAGCGTCGCAGCGACTCAAGACGCTCGGGGCGCGTGTTGCCTGCGGCGTTAGCGCCGGGCATGAAGAACTTGCCGCCTTCGCGATGGGTGATTTCCCAGGTTTCCAGGTCGGCCTTGCCCACAATCATGTGCACCGCCACCTGCTTGAGCGCTTCGATGTCGATGCGTTTGCCGAAACGGGCCTCCGCGTCGCGCACGCCCACCCACCAATCCTGGCTGGGATCCAGCAGCGTCACCGAGCCCGGCGCGCCGATCGACACGGCCCACAGGCTTTCCGGGTGCAGATAGGCGAAACGATTCACGAACTGGCCGCCGCCGGAGTAGCCGAACAGGCCGAACTTCTTGAAGTCGCAGCCGAACTTCTCGCCCACTTCCGCCACCATGTCGAGCAGGATCTCGTCATAGCGGATGTCGCCTTCGCGCAATTGCTTGAAGCCGTCGCGGTTACCGTCGCCCAGCGGGCTCACGGGGAACAGCGGGCACAGCACGATGCAGTCGTTCCAGCGGGCGAACTCCGCGAACGCGTCGCGGTATTCCACGAAGGCACGGCCGGTGCCGTGCATGATCACCACCAGCTGCATCGGATGCCTGGCGCTGTCGATGTGCGGCGGCACATAGGTGCAATAGGAAAAGCGCGGGTCGGAGCGCGCGGCGAAGACGGTGCTGTGGCCCAGGTCGTACATGGCCCGGGCGCGGGCGGCGTCGGGCTGGATGGCGAGTGCTGCGTTGGACTGCATGATTTCCTCGTTTCCATGGCCGCGCGCGGCGGACGCATGGTTTATGCCGGTGGTCGAAATAATGATCACATAAATTGGCGCCAATTTTAGGCGCACGTATTCCGGCGCAACAAGGCAGGGGATTCCCTAGGAACGTAAAAAAGGAGCGCCGCGGCGCTCCCTGGATGGCTTGGGCGCAGCCCGCTCAGCGGGGCCGCGCCTGCGCGTTTCAGCCTTTCCTCGCTTCAGCCCTTCTTGAACAGCCGTTTGGCAAGGCTGACCACTCCCAGCACCACGGCTCCGGCCACGATGCCGAACAAGGCATTGAGCAGCGTGGCTGTCAGCGCCTGCACCACCCCGCCCCCGCCCACCGCGGCGGCAGCCTGGTCAACGACGGCCTGGACCGGCGGGATGCCGTGGGTCAGGATGGCGCCGCCCACCATGAACATGGCGGCGGTGCCCACCACCGACAGCGTCTTCATCAGATAGGGCGCCGCGCCCACGATGCGCCGGCCCAGCCAGGCCATGGCCTGGGACGACTTCTGGCTGAGGTACAGGCCCAGGTCGTCCAGCTTGACGATACCGGCCACCAGGCCATAGACCCCGACCGTCATCGCGATGGCGATGATCGACAGCACCAGCACCTGGCGGGTGAAATCCGCGTCAGCTACCGCCTCCATGCTGATGACGATGATTTCCGCCGACAGGATGAAGTCCGTGCGTACCGCGCCTTTGATTTTGTCGCGCTCGAAAGCCACCATGTCCACCGACGCGTCCTGCAGGGCTTCGGCGCGCGCCGCGTGATTACCTTCGTCCGAATCGCCGTGCGGCAGGAACTTGTGCGCCAGCTTCTCGACGCCTTCATAGCAAAGGAATGCGCCCCCCAGCATCAGCAAGGGCGTCACCGCCCAGGGCGCGAACACGCTGATCAGCAGCGCCGCCGGCACCAGGATCAGCTTGTTGATGAAGGAGCCCCTGGCCACCGCCCAGACGACGGGCAGTTCCCGGTTGACCGGGACGCCACTGACCTGCTGCGCGTTCAAGGCCAGATCGTCGCCCAGCACCCCGGCCGTTTTCTTGGCCGCGACCTTGGTCATGACGGAGACGTCGTCCAATATGGTCGCGATATCGTCGAACAGTGCGAAGAAGCTGCTTCCGGCCATCAAGAATCCCCTGTGCCTCAAAAGGATTTTCGAGTGTACAGGCGGCCACCGCCCGCCAAGCGCTGTCCGCCTGGCCGTTTTCACTTCTTTTCTGTCCGGCCCCCCGATGGCCGCTACAGCGCCTCGATGCGCGGATAGAGATCGCGGTTCTCGCGCTGCATGCGTTCATGGACGCGCCGCAGCACCGTATTGGCGTCAGCCCGGAAGCCTGCCTCGTCCAGCTCCAGGCTGCCGGCATTGTTCCAGCGCCGCGCGAATGCCTCGTAGCTGCGCGCGATCGCGTCCATTTCCTCCTGGAATGCACGGCCCGCCTGTGCCAGATCAGCATCATCGCTGCGCGCCAGCGCCGGATACAGCGCCCGGTCCTCGACCGCCAGGTGCAGCTTGATCGTGGCGCTCATGGACACGATGCCGCGCGCGATCTCGGCCGCATTGCGGGCCACGCCGGCGTGCGCCAGCCGGCGCAGGGACGCAATGCCCTGCAGGATGTCCACGTGCTGTTGCTTGAATTTATCGATGTTCATGCCCGGGTTTCCGTGCGGAAGCGGCGGGGCCTGCGCCCCGCCCGCGGTTTGCTGCGGAACCGGCCCGCAGCCCTGTTCAACTGCGCGCGTGCGCCGCGGGATTGGCAGCGTTCTCGAACAGAATGTTGTTTTCCAGGTGGATGTGCGCCATCAAATCCTCCTTGAAGGTGCGCAGGCCCAGGTACAGCGCCCGCCAGGTGTTGCATGCGGCGCGCGGCAGCGTGATGTCGTTGGTCAGCGCCAGCAGCCGTTCCAGCGCCACGCCATGGTCGTCGTGCTCCGTGCGCATGACCATGATGGGCATGGTCGCCATGGCGCCATGGCCGCGGGCCAGCATCGGGAACAGCACCTGTTCCTCTTTCTGCATATGGCTTTCCAGCTCCTGCTGCATCACGCGCAGGTGATCGGCCAGGCCGGTCGGGCAGTCGGGGCTGTCGGCGTGCACCTGCTCCACCTTCAGCGCCAGCCGGATCAACTCGGGCAGCTGCTGGCGGTGCACCTCGTGATAGCGCGCCAGGATGTGGTCGACCAGTTCGGCCGGCGTAGCCAGGCCCCAATCCGTTTCCTGCGACGGGGTGCGCGCCAGTTCGATCAGGCGCGCCTCGATCTGCGCCGCGTCCAGTGAACGCTGGGCCGCCGCCTCGGCCAGGCTCTTCTTGCCGCCACAGCAGAAATCCAGCTGGTATTCATGAAACACCTGCGTGGCGCCAGGGATGCTGCGGGCCAATTGCCCCAGGGATTGCTCAACCATGCTCATCGCGTCTCTCCATAGTTCGTGACGGGTACTGGAGTTAATGCGAAAACCGTGCCAGGAAAAACTTGCTATTTATCAATGAATTGCAAATTAAAGGGTGAATATGACCCCGGGAAACCGCGGTTCAAACCACCCCAGGACGGTAAAATTCACCCATGCAAAACCTGCTGCTTGCCGATCTGGTCGCCGATCTCCCTCCCGCAGTCCGCCTGCAGCGGCTGGTGTCCAGCTTGCGCACGCATTTCCGCTGTGGCGCCGTGGCGCTGCTGCAGCTGGAAGAAGACCACCTGCGCCCCATCGCGGTGGACGGGCTGACGCAGGACGCCCTGGGCCGCCGCTTCGCCGTGCAGCAGCATCCGCGGCTGGCGGCCATCCTGGCGCGGCGCGGCGTCACCTGTTTTCATCACGACAGCACCCTGCCCGATCCCTATGACGGCCTGATCAACGGCATGGCGGGCGAACCGCTGCCGGTGCACGATTGCATGGGCACCAGCCTGCATATCGAGGGCCGGCCCTGGGGCGTGTTGACGCTGGACGCGCTGGAAGTCGGCACCTTCGACGCCGAGGCCCAGTCCGACCTGCGCGACTACATCGTGCTGCTGGAAGCCGCCTTGCGCACCACGCGGCTGGAGGCGGAAATCCGGGCGCTGCGCGTGGCGCGCGGCGCCGAACCGGCCGACAGCGCCGTCGCCGACAACAACGAAATCCTGGGGCAAAGCGAAGCCATCGGCCGCCTGCTGCACGAAATCCAGGTGGTGGCGGACTCGGAGCTGCCGATCCTGCTGCTGGGGGAAACCGGCGTGGGCAAGGAACTGTTCGCGCATCGCGTGCACCGCCTGTCACGCCGCCGCGACAAGCCGCTGGTGCATGTGAACTGCGCCGCCCTGCCCGAATCGCTGGCCGAAAGCGAATTGTTCGGCCACGCCAAGGGTGCATTCTCAGGCGCGGTTGCGGACCGGCCGGGCCGCTTCGAGGCCGCCAATGGCGGCACGCTGTTCCTGGACGAAGTGGGCGAACTGCCGCTGCTGGTGCAGGCCAAGCTGCTGCGTACCCTGCAGAACGGCGAAATCCAGCGCTTGGGCGACGACCGCCCGCGCCGCGTGGACGTGCGCATCCTGGCCGCCACCAATCGCAGCTTGCGCGACCTGGTGCGCGCAGGCGATTTCCGCGCCGACCTCTATCACCGGCTGTCCGTCTATCCCATCCCCATCCCGCCGCTGCGCGACCGCGGCAATGACGTGCTGTTGCTGGCCGGCCGCTACCTGGAACTGAACCGCGCGCGCCTGGGCCTGCGCAGCCTGAGGCTGTCGCCCGAAGCCGAGGACATGCTGCGCCGCTATCGCTGGCCCGGCAATGTGCGCGAACTGGAGCACGTCATCAGCCGCGCCGCCATCAAGGCCGTCAGCCATGGCGCCACGCGCAACGAGATCGTGACGCTGGGCGCCAAACTGCTGGACTTGTCCGATGGCGACATGCCCGTGGCGGCGCCGCAGAACGATGCCGACGCGCCTGCCGGTCCGGACCAGACGCTACGGGAAGCGGTAGATGCCTGCCAACGGCAGGCCATCCGTCGGGCGCTGGAGGCGCATCAAGGTAATTGGGCCCACGCCGCGCGCGTGCTGGGCATGGATGCCAGCAATCTGCACAAGCTGGCGCGGCGCATCGGCCTGAAGGCCTGAGGCCACGGCCCGCGGTTCACGCTGGCCTGGCGTGCGCGTCGACGACAACGCGGCCATGATTGATCGCGGCGTCCACCGCCATGCCCGGACTGGAAACGAATCCGCCCGAAGCAAACAAAGGCACGGCGTGGGATTCGCCCGTTTTGTCCTGATTTCCGGCGAGCTCCACTGCCACCGTGGCGGTAAACGCAGGCCGTCCAGAGCCTCCGACTGAAATCCGCGACACGCTGGCTGTCAGCCGATAGCCCTTGTAGACCATATTGTTGTGAAACATGAAACCCCCTACTTGATAAAAGGGCCTTGCGGCCCTTTATTCATAAAGCGCGGATCTGCGTGGCGTGCGGCCCTTTGGCGCCCTGTGCAGTCACATAACTGACGCGCTGATTTTCGACCAGCACCTTGTGGCCGTCGCTGACGATTTCGGAGAAATGCGCGAACAGATCCTTGCCGCCATTTTCGGGCATGATAAAGCCGAAGCCCTTGGCGTCGTTAAACCATTTGACTATGCCGGTTTCCATGAGTCCTTCCTTTTAAATGCGGGACAGCGCCCGCGACGGTGGATGAGCCTGTCAAGGAAAGGACCGCGAACAATGAAGCGCCCCGCAAAGGGAGCAAGACCGGACGGAAATCTCGATGCTCGAAAAGCTTCAATCCCACTATGGGTGCAGGGTCGACGAAAGTCAATGCGCGTTTCCAATTACCACCGCGTTAACACATCTGCCGATAATCCCGGTATTTTCGGTAGCATTAACGCCTGTTTTCCGCCTATTTTCCGCCCACACGTAACGAGCATCCCGATTACGTAACGCCTTTTGCCTTTTTTCCGTGTCTTCCAGATTAAGCGCGTATGCTGCGCGAATGGTGCTTTGAACGCGCGTCGCCTCGCCGTATCGCCATAATGGAGTACGGCTATGGAAATACAACCGGCATGCAGCGCGTGAGCGCCGTAAAAAAAACCTTCGCGCGCCTGGCCCATGCATGCGGCAAGTTTTTTCCCCACAGTTCGACGCCGGCTAATGGCCGACGCAAAAGCAACGCGCATACGGATTTCCAGCCCTCGCGCGCGGCCATCTCATCGCCTTGGCGCATCTACCGCATTTACGCCCGGCCGGGACGCTTGCTGCTGCGCGACGAACAGGGCGTGGTGCTCGACCTGGGCGTGATGAAAGGGTCCGAGCCCAACCTGACTTACCGGCTATACGCGCGGAACCTGCAAGGCCACGGCTTTGCCACGCGCACGCTTCTGCTGGACGACATCGCGCGGCGGATAGAAGCCGGGGACACCGGACAGGAACTGCTGGGCCTGCCGGAATCCACATTCCCGCCCGGAGCCGATCTCGACCGCGGCACGCATGTCGATGTGTCGCTGAAGTTCGCGCGCTAGGTCGGGAAGACCGGCGTGGCGGCTCAGCGTGCCGCCGCCAAGGTATCCATCACAATGTCCGCCACCAGCTTGCTGGCTTCCCATTGCGGCATGTGGCCCGCGTCCGGCAGCAGATGCAGCGCCGTCCTCGGCGGCGCGTTCAGGGCGTGACGCCATGGGATGACGGCGTCGCGCCGGCCGTGGATCAGCGTGCAGCGGCAGGCAAGATTGGCCAGGTCCGCGACTATGCTCAGTTGTTGCACCCCATTCCAGCCCACTGCCCTGCACAGCTCGATCAGCGGTTCGCGCCGCGCCTGGGTGCTTTGCCGCAAGGCGTCGATGAAGTTGCCCGAAGGCGTCATGCCGGAGACGGTGAGCTTCTGCAGTTCGCGCTGCGCGGCCTCGTTGGTGCCGGCATGCGTCATGCCCGTGAGAAAGCTCTGATCGATCTCCGTGCCCAGTCCGACTGGCGCGATCAGGATCAGGCCGTCCACGGTCATGCCGGGCCGGGACGCGGCCCGGGCTGCCACGGCGGCGCCAAACGAATGGCCGATCAGCGTCACGGGACCGTTGCATTGGGCAGTGACCGTATCGGCCACCGTATCCACGACATGCTCGAAGTGCGTCGCCTGCGAGCGCGTGGCGCCGTGGCAAGGCAGATCCATGGCCAGCACCCGCAGGCCGGCACGGCTGAGCGCGTGCGCCAAGCTGGCCCAGGCGTCGCGGTCGCCGAACATGCCGTGGATGAGCACGGCGGTCTGGCTGTCGGCACGGCTTCCTTCCCACAAGGTAAACCGAACGTCGCCGTGGCGCGTCGCAGCCCAGGCCTCACGCTTGTCCCCCGGCGTACCCCGGGCCTGTATGCGGTCCTGCCCGTCCATGCCTGCCTGTCCGATGTCCGCCACCGTCACACGGCCGTTCGGGCCCGAGCCTTGCACCAGGTCCAGCGCAATACCGCGCTCGGCTGCAACGCGGCGGGCGGCGGGGGTGGCGAACTTGCGTGCGCCTGGCGCCACGGCCTCTGCCGGCTGTAGTGCAGGTTTCG
>NZ_DATCUY010000574.1:0-5802 GCF_036567245.1 Achromobacter sp. | reverse complement strand
CGGCACGGCTTGTTCGGCGACGAATTCCACGTCGGATTGGAACGACGTCATCATGGCCTTGAAGGTGGCCACGGCGGACTGGCCGTACTCATAGTTGGGGTAGACGATGGCCCAGCGTTTCTTGCGCAAGGCCAGCGCCTTGGGGGCCAGCGCCGCCACGTGCATCCAGGTGGAGGGACGCAGGCGGTAGGTATAGCGGTTGCCTTCCTGCCAGGTGATCTTGTCGGTGAGCGGCTCGGCCGCCAGGAAGAACACCTGCTGCTGCTTGGCGAAATCCGTCAGCGCCAGACCGGTGTTGGACAGGAATCCGCCGAACAGCAGCTCGACCTTTTCGCGCGCCAGCAATTCCTGGGCCGCGCGCACCGAATCGCCGGGGTTGCCGTTGTCGTCGCGCGAGATCACTTCCAGCTTCCTGCCCAGCACGCCGCCGCCGGCGTTGACCTCTTCCAGCGCCAGCTGCCAGCCCTTCTTGTACGGGCCGAGGAAGGCGGGGATCGCCTTGTAGCTGTTGATCTCGCCGATGCGGATGGGCGGCTCCTTGTCCTTGGCGGAGGCGGCGGGCGTCAGCGCCAGGGCCAGGAGTGCCGGCGCCACGGCGCGGCGCAACAGGGTAAGGCAGGGACGGAACATGGCAGGTATCGGGTGCGGAGGGAATCAGGCGCCTGGAGGCGCGGCGGATGACAGCGGCCCAATTGGAACATGGGCCTTCGCCCCGGGGCAATAGACACGGCCCCCGCGCCACGCGGGTCTGGAAATGAAAAAGGCCCTGCGATGCAGGGCCTCTTCGTCTTCCAGGAAAACCGGCTGAATTACTTCAGCTTGGTTTCCTTGTAGTCAACGTGCTTGCGAGCGACCGGATCAAATTTCTTGATCAGCATCTTTTCAGGCATGTTGCGCTTGTTCTTGGTGGTCGTGTAGAAATGACCCGTGCCGGCAGTCGACTCGAGCTTGATCTTTTCGCGGATACCTTTGGCCATGTCGTGCTCCTAGTATGTAGATTGGCGGGGAGGCCGATTAGGCCATTTCGCCGCGGGCACGCATGTCGGCCAGCACGGCGTCGATGCCGTTCTTGTCGATCGTGCGGATGGCCTTGGCCGAAACACGCAGGCGGACCCAGCGGTTTTCGCTTTCAACCCAGAACCGGCGCGATTGCAGGTTGGGCAGGAAGCGACGCTTGGTCTTGTTGTTTGCGTGCGAAACATTGTTGCCCACCATCGGGCCTTTGCCGGTCACTTGGCATACGCGTGCCATGGATGCACCTCTTTAGGTCATTCTTTTGTCGCGCATCGCTTGGGGGGTAGACAGGGTTTCAGCCGCCGGGCTGTACAGGCGCTTGCGCTGCCTTTGCCGGCCACCCAGTCTTAGTGGATGAGGGGGGATCGGAATGGCCGTTAAAGCCCAGTCTGGTCCGCCCCAGTGCTTATACCCGCTGCCTGCCACCCGCAAAATTCTTGGAAGAATCTCTGGGAATTCCTGGGGAATCGCCAGACGTTGCGCGGTTGGGGTCAGAGTGCTGAACTACAAAGCATAGTAGTCCTGCACGGGAAACTTCATGTGAAGACTTAGATTCTAATACGAAAAGCGTAATTAAATCAAGCAGGCAGGCTAGCTGGTGTGCGATTGCGCCACGCGGCCGGAGATCCAGGACAGGCAGGCGCAGGTCGCCAGCGTGGTCGTCAAGGGCAGGGCGCTGTCGGTCTGCCACGCGCTGACGGCGAATCCAGCCAGGGCGCCGCAGGACAACTGAAGCGTCCCCAAGAGCGCGGACGCCGCGCCCAGGCGCTTGCCCTGGTCCGACAGCGCCAGCGCCGCCGAGTTGGGATTCACGAAACCCTGGCTGCCCATGTAGCAGATCAGGCACAGCATCAACAGCGGCAGCGTCATCCAGCCGGCCAGCGTCAGCGCCACCGCGGCCAGGCTGGCGCAGGCCAGCGAGGTCAGGGCGCGGCGTTGCAGTTGGCGGGGCGTGTAGGTGCGCAGCAGGCGGGCGCTGATCTGCGAGCAGATGATGAGCGACAGCGCGTTGGTGCCGAACAGCAGGCCGTAGTATTGGGGTTGCACGCCGTAGAGCTCGATGAAGACGCGCGGCGAGCCGATGATGTAGGCGAACATGCCCGCCTGGCCGAAGCCGCCGGCCAGGCTGTGCGACATGAAGCCGCGATGGGCGAACAGGTCGCGGTAATTCCGCAGTATGGTTTCCCAACGCAGCGGCACCACGCGCTCGGGCGCCAGCGATTCCTTCATGATGAGAATGACGGCGGCCATCAGCATCGCGCCGCCGGCCAGCATCACCCAGAACAGGCTGCGCCACGAGGTGATGGCCAGCAATTGGCCGCCTGCCAGCGGCGCGAGTATGGGAGCGAGGCCCATGATGAGCATCAGCAGCGACATGGCGCGCGCGGCTTCATGGGTTTCGTAGTGGTCGCGGATGACCGCGCGCGGAATCACGATGCCGGCGGCGCCGCCCATGGCCTGCACCACGCGCCAGCCGGTCAGCGCTTCGACCGACCCCGACAGCGCGCAGCCCAGGGAGGCGATCATGAACAGCGTCAGGCCTACCAGCAGCGGCGGCTTGCGGCCATAGCGGTCGGCCATCGGGCCGTAGAACACTTGCGCCATCGCCAGGCCGATCAGGTAGGCGGCCAGCGTGCGTTCGACATCACCGCGGGATACGCCCAGGTTTGCCGCGATCGTGGGGAACGCGGGCAGGTACATGTCGATGGCGAACGGACCGATTGCGGTCAGCGCGCCCATGAGTATCAGCCAGCCGGGCAGGCCGCTGCGAAAAGACTGTGATGGGGGCATGTGGATTGCGGGGTAGCGCAGTGACAGGGCCCGGATGCGGTTTGTTGCACGTTTTGGGCCAAGTAGACGACTGTATCACGGGCAACCTTACAAGCAAATTTCAGGTTTTTTCCGATAAAGTCATTGCCGTCCGTACGTATCCAGAGGAGTGGTCGTGAGTCCTTTGTTGAGTGTTGTGGAACGCAAACTCCAGGCCCTGCCGGTGCCTGTCCAGCTAGTATTGCCCGACGGCACCACTTTGGGGCCGCCCGAGCCCCGCGTCCGTTTCGTCGCGCATGACAAGACCGCGCTGGCGCACCTGGCCGAAGGCGCGGTAGGCGTTCTGGGGCAGGACTACGTCGAAGGCCGCATCGACATCGAAGGCA
This sequence comes from Achromobacter sp., assembly GCF_036567245.1. Classification (GTDB taxonomy): domain Bacteria; phylum Pseudomonadota; class Gammaproteobacteria; order Burkholderiales; family Burkholderiaceae_B; genus Achromobacter. The sequence continues at coordinate 2,632 of NZ_DATCUY010000574.1, read as the reverse complement.
ATATGCGCGATGTCATGGCGGCGGCATCGGCGCTGCTGCCGGGTTCGCCGGTGGATGCGGCGCGCGGCGGTTGGCTGACCGAACTGGTGCGCAAGGTGGTGTCGGTCTGGCGCCATTCGGTGGAGCGCGATGCCAAGCAGATCGAGTTCCACTACGACCTGTCGGACGATTTCTACGCCCTCTGGCTGGATCCGCGCCGGGTCTATTCCTGCGCCTATTACCGCGAGCCGGGCATGACGCTGGCGCAGGCCCAGGAAGCCAAGCTGGACCACATCTGCCGCAAGCTGCGCCTGCGGGAAGGCGAGCGCTTCCTGGACGTGGGCGCCGGCTGGGGCGGCCTGCTGCTGTGGGCGGCCGAGCACTACGGCGTGGACGCCACTGGCATCACGCTGTCGCGCAACCAGCATGCCTATGTCAGCAAGCTGATCCAGGAGCAGGGGCTGGCCGGGCGGGTCCGCATGGAGCTGCTCGATTACCGCAAGCTGGACGAATCCGCGCCCTACGACAAGATTGCGTCGGTCGGCATGTTCGAACACGTGGGCCGCGCCCAGCTCGAAGGCTATTTCGCCAAGCTGCGCCGCCTGCTCAAGCCGGGCGGACTGATCATGAACCATGGCATTACCGCGGCCGGCGTCTACAACGCCGAACTCGGCAACGGCATGGGCGAATTCATCGAGAAATACATCTTCCCGGGCGGCGAACTGACCCACATCAGCGTGGTGATGGAAACCCTGACCAACGGCGGGCTGGAAGAGGTGGACGTGGAAAACCTGCGGCCGCATTACGCGCGCACCCTGTGGGCCTGGAGCGATGCGCTGGAGGCGCGCCTGCCCGAAGCCGCGCGTATCCTGGGCGGCGAGCAGGGCGAACGCTCGCTGCGGGCCTACCGCCTCTACCTGGCCGGCTGCGCCATGGGGTTCGAGCATGGCTGGATAGCGCTGCATCAGATCCTGGGCCAGCACCCGGCGACGGGGCGGCCCGACGAGCTGGACAATCCGCCGGACCAGGCCTATCCCTGGCGCCGGGACTATATGTATGGCAAGAACGGATAGCGGCCGGCAAGCGTCCATGGAGTGGCCGCTGCAAAAGGGAAAATGACGGCGGAAACCCGTCGGAAGGTGTCCGCGCAACGGCCGGGTCAGGCAATTCCGGCCGTTTTGAAACCGCTAAAGTGTGTAGATAAGAATCTATTTTTAACTTAATGTATCTTTGTCCTTGAATCAAAATCCCTTAGGGGAATTTGCCATTCCACCCCCTGTGGATGCGGGTATTCCCGGACCATTATTTCCCGAAATGTATCTGATTCATTCCGGTGTGGGGTTGGGTTGAGCATCAATTTCGTTTAAGATGCTGGCTTCTTCGTTCAGTTTGTTCACTTTCTGTGGGTTTTCAAAAACTGCGTTTTTGAAGCTCCTGTCTTGCAAGACGACGCATCCTCGCGGACCGTCTTGTTGCTAGTGTCGGTTTGTATTGGCGGTTCTGCCCGTCTTCCGCACAACCCCCTTAGCTCCATGGCACCTCCGGGCCCAAACCTGGCGTGTGTGCCTGAACCTATGGAGGCAAAAGCCAATGCGTTTTACCCCTGTCAAGACCCTGGCCGCCGCGGCTGTGTTGTTCGCCTTCGCCGGTGCGGCCCAAGCCGCCGACCCGGCCCAGTGCGAAATCAAGCGTCCGGTCAATTTCGGCGCGATGAACTGGGAATCCAACCTGGTCCTGGTTGACGTCGAACGTTTCATCATGGAAAAGGGCTACGGTTGCAAGACCGAAACCCTGCCCACCGAGACCCTGCCCGCCTTGGCCGCTCTCGAGCGCGGCGATCTGGATATCAATACCGAGATCTGGCTGAACAGCGTTGCCGAACCCTGGGACCGCGCCGAGAAGACCGGCAAGGTCAAGCGCATCGGCGACCTCTACATGGGCGCCGAGGGCTGGTACATCCCGCGCTACACGGCCGAGCGTCTGCCTGAGCTGAAGTCCGCGGCCGACCTGCCGAAGTTCAAGGACAAGTTCAAGGATCCGGAAGAACCCGGCAAGGGCCGCTTCTACGGCTGCCCGGCAGGCTGGGGCTGCGAAATCACCAGCAACAACCTGTTCCACGCCCTCAAGCTGGACGACTCGTACACGCTGTATTCGCCCGGCACGGGCGCGGCGCAGAAGGCGGCGCTGATGTCGGCCTACAAGCGCAAGCAGAACGTGGTTTTCTACTACTGGTCGCCGACGCCGCTGGTCGGCGCGATGGACCTGGTCAAGCTCGACATGCCGCCCTACGACGCCGAAAAGCACAAGTGCCTGACGTCGCCCAAGTGCGCCAAGCCCGAGCCCAGCGCCTATCCCGACAATCCCGTCTTCACGGCGGTGAACACCAAGTTCTCCGAGGAAGCCCCCAAGCTCACCGAATTCCTGTCCAAGGTCTCGGTGCCGCTGCCGGTGATCAATGAAACCCTGGCCCACATGGAAGAGTCCGGCGACGAAGCCAGCGCCGTGGCCAAGTGGTTCCTGAAGAACAAACCCGACGTCTGGACCAAGTGGGTCCCCGCCGACGTCGCCGGGCGCGTCCAAAGCGCGCTGTAACCCGCCATGAGCCTGGCTGCGCGCCCCCGCGGCGCGCACCGGCCCAGCCTGGGGCCGGATC
>NZ_DATCUY010000573.1:0-19732 GCF_036567245.1 Achromobacter sp. | reverse complement strand
CTGGCGCGCCTGGAGACCGAGCGTGCAGCCCTGCGCCGCGAAGCCGCGGCGGGCGCGGCACAGTCCGCCCGCTTGCGCGAACTGGATCAGGAAATGGACGCCACGCGCGCCGCGCTGACGGACGCGGAAGCGCGGCTGGCGCAGGAAAGCGAGCTGGTCAGGCAGATCCATGCGCTGCGTGAGGAACTGGAAGCGGCGGGAGTGGATGCGGAGCCGGAGCCTGCTGGCAAGCGCCGCTCGGGCAAGGCCGCCGAACCCGCCGCCACGCCCGGTCAGGCGCAACTGGCCGAACTGCAGCAGCAGTTGCGCACCCTGCAGGGCGAGGCGCCGCTGGTGCCCGCCTTCGTGGACGCTCAGGTCATCGCCGAGATCGTGTCGGCCTGGACCGGCATTCCGCTGGGCCGCATGGTCAACGACGAAATCCGCACAGTGCTGGAACTGCAACCCCTGCTGGCCGAGCGCGTTATCGGCCAGGACCATGCACTGCATGCCATCGCCCAGCGCGTGCGCACCGCGCGCGCCGGCTTGGAGGATCCGAACAAGCCCAAGGGCGTGTTCCTGTTCATCGGCCCTTCGGGCGTGGGCAAGACCGAAACCGCGCTGGCCGTGGCGGACGTGCTGTACGGCGGCGAACGCAAGCTGGTCACCATCAACATGAGCGAGTACCAGGAGGCCCACAGCGTATCGGGCCTGAAGGGCTCGCCGCCGGGCTACGTGGGCTATGGCGAGGGCGGCGTGCTGACCGAAGCGGTGCGGCGCCAGCCCTATAGCGTGGTGCTGCTGGATGAAATCGAGAAGGCCCATCCGGACGTACTGGAGTTGTTCTTCCAGGTGTTCGACAAGGGCGTGATGGATGACGCCGAAGGGCGCGAGATCGACTTCCGCAACACGCTCATCATCCTGACGTCCAACGTCGGCTCGTCGGCCATCATGCAGGCGTGCCTGAACAAGAGCGTCGAAGAGCGGCCCGACCCCGAGGCCTTGCAGGAACTGTTGACGCCGCAGCTGTACAAGGCCTTCAAGCCCGCCTTCCTGGGCCGCATGAAGACCATCGCCTATTACCCGGTGGATGACGACGCGCTGGCCCGCATCATCGGGTTGAAGCTCGGACGCATCGCGCAGCGAGTCCAGGCCAACCACCGCGCCCTGTTCGAATGGGATGAGGCGCTGGTGGAGGCCGTGCTGGCGCGCTGCACCGAGGTGGATACCGGCGCGCGCAATGTGGACCACATCCTCAACGGCACGCTGTTGCCGCAGATCGCCGAGCAGGTGCTGGGCCGCATGGCGCAAGGGGAGGCCATCGCCCGCATCCGCGTGACCGCCGGCAAGAACGGCGATTTCCGCTATCGCCTTGCCTGACGCCGGAGCCTGACATGCCTTTGGATAACACCGGCCTTTCCCGAATGTCGATCGCGTCGGTCGATCAGGCCAATCGCCTGTTGGACCTGCGCACGCCGCTGGGCGCCAATCGGCTCGTGGCCGAAACGCTGTCCGCCACGGAGACCCTGTCGGACGGCGCGTTCCGGCTCGAACTGACCGCCCTGTCCGACGATGCCGGCATCCCCTTGTCCGAGCTGCTGGGCAAGCCGGCGACCCTGCGCCTGCAGACCGCGTTGGGCCGCGAACAACCGCGCGTCTGGAACGGCTACGTCACGGCGGCGGAGTTCCAGGGTGCCAACGGTGGCATGGCGCGCTACGGGCTGACGCTGGAGCCCTGGCTCGCTTTTCTGCGCGCGCGCCGCGACAGCTTCGCCTATCAGGACAAGACCGTCTTTGAAATCGTCGACAGCATCTTCGGCGACTACAAGGACCAGGGGGGCCTCGCGCCGCAATGGCGCTGGGCGGTGAAGGACCGTGCCGCGTACGCCAAGCGCAGCCTGACCGTGCAGTATCGCGAAACCGACTACGCCTTCGTCGAGCGTCTGCTGGCCGAGGAGGGCCTGTTCTACTGGGTAGAGCACGAGGCCGGCGAAGGCGAGGGCAGCCACACGCTGATCATCGCCGACCATAACGGCGCGTTTCAGCCCGGCTCGCAGGCCAGCGTGCGTTTCGCGCGCGCCGATGTCACGGAGACCGAGGACAGCATCCAGCAGTGGAGCCGGCGCGCGCGCTGGCAGACCAACGCGGTGCGCATGGCCAGCTGGGATTACCGCAGCACCCAGGCCAGACCAGTAGCGGCGCAGGTCGATGGCGGTGTCTCGAAGGGCGCGATGGATCTGGTCGTCAACGACTATCCCGGCCAGTACGCCTACGAGGACAGCGCGCAGGGCGAACGCCTGGCGCATATTGCGCTGGCCGCGTTGCGCGTGGGCCAGGACAGCTGCGAGGGCGCGGGCACCGTGCGCACGCTGGCGCCAGGCCAGCGCTTCGAACTGACCGGGCATTACCAGGAGGGCGGGTCCGCCTATGTAGCGATCGCCGTGCGGCATGAGGCCCGCAACAATTTCGACGAGGACCTGGGCCGCGCCGTGCGCGAGGCGCTGGGCGAGAGCGGTCCGGAGGCGGCCGAGGCCGACTTTTACCGCAATACGTTTACCTGCATCGGCATTGATACTGAATTCCGCAAGGTCACGCGCGACGGACATGGCGAGCGCCTGCATCCCCGGCCCACCGTGTACGGCGCGCAGACGGCGCTGGTGGTGGGCGCGGAGGCCCCGGTGCACACCGACCGTGATCACCGCGTCAAGGTGCAGTTTCATTGGCAGCGCGGCAAGGCGTCCAGCAGTCGCCTGGAGCATCCTTCGGGCGACGAGAACGCGCCCGCCAAGAATGAACTGGGCACCTGGGTACGGGTGGCGGAATCGGTGGCGGGCGGCGACTGGGGCGGCAACTTCGTGCCGCGCGTCGGCCAGGAAGTGCTGGTCGAGTTCCTGCACGGCGACATCGACCGTCCCGTGGTGGTCGGCGCGCTCTACAACGGCGCAGGCGCCGAGGACGCGTCGCACAACCAGGTTCAGGGCGGCGCCGCCAACGCCACCGGCAACGCGCCCACCTGGTTCGCGGGCGGGGCGGACGGCCACGCGCACAACGTGGTGATGTCCGGCTTCAAGACGCAGGCGCTCGCCAGCAGCGGGCAGGGCACTGGTGGCTACAACCAGCTGGTGCACGACGATACGCCCGGACAGTCGCGCCTGACGGCCTCGACCACGCAGGCCGAGAGCCGACTGAACCTGGGCCACATCAAGCAGCAGCGCGACAACGAGAGACTGCAGGATCTGGGCCACGGCGCGGAACTGTCGACCCGCGAAGCAGTGGCGCTGCGCGGCGGCGCCGGGCTGCTGATCAGCGCGGACGCGCGCGAGAACGCCAAGGGTGCGCTGCTGGACAGCAAGGAGGCGAGCCTGCAGATCGAGAATGCGATGCGCGCGGCGGAGGAGTTGGCGCAGGCGGCAACGCGCCAGAAGGCGGTGCTGGAAGGCGATCCGGAAACGCTGCCGGCGCAGGACGCGCTGAAGCACGTGCTGGAGGTGATCGATGCGAAACAGGACGCGCCCGAAGGCGAGCCCGTCGCGGCCTATAGCGAACCGCAGCTCCAGGTGAGCGCGCCCAGCGGCATCGGGCAGTACACGCCGGCCGACGCATTTCTCGTGGCCGGCGCGACCCTGGCGCAGGTGGCGCCGGACGTGAACTGGGTTAGCAGCGCCAACGTTGCGATGGGCGTGGCCGGCGGCGCGGTGCTGTTCACACTGGGACGCAAGGCGCCCGGTGGCAGCCCGGTGCAGGGCCAGGGACTGCTGCTGCATGCGGCCGGCGGCAAGCTGCGCCTGCACAGCCAGGACGCCAAGATGACGCTGTCCGCCGAAAAGGCGGTGACCTTCGCCTCGGCGCAGGCCGGCGTGACCGTGCAGGCCGCCAAGCGCGTGCTGGCAACCGCGGGCGGCGCTTACGTGCGAGTGGAAGGCGGCGGCATCCAGCTGCATGCGCCGGGCAAGGTCGAGTTGAAGGCTGGCGTGCACAACTGGGTCGGCCCGGAAAGCAGCCAGGCGAATCTGGCCTTCAACGAAGCCAGTCCCTTGTGCGAAGCTCGGGTGCGCGGCGCGGCCCAGCGGGGCGGCGCCGTGGTGCCGCTGGGCTGAGGCGGGAGGACGGCGGCATGCTCGATTATCAGACCTTCAACGCCTATGGCTTCGGCCTCATCCAGGATGAACGGACGCCCGGCGTGCCGGCCTGCGTCCAGGCCGAAGCCCTGGTGCCGCCGGCGCTGCGGAAAATGCCGGGCCTCATGCCCCGGTTGGTGGATCTGTCCGCCATGCCAGCGGCGGACAAGGCGCTGGCGCTGGCCAGCCTGAATCAGGCTTTGCTTGATGGCGGGGATCTCTGGCTGGGGCTGTTGCTTCACTCCGATCAGCCCGCCGATGCCGTAGCCGTGCATCTGCGGTCGCGGATGATCGTCGACATCGCGGGCCAGGGACCGTGCTTCTTCCGTTTTTTCGACCCGCGTGTGTTGGTCCAGCTGCCATGGATGCTGGACCCGGCGCAGCTGGCCTGGCTTTGCGGGCCGGTGCAGCGCTTCGTGTTCCATCTGGATGGCGCATGGTGCGCCGTGGCGCGCCCCGACGCCGAGGCGGCGGCGCGCCCGAAGTTGAGCGTGGAGCAATCCTTCGCCTTGACCCAGGTGCAGGCCCTGAATGAAGTGCTGTCAGATCTGGATACGCTGGCGCCCGAAGGGCGCGTCGCGTTGGGCCAGACGGTGATGGCGCATTTCCGCACGGCCCGGACGCTGGGCCTGGCGACGGCGCAGGAACGCAAGGCGTTTGCACGGCATGGCCTGGACGTGCACCCTGCCTTCCACCGCCATGAGCGGGTACGCGCCTGCCTGGCGGCAATGCGGCCCGAAGATGATTACCCCTACCTTGCTGCGGTCCAGGATCTGTCGGATGAGGACTGGTCCAGCGTGCGCGCGGATATGGAACGAACTGGAGAGCCCGATGGCCGATGATGCAAAGAACTGCGGGAAGAAGCGCTCGTCGCTGGATTGCGGGGAGGATTGCCCGTTTCACCGGATCGGCCTGCCCATCATGCCGCTGCGCTACGCGGTGCTGAAGAACGACGGCGCCTTTGCGGCGCTGGATGGCGACTTGAATATGCCGCAGCTGGCGGAGAGGCCCCTGGGCGACAGCGCGCGCTACGGCGTGCGGCTGCTGCGTCCGGGCTATCTGTACGTCTATGACGAGGCGCGCTCTGAACTGAAGGGCTACTACGTCAACGAAAACGCCACCCTGTACAACTTTGATCTCGACAAGCCGGTGCAGGACTGCGACCGGACCTTCACTTGCACGATGGACCACGAGGCCAAGGCTTCGCTGCTGACCATCCCGAACGCAAGAAACGCGACATTTGTATGGTTGGCGTTTTCGGACGTGCAGTGGACCAAGGAGGTGTGCAAGGCGCACAAGGGCAAGAAGGGCGCCGACATGCGCGAGCGGCACATGTTCAAGTTCGATGTGCAGGCCTGGCTCAGCAGCGGCAAGCACGCCAATGCCAAGAGCATCAAGACCCTGAAGGATACGGCCGCGGACTACCAGGTGCATCGCAAGCGCGACCTGGATCAACATCAGAAGCAGCAGCTGCTGGGTTGGAGCACCGTCGGCTATTACGACGTGAAGGGCTGGATGGGGGAAATGATCGAGAACGCTGCAGAGGCGTTCCTGCCCGGCAAGGGCCTGATGCTGGCGCTGCCGGACAGCACCGGAATCCTGCAGGATATCGCGCGGCTGATGCGCATACGCTTCGACGACTTCGTGTCGAACAAGGAGGACCTGCGTCCCCTGACCGTGTCGAAGTCCATCGAGTCGCTCAGCGAAATCATCATGCAGTCGGCCGAGAGCGAGTTCCTGGAGCAAAGAGGCCGGGATGCCACCAACCATACCGTCTATGGGACCACGACCCCGAATATGGGAGCTGGCCCGGGAGGGTCGGGGGCTGAAGGGCTGGCGGTGGGCCAGATGCTGGCGGACTGGCTGATGCCGGAGAACAAGAAGCAGCGTATGGCCGAGGCGGAAGACTACCGCCATCCGACCGAGGCCGAGCGCGGCAAGGTTCGCTGGGAAGCCTGGTCGAAGTACTTCGACAATTACGACGAGAACGCGCGCAGGGCGTGGCAAAAAGGATTCGACGAGCGTCTGGCGCAATTCGACGCCGCGACCATCGTGCCTCTGGCGAAGGCGCACGTGGCGTGGATTACCTGCCAGAAAACGCTCGATTCGTTTGAGTGCAACTACGACTCCAACAACGCGGATAGCGGTGCGGTCTACCAGACGGTTCTTGCGTTGTGCATTGACGGAACCCAGGACAAGCGCATTTGCTTCAAACAGTATGCGGACTGGCTACAGGGGGAACCGGACGACACGCGCAACCTGTTGCTGCGCGCCATGTTCCACAACCAGGATTTCGTGGTCAAGAAGGTGGTCGAGGCGCACGAAGCGGCGCTCGACTGGAAGGCCATCCCTTGGGGCAATCTGCACGAGGCCTACAAGACCGGGCTCAAGGTGCTGAGCGAAGGGCAGATGGACAAGACCGCGCGCCTGCTGGAGCAGGTCATGGGGCCGGTGGTGCATGTACTCAGGCTGGGCGTGGATAGCGGTATCGCGCGCAAGCTTGCGATGTACGTGGGCCTGCTGGCGCGGCAGAACGTGGCAATCGTGGAAGTCGAGGGCGGCAAGAAGGCATTCCGCGCCGCGTTGATCCGCGAGGTCCTGCGCCAGCATGGCAGCCAAGTGAACATGCGGCAGATGGAGCAGGCGGTGGCCGATGAGCTACGGCGTTTGGAAGTGCGCGGCGAACAGCTGGAAGGCACCGACAAGAAGCGCTGGTTCATGCTGGTGGACAGGGATGCCGCGGCAAATGTGTCAACGGACCTGCGGGCCGCCGATAGGGCCAGGGCGCTGGCCCAGACCACCATGACGGTCGAGGAATACGAAGCCCGGGAACTGTCGCGCTGGCGCACCGCGATCAACACGGACGTCCGTGTCGGGGTCGTCGGCTGCCTGTTCCAGACCGTGGCGGTGTACAAGCTCTGGAGCGACCTGGAATCGGCCATGCCTCACGAACGCAGCGACGCGAGCTGGAAATTCGTGGTCGGAATCGCATCGGCGGGCGGCTCGGTGGCCGACGTATTGGGCGTGGCGCTCAAGAGCCGGCAGGCCGCTGGCATGCGGCTGGGAATAGGGGTGGGGCTTGAAACCACCGGTTCCCTGCTGGTGCGATGGGGCGGCCGCATAGGCGTGGTCACCGGCGTCATCATGGCCGTGTTCGATTTCAAATCCGCCAAAGACCAATTCGCGATTGAAAAGAACGGCTTGATGGGCGGGCTTTACCTTGCCTCGGGTATCCTCAGCCTGGTTGTCATCGGCGCGTTCGCCCTGTCAGCCACGGTCGTGGGCCTGATCGCGGCGGTGCTCCTGATCATCGTCGCGATATTGATAGAGAAGTTCAAGGGCAACAAGATCGATGAATGGCTAAAACGCTGTCTGTGGGGAAAGCTGCAGGGACAGGCCGGGACCGATTACTACTATGGAGTGCAGCAAGAAATGAACAGCCTGCGCGTGGCCTTGGGAGGGGCGTGATGGACTTTACGGGACTGATGTCCAGGTTCCCTAACGATCGTCCGCTTTCGGAGTTCGACCGCGAGCATCGCTTGCAGCAAAAGAAGCGTCTCGATGTGCCGCTGCTGGCGCAGCTCTGCGTCGTGAAGATGAATTCCAACAGCCTGCTGTCGGTGGACCGCTGGTATGGCTGGCGAGGCTTTATCGCCTTGATCGGGGCCATAGGCGTGGCTTTTGGCGTGGGCGGCATCCTGATGCTGGCCTGGATTCTGGTGGTGGATAACGTGCCCAATGAGAATGGCCTCTGGGAGGCGATCTTCTTCGGCATGGCGATGTTCGCCGCGCTGGGGTTGGCTGGCGTCTGGGTTGCGTGCAAGGAGATGTTCCGCTGGACCTACTACCCCATCGCGCTGGACCGCAAGCGTCGGCTGGTGCACGTTTTCCGGCTGAATGGGACGGTTTTGACGGCGCCCTGGGACAAGATCTACTTCACGCTGGGCCGGGGCAAGGGCACGTTCGGCTGGCTCAACTGGGACATACGCGGCCTGATGCTGGGCGAGGACGGCGTCACGGTGAGGGAGACCTTCGCCTTTTGTATCGCCACCAGCCGCGTGGAGAACGCCTATTCTCACTGGGAGTTCTTGCGCCGGTACATGGAAGAGGGTCCTCAGACGGTGCTGGATGCGGTCCTGTACTGCATGCCTGTCGACGGCAAGCGCGAGAGTTTCGCTTTCAGTAAGGAGCGTATCTTCGCCAATGACGCGCAGAGCCCGGGCTTCATGTATCTGGTCATGGCACCCTTCAACTACCTGCACGCCATCATGCGCTGGGCGGTCATGCAGACCAGCAAGATCCCGGCGTTCCCCCCAGAGATCGAGGCCACGCTGGAGCCTGAGGCGGGCGACATGTATGTTCGGGATGCGTCCATGAATCCCGAGGATCTGCGCTAGGGGAATTCATCTGGCGGCGCGGCCGCCCGGATTTGCGCTAGGATTACCCCGACCATTCCGCCCCTCCTCCTGGAGCCCCCCGCATGACCGACCTCAGCGCCTTCCCCATCACCAAGAAGTGGCCGGCCCGCCACCCCGACCGCATCCAGCTGTATTCGCTGCCCACGCCCAACGGCGTGAAGGTGTCGATCCTGCTGGAGGAGACCGGGTTGCCCTACGAGGTCCACCGGGTCAGCTTCGACGCCCGGGATCAGTTTTCCCCCGAGTTCCTGTCGCTCAGCCCGAACAACAAGATTCCGGCCATCCTCGATCCCAATGGTCCAGACGGCAAGCCGCTGGGCCTGTTCGAGTCCGGCGCCATCCTGATTTACCTCGCCAGCAAGGCGGGCAAGTTCCTGCCGGCGGATACGGCGGGTCGTTACGAGACGCTGCAGTGGATCATGTTCCAGATGGGGGGCATCGGTCCGATGTTCGGTCAGCTGGGCTTCTTCCACAGATTCGCCGGCAAGGACTACGAGGACAAGCGTCCGCGCGACCGCTACGTGGAAGAATCCAAGCGCCTGCTGAACGTGCTGGACCAGCGCCTGGCGGGGCGCGACTGGGTGATGGGCGATGAGTACACCATCGCCGATATCGCCATCCTGCCCTGGGTGCGCAACCTGGTGGGCTATTACGAGGCGGGCGAACTGGTGGAGTTCGCGCGCTTCAAGAATGTCGCCCGGGTGCTGGAGGCCTTCGTGGCCCGTCCGGCGGTGGCCCGGGGCTTGGCGATACCTGCCTAAGCAGCAGGCGGGCCGGGAGGCTGCGTCTCCCGGTTTCACCCGCCGCGCGCCCGCTTGCGGCAAATCAAACAAGCCCTCAAGTTATATGCTTTTCGGTCATTAACTTATTACCGAAAGGCGTAAGCTTCCTCCATAAGCTGGACAGGCCGTACGAACACCCCGACGTGCACGCTGCCCAGCGCGCAACGGAGGGCAGTAATGAAGAGGATCGGGATCAAGGCGGCGGTGGGCCTGTTGGCGGCGGCGGGCCTGGCCATCGGCGGCGCGCAGCTGCTGACGGCGAATCGCAAGGCCGACGCGGTGGCGTCCGTCGACATCAACGACAGGCGGCTGGTCGAGGCCGGCGCCTACATTGCGCGCACGGGCGACTGCGTGGCCTGTCACAGCGTGCCCAATGGCAAGCCCTTCGCGGGCGGCCTGGCGATGCAGACGCCGGTCGGCACCATCTATTCGTCGAACATCACGCCCGACAAGCAGACGGGCATCGGCGGCTACAGCTACGCGGATTTCAAGAACGCGGTGCAGTACGGCATCCGCAAGGACGGCACGCCCCTGTATCCGGCCATGCCGTATCCCTCGTACGCCATCATGCCGGACGCGGACGTCCAGGCGCTGTACGCCTACTTCATGTCGCAGGTCGAGCCCGTCAGCCAGCCCAGCGCGGATTCCACCATTCCGTGGCCGCTGAACATGCGCTGGCCCATGGCCTGGTGGCAGCTGCTGTTCGCAGGCAAGCGCGAGTTCGCGGCCCCGGCCGGCGCCGATGAAAAGCTGGTGCGCGGCGCTTATCTGGTCGAAGGGCCAGGCCATTGCGGCGCCTGCCACACGCCGCGCGGCCTGGCTTACCAGGAGCAGGCGCTGTCCCTGGCGGACGGCGACGCCTTCCTGTCCGGCGCCGTGATCGACGGCTGGCGCGCCAAGAGCCTGCGCGGCGAGGCCCAGGGCCTGCAATCCTGGAGCGCGCAGGACATCGAGATGTTCCTGAAGACGGGCCGTACCGACAAGGTGGCGGCATTCGGCGCCATGGCCGACGTGGTCGAGCACAGCACCCGTTATTTCACCGATGGCGACCTTGCCAGCATCGCGGCCTACCTGAAGCAATTGCCCGCGGCCGGCGGCAAGCTCGCCGCCTTCCCGCCCAAATCCGACAGCACCACCGCGTCCCTGCGCGATGGCCGCTACGACTCGCGCGGCGCGGTCATCTACGCGGAGCAGTGCGTGGTGTGCCACCGTGCCGACGGGCAGGGCATGCCGCGTATTTTCCCGGCGCTGGCGGGCAACTCGGCGGTGTTTGCGCAGAACCCGCAGTCCATCATCCAGATCACGCTGGAAGGCGGCAGGATGCCGTCCAACGACACGGACGCCATGACGTTCGCGATGCCGGGCTTCAAACACCTGAGCGACCGCGATATCACGGACGTGATCAATTTCATCCGCACGGGGTGGACCAACCAGGCGCCCGCGATCGGCGAGAAGGACGTTGCGCATATCCGCGAGTTCCTGGCCAGCAAGAAGCCGAACATCGGTGGAGGCAAGCATGAGTAAGCACATCAGGATCGCCGCGCTGCTGGCGGCAGCGGTCGCCGTGGGCGGCTGGACGGTCGCCACGGCGGAACCCGAGGCCGCGGCGCAAGGCGCGCGCAGCACCTTCCCGGTGCTGGACAAGGATGGCAAGCGTTTGCCGGACTACACCATCCCATCGGATACCCAGATCGCTGCACAGCCCAACGCGGACCAGATCAACTACGGCAAGCGCCTCCTGACCGAGACGCGCCGCCTGCTGCCGCAGAACACGGGCGCCAGCCTGAACTGCAACAGCTGCCACGTGCAGGGCGGCAAGAAGCCCCTGGGCGCGCCCTACATCAACACGGTCAACACGTTCCCGCAATTCAATCCCCGCGCCAACCGGGTGGTGACGTTGGAGGACCGCATCAACGGCTGTTTCATGCGTTCGATGAACGGCAAGCCGCTGGAGAAGGACTCGGCCGAGATGAAGGCCATGATCGCCTACATGAAGTGGCTGGCCCAGGATGTGCCGCACGGCGCCAAGGTGCAGATCGAGAATGCCTGGCCCATAGATACCAAGCTGGTGCCCGATCCGGTGCGCGGCAAGAGCCTGTATGCGGCCCAATGCGCGTCCTGCCACGGCGTCAACGGCGAAGGCAAGAAGGACCATTCGGGCGATATCGCCTTCCCGCCCTTGTGGGGCGACGAGTCCTTCAACATCGGCGCAGGCCTGGCTCGCACCTACAAGGCCGCGGCTTTCATCCGCAACAGCATGCCGATGGGCGTGAATACGCATGGCAGCTGGGGCGAGGGCGGGGTGCTGTCCGACCAGGACGCAGTGGACGTGGCTGAATACTTCACCCACATGCCGCGTCCGGACTTCGCGGGCAAGGACAAGGACTGGCCGCAGGGCAAGAAGCCGAAGGACGCGCGCTACTGAGGCGCAGCGGCCCAGCCTCTACAATCGGCCCTGTCATCCCTTATGGAAAGCCGGGGCCGCCCATGGAACTGCGCCAACTGCGTTACTTCGTCCGCGTCGTGGAGGCGGGCAGCATCGGCCGCGCCGCGCAGTCCATCGGCATGGTGACCTCGGCGCTCAGCCAGCAGATCAGCCGGCTGGAGGGCGAACTGTCTACCCGGCTGCTGCGGCGCAGCGCCAGCGGCGTGGAACCCACCGATGCGGGCCTCGCGTTCTTCCGCCAGGCGCAGTTGGCGCTACGCCATGCCGATGATGCGGTGCACGCGGCGCAGCAGGCCAGGCTGGCGGGCCACGTCAGCGTGGGCCTGCCTTCCACTACTGCCGCCATCCTTGGTGCGCCTTTCGTGCAAGCCATGAACCAGCGCTATCCCGACATCCGCCTGCATCTGGTGGAGGCGCTGTCGGGCCATTTGAGCGACATGCTCAACGGCCGCCTGCTGGATCTGGCCATCGTGTTCCAGGCCGAATCCGCGCGCCGCTGGAGCGTCACGCCCTTGCTGGACGAGCCGCTGTTCCTGCTGGCCCGTCCCGGCATGCCGGGTTTGCCGGCAGGCGACACCACCCGCATCGAAGCCATTGCGCATCTGCCGCTGGTCCTGCCCAGCGGCCGCCACGGGCTGCGGGCGCTGGTCAACAACGCGTATCAGCAGTCGGGCCGCACGCCGCTGGTGGCGGTGGATGTGGACGGCCTGCCGGTGCTGATGGACGTGGTGCAACTGGGCCACGTCGCCACCATCCAGCCCAGTTCCGCCATGGCGCGAATCGCGCCGGGCCAGCTGCACATGGCGCGCATCGATGACGCGCACCTGTACCGCCCCAATTTGCTGGCCAGCCTGTCCGAAGACGAACTGTCGCCCGCGGCCCTGGCCGCCCGCCTGGTGCTGGCGGACGTCTCACGCACGCTGGCGCGCGAGGGCAAATGGCCGGTGGTGACCCTTCACGATTCATGAAGACCTGTTGACGCCTGGCTGATATCGGCGGGCGCGCTTGCTCGCTACAGTCCGTTCCTTGCAAGAGGAACAACGGCATGGTCGATGTCTTGGTGGTGGGAGGGGGCAACGCGGCGCTGTGCGCGGCCTTGATGGCGCGCGAGGCCGGCGCCAGCGTGCTGCTGCTGGAAGCGGCGCCGCGCGAGTGGCGCGGCGGCAATTCGCAGCACACGCGCAATCTGCGCTGCATGCACGATGCGCCGCAGGACGTGCTGATCGAGGCCTATCCCGAGGAAGAATACTGGCAGGACCTGCTCAAGGTGACGGGCGGGCTGACCAACGAGCATCTGGCGCGCCTGGTCATCCGCGAATCCTCCACCTGTAGGGACTGGATGCGCCGCCATGGCGTGAACTTCCAGCCGCCGCTGTCCGGCGCGCTGCACGTGGCGCGCACCAATGCCTTCTTCATGGGCGGCGGCAAGGCGCTGGTCAACGCCTATTACCGCAGCGCCGAGGCGCTGGGCGTACAGATCCGCTACGACGCCCCGGTCGACTCGCTGGAGCTGGACGGCGGGCGCTTCGTGGCGGCGCGCATCGGCGATGAACGCATCGAGGCGCGCGCCTGTGTGCTGGCGGCCGGCGGTTTCGAGTCCAACCGCGAGTGGCTGCGCGAGGCCTGGGGCCAGAACGAGCGCGGCGAATGGCCGGCCGACAATTTCCTGATCCGCGGCACCCGCTACAACATGGGCGTGCTGCTGAAGTTCATGCTGGACGCGGGCGCGGACAGCATCGGCGATCCGTCGCAGTCGCATTGCGTGGCCATCGACGCGCGCGCGCCGCTGTACGACGGCGGCATCTGCACGCGCATCGACTGCGTGTCGCTGGGCGTGGTGGTCAACCGCGAGGCGCGCCGCTTCTATGACGAGGGCGAAGACTTCTGGCCCAAGCGCTATGCCATCTGGGGCCGTCTGACGGCCATGCAGCCGGGCCAGATCGCCTATTCCATCATCGATGCCAAGGCCGTGGGCCGCTTCATGCCGCCGGTGTTCCCCGGCGTGCAGGCCGACACCTTGCCGGAGCTGGCCGTGAAACTGGGACTGGACCCGGCGGTCTTCGAGCAGACCCTGCGCGACTACAACGCGGCCTGCCGCGTCGGCAAGTTCGACCACACCGCGCTGGACGACTGCCATACCGAGGGCCTGGCGCCGGCCAAGACGCACTGGGCGCGGCCCATCGACACGGCGCCGTTCTATGGCTATGCCTTGCGGCCTGGCATCACCTTTACCTATCTGGGCCTGAAGGTGGACGACACCGCCGCGGTCCGGTTCGACGGTATGCCCAGCGACAACCTGTTCGTCGCGGGCGAAATGATGGCCGGCAATGTACTGGGCAAGGGTTACACGGCCGGGGTGGGCATGTCCATCGGCACGGCCTTCGGCCGCATCGCCGGCACCCAAGCCGCCGCCGCCGCGCGCGGCCGGCACCACGCGGAAACACGACATGAAGCAGCTTGAAGCCCTGGCCCGCGAGGCGCAGTCTTTTTCCACGCCGCACGCCGAGGCGGCGCCTGTCATGGCCGAGCAGCCGGTGCGCTGGCTAGGCAAACAGGCCAAGCCCCAGGCGGCGCTTCTGACCGGCGATGAAACCGAAGTCGCGCGCGTCATGCAGATCTGCAACGCCTGCCGCTATTGCGAAGGATTCTGCGCGGTGTTTCCCGCCATGACCCGCCGCCTGGAATTCGGCAAAGCCGACTTGAACTACCTGGCCAACCTGTGCCACAACTGCGGCGCCTGTTTGCACGCTTGCCAGTACGCGCCGCCGCACGAGTTCGCGGTGAACGTGCCGCAGGCCATGGCCCGGGTTCGGGTGCAGACCTACACCGACTACGCCTGGCCCGCGGCGCTGGGCGCGCTGTACAAGAGCAATGGCCTGGTGTTGTCGCTGGCGACTGCCGCCGGTCTGGCGCTGTTCCTGACGCTGGCCGTGCTGATGGCGGGCGGCTTGTTCCACGAGCCGATGGCGGGCAACTTCTATGCCGTGTTCCCGCACAACACGCTGGCGCTGATGTTCGGCGTGGTGTTCGGCTTCTCGATGCTGGCCTTGGGCGTGGGCGTGACGCGCTTCTGGCGCAATGTCAGCCCGGGGGCGGCCACAGGCGCCGCGGTGGCGGAAGCGGCTCACGACGCGCTGCGATTGCGCTATCTGGATGGCGGACATGGCAAGGGCTGCAACAACGCGGACGACGCCTTTACTTTGTGGCGCCGCCGGTTCCATCACTTCACGTTTTACGGGTTCATGCTGTGTTTCGCCGCCACTTGCGTAGCGACGCTGTACCACTACCTGCTTGACCTGCAGGCGCCGTACCCGTTCTGGAGCGCGCCGGTGCTGCTGGGCACGGCAGGCGGCATCGGCTTGTTGATCGGGCCGGCGGGGCTGCTGTGGCTGAACCTCAAGCGTCATCCGCAGCAGGGCGACGCGGCGCAAAAGCCCATGGACCGCGGCTTCATCGCGCTGCTGTTCCTGACCAGCGCTACCGGCCTGGCCTTGCTGGCCGGCCGCGACGGCGGCGCGATGGCGCTGCTGCTGGCGATCCACCTGGGCGTGGTGATGGCGCTGTTCCTGACCTTGCCCTACGGCAAGTTCGCCCACGGCATCTACCGTTCGGCCGCGCTGCTGAAGTGGGCCATCGAGAAACGTCAGCCCAACAAGCTGCAGCTGGGCTCGGACTGAAGGGCCGCGCAGCCGCGGCGATTTGACGGCGCCCGCCGACGGCGCCGCGACCGATAACAAACCAGGAGACTTCCATGTTCCGTACTTCCTTGCTGGCGCGCGCCGCGCTGGCCGCCTGTCTGCTGCCGGCCTTGCCGGCGGCGCAAGCCCAGTCCTTTCCCTCCAAGCCGATCACGCTGGTGGTGCCGCACTCGGCCGGCGGCACCTCGGACATCCTGGCGCGCACGGTCGCGGCGGAGGCCGCCAAGACCCTGGGGCAGACCATCGTCATCGACAACAAGGGCGGCGCCAACGGCACCATCGCCGCCAAACAGGTGGCCACGTCCGCGCCGGACGGCTACACGCTGCTGCTGGCGACCGCCAGCACGCATGGCATCAATCCGTCCTTGTACTCGCGCATCTCCTATGACGCCGTGAAGGACTTCACGCCGGTGACGCTGCTGGCCACGGTGCCCAATGTGCTGGTGATGGGCAAACAGGTGCAGGCCGCGAATGTGCAGGAGCTGGTCGCCTACATCCGTTCGCAGGGAGACAAGATCAACATGGGCTCGGCCGGCGCGGGTACGCCCGGCCATCTGGCCGGCGAGATGTTCAAGAGCGCCGCAAAGCTCCAGTTCACGCACATCCCCTACAAGGGCGGCAGCCCCGCCATCACCGACCTGATCGGCGGCCAGATCGACTTCATGTTCACGACCATTCCCGGCGTGCTGCCGCACGTGAAGGCCGGCACGCTGCGCGCGCTGGCCGTCACCTCGCCGCAGCGCTCGCCCGCCATGCAGGACATCCCGACCATGGCGGAATCCGGTCTTCCCGGCTTCCAGGCCGTGTCGTGGCATGGCATCGTCGCGCCGGCCGGCACGCCCGATGCCGTCGTCGCCACCTTGAACCAGGCCCTGAGCGGCGCGCTGGCGGCGCCGGCCGTCAAGCAGCGCCTGATGGAAGAGGGCGCGCAGGCCTCCAGTCTGAACACGGCCGCATTCGGCGCCTTCATCCAGAGCGAGATCGCGGCCTGGGCCAAGGCGGTCAAGGATTCGGGCGCGACGGCGAACTGAGGCCGGTGGCATGCCAGGGGCGGTATCTTAGAATGGCGCATGCTGATAACTGCCCTGCTTACGACGCTGGCCCTGGCGTCGGGTAACGCCGCCGCTTTCGAGCTTTCCTGCATCTATTCGGACAAGACCGACGAAGGCGTGTTCGATATCGTGGACCACTGCGCCCGCGAGGAAAACGGCGGCATTGTCTTCAATCCCGAGATCCTGCGCCGGATGCAATTCGGCGACGATGGCTTGACGCCCGCGGGCGTCGCCGACGCCTGGCGCTGGGTGCGGCCGGATGGCCGGTCGGTGCCGGTGATCACGTACGACAATGGCCCGGACGAGTTCGAGGAAGGGCTTGCGCGCGGGCGCCGGCCGGAAGGCATGGCGTACTACGACAAGCAACTGAACCTGGCGCTGGCCACCTCCTATGCGTGGGCCGAGCCTTTCAGCGGCGGCCTGGCCGCGGTCTGCAGCCATTGCGTCATCGTGCCGGAAGGCGAGCACTCGGTGGTAGTCGGCGGCGATTGGGGCGCGATCGACCGCAAGGGCGCGTTGGTGCTGCCGCTGCGGCCGGACGCGGCATCCTTGCGCAGCGAGCTGGAAGCCGCGAGAAAGCGCTGAGGGTTACGCCGCGGATCAGCCGCCGGCCAGCAGCTTCCCCAATGTCGCCATGCCTTGCTCCATCTCCGGGTTCCAGGGATGCCCGCCGTTCAGGCGCAGGAAGTTGCCGAAGGCGCCGGACGCCGAGAACAGCGGGCCCGGCGCGATGCTGATGCCATGATCAAGCGCGGCGCGGTGCACCTTGAGGGTGTCGATGTGCGCCGGCAGCTCGACCCACACGAAGTAGCCGCCCAGCGGCCGCGTGGCGCGCGTGCCCTTGGGAAAGTAGCGGGCGATGGCTTGCAGCAATTCCCCTTGCTGCTGGGCCAGCGCCTGGCGGAATTGGCGCAGGTGGCGGTCGAAGCCGCCTTTTTCCAGATAGGCGGCGATGGCGGCCTGGGTGGGCGCCGCGGTCGCCAGGCTGGTGGTGAGCTTGTTGCGCATGATGCGCCGCGTGTAGCGGCCCGCAGCCACCCAGCCCACGCGGTAGCCCGGCGCCAGGGTCTTGGAGAACGAGGAGCAGTGCATCACGATGCCATCGCGATCGAAGGCCTTGGCCGGGCGCGGACGGCTTTCGCCGAAGTACAGCTCGCCGTAGACGTCGTCCTCGATCAGGGCCACGTCGTGGCTGGCCAGCAGGCGCACCAGCGCTTCCTTCTTGTCGTCGGGCATCAGGCTGCCCAGCGGGTTCTGGAAGTTGGTCATGAGCCAGCAGGCCTTGGGGCGATGGCGCAGGATGGCCTGCTCCAGCGCCTGCAGGTCTATGCCTTCGCGCGGATGCGTGGCCACTTCGATGGCGTGCAGGTGATTGCGTTCCAGCGATTGCAGCGCGGCGTAGAAGGTGGGGGACTCCACGATGACCGCGTCGCCGGGGCTCGTGACCGCCGCCAGGCTCAGGTTCAGCGCGTCCAGCGCGCCGTTGGTGATGATGATGTCGTCCACCGGCACCGACATGCCATCGGCCAGGTAGCGCAGCGCGATGGCGCGGCGCAGCGCGGCGTCGCCCGGGCTGAGGTCGTCGATCGAGCCCCAGGGATCCAGGCGCTGGACCGTGGACGCCATGAACTTCGCCAGGCGTCCGTAGGGCAGCAGCGAAGGGTTGGGAAAGGCCGAGCCGAAAGGCAGCATGTCGCGGCGCAAGGTGGCGTTGAGCACCTGCAGCACGTTGTCGCTGACGTCCACCGGATGGCGGCCGGCGCTGGCGCTGGACAGGCCGTCGAGTTCCGGCAGCGTGGCGTGCGGCGCGCGCAGCACGTAATAGCCGGAGCGGTCGCGGGCGCGGATCAGGCCGCGCGCCTCCAGCAGGTAGTAGGCCTTGAACACCGTCGAGGGGCTGACCCCGCGGCTGGCGCTGGTCTGCCGCACCGAGGGCAGGCGGTCGCCCGCCTGCAGCAGGCCCGATCGGATCGAGGCGGTGATTTCTTCTGTCAGCCGTTCATAGCGCTTCATGGGCGGGTCCGTTTGCGTGGGTCGGGTTCAGGTCGACATGCCGATGGTTCTCATCACCAGGCGCAGCGCATAGGCGGCCACGCCCAGCGCCGCGACGCTGCATGCCCAGATCATCGCCAGCCAGAGCAGGCGGCTGCGCCACGAGGGCAGGGAGGGTTGGGAATGGTTCATCAATGGAACTCCTCGCCGAGACGAACCTTGCCCCGGAACACGTAGTACGACCAGGCGGTGTACATGAGAATAATCGGAATGATCGTCAGCGCTCCCACCAGCGCGAAGCCCTGGCTTTGCGGCGGGGCGGACGCGGTCCAGATGGACACGTCCGGCGGGATGATGGCGGGCCAGATGCTGATGCCCAGGCCGCTGTAACCCAGGAACAGCAGCGCCAGCGACAGCATGAAGGGGCCGGCATTGGGCATGCCCTTGACGCGGCGGATGAGGTCAAAGCCGGCCGCCGCGACCAGCAGGGGCACGGGCAGGAACCAGAACATGTTCGGCAGGCTGAACCAGCGTTGCGCGATCTGCGGCTGCGCCAGCGGGGTCCAGATGCTGAGCGCCGCGATCACGGCCAGCAGCGCCAGCGTCAGCGGCCGCGCGATGTCGCACATGTGGCGGTGCAGGCGGCCTTCGGTCTTCATGATGAGCCAGGTGCAGCCGAGCAGCGCGTAGGCCACCACCAGTCCCGCGCCGGTGAACAGCGAGAACGGGCTGATCCAGTCCCAGGCGCCGCCCTGGTAGGCGCGGTCCACCACCGGAATGCCTTCGATGTAGGCGCCCAGCGTCACCCCCTGAAAGAAGGTGGCGCACACGGAGCCGAGCACGAAGGCGCGGTCCCACAGCGGACGGTGGTGCTCGTCCGCCTTGAAGCGGAACTCGAACGCCACGCCGCGGAAGATCAGGCCCAGCAGCATGAACACCAGCGGCAGGTGCAGCGCGCTCAGGATCACCGAGTAGGCCAGCGGGAACGCCGCCATCAGGCCGGCGCCGCCCAGCACCAGCCAGGTCTCGTTGCCGTCCCACACGGGCGCCACGGTGTTGACCATGACGTCGCGTTCCTCGCGGTCGCGGATCAGCGGAAAGAGGATGCCGATGCCCAGATCGAAGCCATCCATGATTACGTACATCATCACGCCGAACAGGATGATGACGGCCCATACCAAAGCAAGGTCGATGCCCATGGCCTCAGACTCCCGAATGCTTGCGTTGCGCGGGCTCGACGGTCCGCC
>NZ_DATCUY010000572.1:0-11287 GCF_036567245.1 Achromobacter sp. | reverse complement strand
GATCCGGCCCGCGCTGCCGCCGCCGGCGACGCGCGGCGCCTCCTTCTCGGCGAAGAACAGATGGCGCAGCGCCTTGGAGGCATCGCCCTCCACCAGCGCGTCGAACAGGCGGCGCTCTTCATCCAGCCCGGCCTCGACAGGCAGGCGTGTGGCGGCCTCCAGGCAATCGACGACTGCTCGCTGCGCAATCGCGTTGCGCGCCTTGGGATTGACGCCGGCCCGCGCCGCGGCGAAATCCACTCCGCCCGCGTCCAAGGTGCGGCGCGCAGCGAGCGGATGCGAGTCCTGCGCGGCACGCTCGCGCGCATAGGACAGCGCAAAATCCAGCAGATCGCCTTCGGCGACCGCATCGACCAAGCCGACCGCCATGGCCGCCGTGGCATCCATGGGCTTGCCGGACTGAATCATGTCGAGCGCGCGCTGCACGCCTATCAATCGCGGCAGGCGCTGCGTACCGCCGCCGCCGGGCACCAGGCCGAGGTTCACTTCAGGCAGCCCCATCTTGGAACCCGCCTGCGCGACGCGGTAGTGGCATCCCAGAGCCAGTTCCAGCCCGCCGCCCAAGGCGAAGCCATGGATGGCCGCCACCACCGGCTTGGCGGATGCCTCGATCGCGGCGATGACGTCGCGCAGCATGGGCTTGGCGGTGGCGGCAGGCGTATTGAACTGGCGGATATCGGCGCCGCCGCAGAATGCCTTGCCGGCGCCGCAGATGACGATGGCGTCCACGCCCTCGTCGGCCAGCGCCAGGGCCAACCCCGAATGGATGCCCCGGCGTACGGTATCGCCCAGGCCGTTGACGGGAGGGTTATCAAGAAAGATCACGGCCACTCGCCCCTGCAGGACGTAGCGGGTGGTTGGGGAAAGGTCGCGGGACGGCGACGCGGCGGGCAAGTTCATGGTGTACCTCGTTCAGCGGCGCGGCTCAGGCCGTCGCCAACCGTTGATAGCGGTTGAGATGGTGCCGGGTGTCGCCCAGCGTGTATTCGATAGCCAACAGCCGCTTGACGTAATGGCCTGCCGGAAGCTCGTCGGTCATGCCCATGCCCCCATGCAGCTGGATGCTTTGTTGACTGATATAGCGCGCGGCGGCGCCACAACTGGCCTTGGCGGCGGACACCCGCCGTGCCCATAGGCGCGCGTCCGACTGCGCCGCGCCTGCCGCCAGCCAGGTCAGCGAACGCGCCTGCTCCAGGGCCAACAGCATGTCCGCCAGCCGGTGCTGCACCGCCTGGAAGCGGCCGACGGGCTGGCCGAACTGGCGACGTTCGGCGACGTGGTCGCGGGTGGCGTTCAGCAGCGCTTGCATGGCGCCCAACGCTTCCGCGCACAGCGCCACGCGCGTCGCGTCAGCCGCGAACTCCAAGGCGTCGCCTGCCAAACCCAGCCATGCGGCGCTGTCGACGCGGCAGTCCTTCAACCTGATGTCCGCATAGGGACGACCGTCCAGGCCGGGCGCACCTCGGCGCTCCAGCCCGGGCGCATCGGCTTCGACCAGGAATACCGCCGTTCCCGATTCGTCGCTTGCCGTGACCAGCAGTTGCCGGGCGCCCGCGCCATAGGGTATGCGCCGCTTCACGCCGTTCAGTACCCAACCGCCGCTTTCGCGCACGGCGGTCACGCTCAGATCGTCGACAGGCCAATCCACATCTGGTTCCGCTTGAACCAGCAACGGCGCGGCTCCTTGCGCGATCCCGGCCAACAAGGCGCACACCCGTTCGCCTTGCGGCAGGCGCGCCAGCAGTTGGCCGCAAAGCAGCGCGCTGGCGTCGTAGGGTTCGACCACCAGATGACGTCCGAAACGCTGCATGATCACGCACAAGTCCTCGAGCCCGCCATCCATCCCGCCCGCCGCTTCCGGCAACCCCAAGCCCAGCAGCCCCATGCCGGCAAAGGCGCGCCAGTGCGGCGAGGCCTCGGGGTCCGCATCGCCGGGCAACGTGGGCCGGGCGGCGGGAGGCGGATACTCCCCCTGAAGGTACCGTCCGACGGCGTCATCGAGCGCGCGCTGGTCTACGCTCAGATCGTCGGCCTCGCCCAACGCAAGCTTGGCGATGATGTTCTTCTGAACCTCGTCCGTTCCGCCGTAGATCGAAATCTTGCGCAGATTGAGATAGAAGCCGGGCATGGCTTCCAGTTCCTCTTCCGTTGTCGGACCGCCCCGCGCATAGTCGCGCTCCAGCGCGCCTGAGTCATAGGCGAGCGCATGCGAACCGGCCGTGTCGACCAGCGCTACGCTGATGCGCTGCGCCAGCGTGGACCCCAGGTACTTCAATATCGACGCTTCCGCGCCGTGCCCCGCGCCGCGCTGGTCGCGCGCAATCAGCCGCAGGTTGGTCTGCTCCAGGGCCAGGGTATCGATCTCCAGCTGCGCCAGCCGCTGCGCGAATACGGGATCTTCGGCCAAAGGACGGCCGTCCACCTTGCGTTGCGCCGCCAGCCGCTGCAGATGGCCCAGTTCGCGCTTGGCGCGCCCCACCCGGGCGGCGCCGAAACGCTCGTGCGACAACAGATACTTTGCGTAGGTCCAGCCATGGTCCATTTCACCGACCAGATGCGAGGCAGGCACCACGACCTCATCGAGGAAAACCTCGTTGATCTCTTCTCCGCCGTCCAGCGTGCGGATCGGGCGTAACGACACCCCGGGGCTGCGCATGTCGATGAGCAGGAAGGAAATGCCCTCTTGTGCCTTGGCTTCGGGATTGGTCCGCGCCAGGCAGAACATCATGTCGGCGTACTGGGCGTAGGTAGTCCAGGTTTTCTGGCCGTTCACCACGAACACGTCGCCCTCGCGGCGAGCGCGGGTACTCAGCGCAGCAAGGTCGGAACCCGCACCCGGTTCGGAATAGCCCTGGCACCACCAGTCCTGCCCGCTGAGGATGCGCGGCAGGAAGTGGCTTTTCTGCCAGGCGGAGCCATAGGCCATGATGACGGGAGCCACCATGCGCAGCCCGAACGGCACGGTTTCGGGCGCACCCGCCAAGGCGCACTCCTCGTCGAACAGGTTGCGCTGCTCGATGCTCCAGCCGGCCCCGCCATGCTCGACGGGCCAGTTCGGCGCGACCCAGCCGCGCTCGTTCAGGATGCGGTGCCAACGCAGGAAGTCCTGCTTGTCCAGCCGCTGATGATCCATCACCTTGCGCTTGAGGTCGGCGGGCAGGCGTTCTTGCAGGAATGCGCGGACTTCGCCGCGGAAGTCCTCGAGGGAGCAATCAAGCGGCATCGGGCAGATCCTCCGCGAAACGCAGCGGCGCATCGGTCGCCGCCTGCAGGGCTTGGCGGGTGAGGCCCGGCGCCCTGTCGCGCACCAGGAAGCCCTCGGGCGTGACGTCGAGCGTGGCGAGATCGGTATAGACCCGGTCCACGCATGCCGCCCCCGTCAGCGGCAGGTCGCATAGCCGGCGCAGCCGTGACCGGCCGTCGCGGGTAAGGTGCTCCATCAGCACGTGGACCCGTTTGGCGCCCACGGCCAGGTCCATGGCGCCGCCCACCGCCGCGGCCACGCCAGGCTGTCCGAGCGACCAATTGGCCAGGTCGCCGGTTTCCGACACCTGGTAGGCCCCTAGGATGCAGTAGTCCAGATGCCCGCCGCGCATCATGGCGAAGGAATCGGCATGATTGAAGTAGCTGCCGCCCGCGGCCATGGCGATGCTCTGCTTGGCCGCGTTGGTCAGGTCGGGATCGACCGGGTCGGCCTCCGAGCGTGCGCGCATGCCGAGTATGCCGTTCTCGCTATGGACGATGACGCCGTGCTCCGGCCGCCAGTAGTCGAGCGCCTTGACGGGCAAGCCGATGCCCAGATTGACGTAGGAGCCGGGAGGGATGTCAGCTGCAGCGCGGCGCGCGATGTCCTCGCGGGAATATCGTTCGATCATTGCAGGACTCCAGTCAGTTGGGCGTCGGGAATGCGCAGAACGCGCTGCACGAAAATGCCGGGCGTGACGATGTGCTCCGGATCCAGTCCGCCCACCTGCGCCAGCGTATGAACCTGCACGACGGCGGTGGCCGCCGCCATGCACATCAGCGGACCGAAATTGCGCCCCGCCTTGCGGTAGACCAGGTTGCCCAGGGGATCCGCGCAATACGCCTTCACCAGCGCGTAGTCGGCGTGCAAGGGTTCCTCGAATACGTGCCCCACGCCTTTGATCATCCGCGTCTCCTTGCCTTCGGCAAGCAGCGTGCCGTAGCCGGTGGGCGTGAAGAATCCGCCCAGGCCCGAGCCTGCCGCCCGCAGGCGCTCGGCCAGCGTGCCTTGCGGCACGCATTCATAGTCGATCAATCCGTCGGCGTAGGCCGATTCGAACGCCTGGGACTCCGCGCCGCGCGGATACGAGGCGATCAGCTTGCGCACACGGCCCAATCGGATCAGCCGGGCCAGTCCGCTATCGCGGGCCCCGCTGTTGTTGCACACCACGGTCAGTTCACGCGCGCCCTGTTCCACCAGCGCATCGAGCAATTCCACGGGTTGGCCGGACAGGCCGAAACCGCTGACCAGAACGGTGGCGCCGTCCGGGATGTCCCCCACCGCCTGCGCGGCGCAATCTACTGTCTTGTTCATCATGGCGGCCATCAAAGGGAGTGGGAGAGAATCGCGGTGGCCTGGCTGGACAGCACGCCGCCGTTGCCGTGCACCAGTGCGACATCGGCCTTGGGCACCTGGCGTTCCCCAGCCTCGCGGCGCAGCTGCGCCACGGCCTCGATGACGAGGAAGATGCTGTACATGCCCGGATGCGTGAAAGACAGGCCGCCGCCGTTGGTGTTCATCGGCAGGTCGCCGCCCGGCTCGATGCGCCCGCCGCCGATGAACGCGCCGCCTTCCCCCTTGGCGCAGAATCCCAGGTCTTCCAGAAAGAGGATGGGATTGATGGTGAAGGCGTCGTAGAGCTCGACCAGATCGATGTCGGCCGGAGTCAAGCCGGCTTCCGCGAACGCGGCCCGGCCGGAGTCCACCGCAGGCGTGACGGTCACGTCCTGCATGCACGATATCTGGCGGTGCCAGTGCGCATGCCCCGTGCCCAGCACATAGATGGGCCGCGGATGCAGGTCGCGGGCCCGCTCGGCCCGCGTGACCACGAAGGCGCCGGCGCCGTCGGTCACCAGGCAGCAGTCGCGCACCGTCAATGGATCCGAGATCATCTTGGCGCCCAGCACCTCGTCGATCGTCAGCGGCGTGCGCAGAAAGGCGTCCGGATTCAGTTGCGCCCATTTGCGCGCCGCCACCGCGACCTCGGCCAGTTGGCGGCGGGTGGTGCCATATTGGTGCATGTGGCGCGCGGCGGCCAGCGCGTAGCTGGATACCGGATTGAACGGCTTGTAGGGATGCTCGTAGGGCTGCGGGTCGAGCGCGGCCCGCATCTGATTGATCTGTGTGCTGCTGGGCGCGCTGCGCGGGTTGGCGCCGTAGCAGACCAGCACATGGTCGCACTGGCCGGCCTCGATGGCCATGGCGGCGACCTTCAGGTCGGCGATGAACGACGATCCGCCGAACATGGTGCTGTCGGAAAAACGAGGCCGGATTCCCAGGTACTCCGCCATCCGCATCACCCACCATGGCGAGGTCAGGCTCGAGGTGATGATGCCGTCGATGTCCTGCATCTTCAGGCCGCTGGCAGCCACCGCCCGATGCGAGGCCTGGGCGATGATCTCCTGTTCGGAACGGCCCTGGCAGTCGCCCAACCCGGCCATGCCGGTACCCAGCACGGCGATCGCGCCGCGATAGCTTCTGCTCATGCCCGTTCCCCCGTCAGTCCCACGAACACCAGCAGAGGCGCACCCTCGACGGCATCGACCCTGGCTCTGACCCGCAGGCCGATGGTCACCGCATCCACCGGCATGTCGACCACGCGGCTCATCAGGCGCGGGCCTTCGTCGAGATCCACCAGGCACACGGTGTAGTCGCCACCCTTGTTGCGAACCACGGTGGTGGAATAGACCACGCCGTCGCCGCTGGGCTCTACCCAGCGCAGGGCGTCGGAACCGCAATGGGGGCAGACTACCCTGGGATAGAAGTGATGCCTGGCACAGGCCTGGCATAGCGGAATGACGAAGCGGCCCTGCGCGAGCTGCTCGAAGTAGTGGCGCTCGGCGCTGGGCGCCGGCTCGTTTGCGGTTTGCGGCATTGATGTATCCGCCCTGCGGGCGGTTGTCTCCGTTGTAGTTCGATCCGCGCCAGGCATGGCCTGCGACAGTGGAACGATTTTAGGAATGGCTCCCGCCCCTTACCATCCGAAAGATTCGAAGGCTACTTTCGGCATATTCGAAGCGCGCCGGCGCCGCCCGCAAGTCAGAGTAAGATTTACGCCATAACAAACCCCTACATGGCAGGAGCAGTGGAAGATGGCAAAAGTCGGCATGGTTGGTATCGGCCTCATGGGCCATGGCATTGCGAGCAATCTGGTCAAGCACGGACATGCGCTGACGGTGCTGGAGCATCCGGGCAACCAGCCCCTGGACGCGCTGAAGGCCGCGGGCGCCACCAGCGTGACAGACGGCGCGACACTGGCGGCCCAGTCTGACGTGATCATCCTTTGCGTCACCGGCAGCCCGCAGGTCGAGGCTGTGCTGCTATCCGAAGGCGGCGTGCTGGCGGGTCTGCGCCCGGGCACGGTCATCATCGATTGCTCGACGGCGATTCCCTCGTCCACCGTGAAAGTCGCGCAGGCCGTGACGGAATGCGGCGGCCGCTTCCTGGATGCGCCGATGACGCGCACGCCCAAGGAAGCCGCCGAAGGTCGGCTCAACCTGCTGGTGGGCGGCGACGCCGCGCTGTTCGAGGAATGCAAGCCGCTGCTGGCCTGCTTCGCCGAGAACATCACGCATGCCGGCCCGATCGGCGCCGGCCACCGCATGAAGCTGCTGCACAACTATGTGTCGCTGGGCGTGGTCGCGCTGCTGTCGGAAGCGGCGGCTTGCGCCCTGCGCGCGGACATCGATCCGGCGGTGTTCGCCGACGTGCTGGCCAAGGGCGGCGGCGGCGGCGTGGCGCTGGAGCGCATCAAGCCGTACCTGCTGGAACAGGATCCGTCCTCGCTGCGGTTCTTCATGTCGAACGCGCAGAAGGACCTGTCCTACTACAACACCATGGCCGCGGAAACGGGCGCGGTGCGCGAAATCGGCGCAGCCGTGCAGCACACCTTCGACCAGGCGGTCACGCAAGGCGGCGGCGAGCGCTATGTGCCGGAACTGGTGTCGCTGCTGAAGGACCGCTAGGACGGTCTCGGAGGCCATCGCATCCGGCGTCGCGGATGCGATGGCGGACGCTGCGGACGGCATCGCGTCCGCAATCCGCGACGATCAATGCCCGGCCACCGCCACCGCGCGGGGCAAGTCCCGCGCCGGCAGGCGCAAGGAAATAAGGGCCGCCGCCAGCAGCAGCGCGCCCGCCGAACCGAACGCCACCCAATGCGTGCCGAAGGTCTCGTAGGCCCAGCCGCCCAGCCATGAACTGATCATGCCGCCCACCTGATGCCCCAGGTAGACCAGTCCGTAAAGCACGCCCACCAGCCGCACGCCGTAAACGTCCGCAAGAATGGCCGATGACAAGGCGATGCTGCCGGCCCACGCGATGCCGCCCAGGGTGGCCGCGGCGTACAGTTCCCAATGCGCGCCCACCATGACCAGCGCGAAGAATCCCAACCCGCGTACGAGGTAGATTGCAGCCAGGATGGCGCGCCGTTCGACCTGATCGGACATGCGCCCCAGGACCAGGGTGCTGAAGATGGCGACCAGACCGATCAGGCCTATGCCCAGCGAACTGGTGGTGGCGTCAAAGCCATGATCCATCAGCATGGGCACGCCGTGCGTGCCCAGCAGGTTCATGCTGAAGCCACAGGCGAACAGGCCCAGCGCCACCTGCCAGAACGGCAGCGAGCCCAACGCCGCCCGCACATTGGGCGCCGGCCGCCTGGCCGCGGCCTTGGCGGGTCCCGCCTTGTCGATGATCTGGTGGGGCAGCAGGTCGGTATGCTCGGGCGCTTCATCGCGCATGACGAAGAGCGCCGCCGGCACCGTCAGCAGCGCGAACAGCACGGCAAAGGCCAGCAGGGTCTCCCGCCAGCCCACGGCCGAAATCGCGAAGGTCAGGGTCGGCGTCATCAGCGCAATGCCGGCCATGGAGCCCGTGGAAAGGAAGAACAGCGCCATGCCGCGCTGGCGCGTAAACCAGCGGCTGATCACCGGCGTCAGCGCCACCGGACTGGTGAAACCCAGGCCGATGGACAGCGCCACGCCGAAGGACAGCAGGAATTCGATCGGCCCGCGCGCGAAGACCGTCCAGATGATCGACAACACAACGATGGCGGTGCCAGTCAGCAGCACGAAGCGCGTGCCCCGCGTGCCAACCAGATAACCCGCCAGCGGCATGGCCAGCCCATAACAGAGCATGCCGAGAGCGACGATGGCGGACAGCGTGCTGCGCGTGAAGCCCAGGGCGTCCGCGATGGGCAGGAAGAACGGCCCAACCCCCATGCGCAGGCCCACGGTCAACAGGGTGAGTACCGTCGCGGCGCCTACGATATTCCAGCCGAAATACCAGCCGCCCGACTCTTGCTTCTCCACTTGTGCTTCTCCTCGATATCTTTTTGTGGCCGCTTTGCGCGCCCAGCTTCGCCGACGCCGCCAAAAAAGGCGTGGCGGCAGCGAGAAAAACGAGGCGTGCAGCGGCTTGTCGTCACCGGCGGCCTGAGGCCGCCGGACGTGCCATATTACTCCCGGCTATATGCCTGCTCCGGTCGAAATCCGGGAATCTGTTCGGTGAGCGGTCACCGAAGCGCTGTATATTGCTCGCCATTTCGTAGCGCCTGAAGCAGACCGTGAAGTCCAAGACCTCGATGTTCGCCCTGTCCCGCCAGGAAATCGCCCTGGTGCTGGTCACCATGCTGTGGGGAAGCACCTTCCTCATCATCCACATTGCCATGCAGCACAGCGGGCCGCTGTTCTTCGTGGGCGTGCGCTTCACGATCGCCGGCCTGATGGCGCTGCTGATGTTCCGCAAGCACATGGCCGAGATCACCCGCGAGGAGGTCGGCGCCGGCATCGCCATCGGCTGCGCCCTGTTCCTGGGGTATTTCCTGCAGACCTACGGCTTGCAGACCATCAGCAGCAGCCAGTCCGCCTTCATCACCGCGCTGTACGTGCCCATCGTGCCGCTGCTGCAGTGGGCCGTGCTGAAGAAGCCGCCCGGCCTGATGAGCTGGGTGGGCGTGGCGCTGGCCTTCGCCGGCCTGATCCTGCTGGCGGGTCCGCAGGCCGGCGCCCTGAACTTCAGCGCGGGCGAAGCCGCGACGCTGGCCGGGGCCGCGGCGATTGCCGCCGAGATCATCCTGATCGGCCACTTTGCCAAGAAGGTCGACAGCCGCCGCGTCACCTTCGTGCAGTTGCTGACAGCCGGCCTGGTGTCGTTTGCGCTGATGCCTGTGATGGGCGAAGCGGTACCCGAATTCTCGTGGCTATGGGCCGGCGCCGCCATCGGCCTGGGGCTGGCCAGCGCCATCATCCAGCTGACCATGAACTGGGCGCAGAAATCGGTGTCGCCAACCCGCGCCACCGTCATCTATGCGGGCGAGCCCGTGTGGGGCGGCATCGTTGGGCGCCTGGCCGGTGACCGGCTGCCGGCGCTGGCGCTGGTGGGCGCCGGCCTGATCGTGGCGGGCGTGCTGGCAAGCGAGGCCAAGTTCGGGCGCAAGAAAAAGCCGCAAGCCGCGGCACAAGATGCGAAAGGCGCCGGCTAGCGGGCCAGGCGCGCGATCAGGCCGGCCTGCGCGGGGTATAGGCGTTGCAGTTCGGCCGCGTCGGCCAACTCGAACTCGCTGAACTCGAATCCCGGCGCCACCGTGCAACCGGCCAGCGCGTAACCATCCGGGTCTGCCGGGTTGGCCAGTTCCGCCGCGAACCAGCTGCCGGCCGGCACGACTGCCTGGAACGCGGCTTCGGAATCCTCCAGCGCGTCGCCCAAGCGCAGGCAGGCGTAGGCGCCGTCCGGCGCCAGCACATGGACAAGCAGCGCGCCGCCCGCATGGAAATGCCAGAGTTCGTCGGACCGGATGCGATGCCAGGTGGACCAGGCGCCGTCGCACAACAAGTAGTAAATGGCCGTGCTGGCCGAGCGACGGGCGCCGTCGTCGCGCGTCACGGAATCGGCGGCGCGATAGGTTTCGCGGTAGTAGCCGCCTTCTGGGTGCGGCAACAGGTCCAGGCGGCGTATGAGGTCGGCGGATGCAGTCATGGCAGGACGGGGCGCGTGGAGGATGACGCCAGTCTAGAGCAAAGCCGCAAGTCCTAGGCGGCCTGCTCCAGAAACGCCTGCAGGGCCGGCACCGTGTTCAACACGTGCTGACGCATCGCCGCCTCGCAGCGCGCCGGGTCGCGGGTCTGCAGCGCGGCGATCAATTCCTGGTGCGATTCGCGCACCCGCAGGACGCGGCCGGGCTGCGCCACCCATAGGCGCATGTAGGGTTCGACCACGGAATGCAGTTCGGAGATCTGGCGCAGCAGGCGCGGCTGCTGGCAGAAGCTGCACAGGTACTCGTGGAATTCGCGGTGCGCCGTGATCCAGTCCAGGTGTTCGCCCGGCCCCTGCTCCAGTTGCTCCAGCAGCAGGGACAGGCGGCGGATGTGCTCGGCGCCCATGTGCAGCACTGCGTTGCGCATGGCCAGGCCTTCCAGCACGGAGCGCATTTCGAACACTTCCAGCATTTCCTGCTGATTCAGGCCACGCACCACTGCGCCGCGGTTGGCGCGGATCTCGACCAGCCCTTCGGAAGCCAGCCGGCGCAACGCGCCGCGCACCGGCATACGGCTGGTGCCGATCTCGGCCGCGACCACCTCGGGCACCAGGCGCTGGCCGGGTGCGTAGCGGCCCAGGCGGATTTCACGCTGCAGGTGCAGGTACGCCTCGTCTTCGGCGCTGATCGCTGTCTTCTGGAATTGCAGCATTGGGGATCCAGGGTTAGGGCCAGTCAACACTAAAAGGAGCCTCGCACAGGCCCCACGAAGCCGCCATGATAGATAACCGCAAAAATAACACAAATTGGATCCAGTGATCCATGGATGCAAATACCAATAGTCCTGCGCCGTCCGCTTGCGTCTAATCCCTGCACGCACTCCATAACGCGATCAAGGGGAATTCATGAAGTTTGGTCTCATCCGGGCGCTGGCAGGCGCCGCCGCCGTCGCCTTCGCCGCCCAGGCCGGCGCCCAGGCGACCGACTGGCCGCAGCATCCGGTGCGCATCGTCGTGCCTTTCCAGGCGGGTTCCGCCACCGATCTGATCTCGCGCCAACTGGGCGCC